>WLJI01000061.1 GCA_009701845.1 Actinomycetota bacterium
CGTATTCAAAAAGATGTCTGCAACACCGTTTCGCTCGGTTGCGAACTTGTAATCATGATGCATTGGTCGCCAGTCACGACTAGCGAGTGCGCCAAGAACCACGGTGGTCGGAGTCACGTCGATAGCCAACTCTGGCAATGAGTCACCAGTGAAAACCTGGGTGAAGAGCAGTCGAGCATCAGCACTCATGATGATGCTCCTTCGGTACTGCGCCGATAGCCAAAACCCGTATAGGACTCGATTCCTACCAACTCATCACGCTGGTTTTTGAACTCAACATCAATCACCCAGAATCTTCCCGAACCCAACTTGGTGGTCTTTGGACCGGAGACTGACTTGAGCACCTGTGAGTTACTAATGCGATCGCCGGACCGAACCGGTTCGTAAAAGATGATCGTATTATCGGTCATGACAGCCTCGGGCAGATCAAAGACCTTCTTGAGGTCAAAGTGCACCTGCAGAGCCACCTGCTCGCCATCTGCACCAGGCTCCCAATAATGCGGGCGCATCCAGAGCGAGAGGGTGGTCGGGGGAAGGATGCGTCCGGCAGTTAACTCCTGGGCGACCTCATCATCCCAAAAAAGTGGGTTTGCATTCTGAGTAGCGGCAAGCGTGTTGTAGGCATAGCTGTTTTCAACATCAAAGGTTGCAGTCTGCAGATACTGCGAGAGACCAATCAGAGATGTCACTGCCTCAGGAAGATCGATCAGGTTGCTTTCAGTCATGCGATAGCTCCAGATTGTTCAAGTTGAGAAATCTCGGCTGCGCTCATTCCAAGAAGCTCTAAGAGCTCGGTGGTGTCGCTCACTTCGCCGTCTCGAATCCGATACGGGCCATCTGGGGCGACCGTGCCAGCCCAGGTCGGGGCACTTTGGTGAAAGGCTCCCGCAGTGTCTGAAACGGCATCGGCGATCAGGCCTCGGGCGACATACTGCTCATCGGCTACGGCCTCGGCCACCGTATTCACAGGTGCGACGCAGGTATTGGCAGCGCCAAGGAGCGCCACCCATTCATCCCTAGTGCGAGTGGCAAAACGCTGCGCTAGCGCAGCGCGAATCTGATCCTGCACAGCGTCATCAAGTTGGGCGTCAGAAAATTCGGCGAGTTCTAACAACTCGCACAAGTTTCGCCAGAACTGCCCCTCGATGGCACCCACCGAAATGTGTTTGCCATCAGCGCAGGTATAAATCTCATAGCATGCGTAACGGCCAGTCAAGATGTAGTGACCCGGGCCGGGCTCCGTTCCCGTCGCAAGGTACTCATCTACATAAAGCGACATGAGTGCAAAGGCACCATCGGCTATCGAGACGTCAAGATAGCTACCCATACCCGAGCTTGCTCGGCCCAAGAGCGCAGCCATGATCGCCATACTCGCTTGCATTCCACCTGCGGCAATATCGGCCACCGTGGCACCTGGCAATGCTGGCCGGCCGTCTGCCTGGCGGCCCGTGCAATCTAAAAACCCGCTCGTGGCCAAGTAATTGATGTCGTGGCCGGCCCACTGAGAACGCGGCCCGGTTTGCCCAAATCCGCTTGTTGAGCAATAGACCATGCCTTTGTTGCGCTCACTCACAGCGCCGTAACCAATCCCTAGGCGGTCAACGACTCCGGGCCTGAAGGATTCGATAATCACATCGGCTGTATCTGCAAGCTGCAGAAATGCCTCGCGGCCAGCCTCGGCTTTGAGGTCAAACATCGCACGCTTCATATTGCGATTACCCGAGTATGCGTAATACGGGGGCACAAT
Organism: Actinomycetota bacterium; assembly: GCA_009701845.1. GTDB lineage: Bacteria > Actinomycetota > Acidimicrobiia > Acidimicrobiales > Microtrichaceae > IMCC26207. The sequence continues at coordinate 1,748 of WLJI01000061.1, forward strand.
TTGTACTGCCCCAGCACGCGGCACGGCGCCAATCTTGATGACTTCTGCGCCGTAATCGGCCAAGGTTCGAGAAGCGCGCGCTCCTGGACCAACAGAAGCAAGGTCAAGCACGCGGATATTCTGCAACGCTGGTTGGCTCACGTTGCTCAGAAGTTTTTGGGCAGGCCAAGACCACGACGGGCGATGATGTTCTTCTGGATTTCTGACGAGCCGCCGCCGATGGTGTCGATCACGGTGTATCGATAGGTGGACTCTGACCTTCCAGCCATGGGGGCATCTTCGGTCTTTACGCGAAGCTGAGTTCCAGGGCCGCCGATATCCATAGATGCATCTGCGAGTCGTCGTGACAACTCCGTAGCAAAGAGCTTGTACTCAGAGGCAATCACTGTTGGCGGCTGGTATTCCTTACCGGCACGCACGAGTGCTTCGACCTTGACTGCCTCGGCAACAAACTTGAGTCCCATCACCCGAGCAACTTCAGCTTCGGTGTGAAGTACAGCCATACGGGATCGAATAACTGGGTCGTTCTTGAGCGGCTCGCCATCGCGCATGGTGGTTCGCACATACTCCGTCAGCAGGTCGAGGCGCTGCTTGATAGGCGCATAGGTAAACATCGTGAAGCGTTCAAGGTCGAGCGCTTGAGAGATGTACTTAAAGCCGTAATTGACCTCGCCCACCACAAACTCGTCGGGAACAAACACGTTGTCGAGCCAGACCTCGTTCGTGCGTTCATCGCCCATGGTCCAGATGCCATTGATGGTGATCCCCGGGTCATCGAGAGGGATCAGCATGAGTGAAATCCCAAGATGCTTATTGTCTTGGTCGGTGCGGACCCCGCACCAGTACCACTCGGCAAAATGCGCCGAAGTGGTCCAAGTCTTTTGACCATTCACTAGCCAACCGGTCTTGCCCTCGGAGTTGGTGTGTGGCACACCTTTCATTCGCATCGAGGCAGCGTCAGAACCGGCGTTTGGCTCGGAATACCCAACGGCAAACTCAACGTCGTTTTCCAAAATCATGGGAAGGAACATGTCCTTCAAGAAGTCAGAACCGTGAGCGATGAGCGTCTTGCCAATGATGCCAACGCCCTTGCCGATCTGCGGGCCGCCACGACCAGCTAGCTCTTCGTTCAGGATGTACTCGTAGACGCCTTCGCCCTCTTGGCCGCCGTACTCCGTTGGCCAAGTAATGCCGAGCCAACCTTTATGGCCTACTTCTTTCATAAAGGCCCGGCGCTCGGGAGTGTCAACAATTTGCGCCATGTTTTCACGGGTCACATCGAAGATGTCGATGGTGTCGTGATCATCGCAAAATGAAATGACCTCTTTGTTGAAAGCTTGCTGATCTTCTGAGAACTCGAAATCCATGGTTTTGTCTCCGAACTTGAAATCTGACGACCCGTCAGATTGTAGTCCCAAATGTGTCAGTTTTGCCTAGCGGGCTGTTGTACATCACCCGAGCCATTGCATCTCGAAGGTGTTCTAGAGACACCCCGGCCTGAGTAATTCCCAACTGATGAGCAGCAACATGAGACAGCATCGATACCAACACCACTGCAGTTGCCTCTGGGTCAACCTCTGCTGCAGCAAAACCGGCATCTCGTTGACGCGTCAGCACCTCGGTGGCGGCCACCGTAAAAGTATTCAACAGTTGAATTCGGCAATCGCGAAAGCGTTGATCCCCCTCAAGTGCAGCTAGGTCAATAACTGCCATCAAAGCTGAGTGATCGGCCCAAAAATCCAAAAAGGCATCAGCGACGGCCTCGCAAGCGAGATAGGCGTTGCTTCCTTGCCAATCAGCAGACCTCAGGGGCTGGATCAGTCGCTGACCGCCTTCGCCTACTAGGCGGTCAGCGAGTGCCAACAGCGCAGATTCTGCATCAGGGAAGTACTGATAGAACGTGGCCGGAGACGTGCCCGCCTCACGAGCAATGTCAACGACTTTGAGATCACGATACGAGGTCGTCTCGAGCAAGTCGCTCGTGCATTGCAAGAGCCGTTGTCGGGTGGCCATGCCGCGACGGCCCGGAACCCGGCCATCAACGGCGCGAAGATCAGGATTTTCTGAAGGCTCCGCGGCGGTAGTCACGGCCTACAAGCTAGAAGAGTCGAGAGAAAAACCAAACCAAAAGCGCGATAGCAGCGAACCAAGCCAAAACCGTCATGAGCAATCCGAGAAAGATCACACCAACCATCAGCGCCAGCACCGCTAGCGATGACCGCCGAGTAGCCCGTCGGTCGGCTAGGTCTCGCTCCATTAAAATCAAGTTGCGAATATTGGCCTTGTAGACCATGTCAAAAAGTGCACCAGCAAAGGGAATCAGACCGATCGTGGCCTCAATACCCACATTGATCAGCATCCGCAGCAGCGTTGGAATGCTCACACCGGCGGCAACCCCGGCTAGGACTACGGCCATAGACAGAGCTACCCCAGCAGCGTCCCCGACAACTGGAACCAGGGTGAGCAGACCGTCTATCCCGACTCGGCGATCAGTAGTTCCCGGCACACGAAAGGCGCTATCAAGAATCCAAGCAAGCCGTTCAACCCAACTCGGCAGCGGTCGCGAATTAGGGCGACCCTTGCTACGGCCTTGGCGGAACTGTTGCATTTCTTGGCTAAATTCAGCCTGCGTCTGTGGAACCTCGCGTCCCTCGATCGGGCCAACATCACGCGGTTCGGTAGTCACAGCCCCATCTTGTCAGTTGGCTTGAGCGGTCAGTGAATAAAGCGCTCGCCGTATGCAGCAATCATCTCTTCGGCGCGGCTCACCTCTGGTGCGGTCATCCCGCCAGAGATCCAAGACGAGGTCAAAATGGAAGTCACTCCAGCCGCCGCTAGTTCCTCAAGTAAGTCAGCTTTCGGCGCTGCCATGGGTGACGCAATGATTTCGAAGGGGCGATCCGCAGTTCCCGCGTCTTCACGGGCCTGTTGCAACACGGCGCAGTAGTTCAGCAACTCTTCTGGCGAATAGTGCACACCAAGCCAACCATCTCCGATCGTGGCGGCACGGCGGAACGCAATATCGGAGTGACCACCAACATAAATTGGCACCTGAGTCGGCGGGCATGGACGCATCTGCACAGGAGGAAAATCATAAAACTCGCCGTGGTGTTCAACCATCTCACCCGTCCAGAGTGCCTTCATCACCTGAATCATCTCTTCCATCCGCTTGCCTCGCTTGGCAAAGGGCTGTTCGAGAAGATCAAACTCCTCTCGCATCCATCCGGCGCCTACCCCTAATCCAACGCGGCCTTCAGACAGGTACGCGGCTGTGCCAATGGACTTCGCTGCAAGAAACGGGTTACGAGAGGGCAGCACAAACACGTTGGTAATAAAGCGCAACGTGGTGGTCACTGCCGCCATCGAGGCAATGGCCACCCAGGCATCTGGCCAGTCCTCGTCGGGGCTAAACATCGGTGTGCCGTCTGGCGTATAGGGGTATTTGGATTCGAGCGTCTCGGGAAACAGCACATGATCTGATACTGCGACTGAATCAAATCCTGCTGCCTCGCAGGCCCGCGCTAGTCGGTTCCAATCTTTCGGAGGAGCGCCTATAAGACCATGACAAAACTTCATACTTACTGCTCCTAAGACTTAAGTGAGCCAAGCGCGCGGTCGCGCAATTCAAACTTCAACACCTTGCCACTGGCATTGAGCGGCAACTCGTCAACCACCTCGACATATTTTGGCGCCTTGAAATTGGCCATGTTCTCTTTGGCCCAAGCAATGATCTGCATTGAGTCTGGCTTGGTTCCACTCGTTGCCAAAACAAAGGCATAGCCGACCTCACCTAGGCGTTCATCAGGAACACCAATCACGGCGACCTGAGCCACATCGGGATGCAGCAACAAGAGTCGCTCAATCTCTGCGGGGTACGCATTGAACCCACCAACGATGAACATGTCTTTGATGCGGTCCGTGATGCGCAAGTAGCCATCGGCATCCATCACTCCAACATCGCCGGTATGAAACCAGCCTTCGGAGTCGATGGCTTCGGCGGTCTTTTCAGGATCTTCGAAATAGCCGCTCATGACGTTGTACCCGCGAACGATCACCTCGCCCGGCTCAGAAGCAGGCAACTCTTCATCGCTTGAGTCGACTACTCGAACCTCTACGCCAGGGTAGGCGCGCCCTGAAGTGCCAGCGATCAGCGCTGCGGAGTCTTCTCGGCGACATGTCGTAGCAATACCAGAGGCCTCGGTCATGCCATAGGCCGTGACGACTGTGCCAAAGCCAAGGATGTCTCTCATGGCCTCAACAAGTTCCACGGGCACCACTGCGGCCCCAGTCACGGCAAGGCGAAGCGAGGTAGTCCGCTTGGGATCAAACCCTGGGTGATTCAGCAGGCCCTGATAAATCGTTGGTGGGCCAGGAAGCACAGTGATGCTTTCGGCCTCGATGAGATCAAGCACAACATCAAGATCAAAAACAGCCACGGGCACAAGCGTGGTGCCAGCAATCAGTGAGGCAATGATGCCCGCCTTGTAGCCAAAGGCATGAAAGAAAGGGTTAATGACTAAGTAGCGGTCTGTGTCTTTCAGACCAACAATGTCTGCCCAGTCGCCAAATGCACGAAGCGTCTGAGCATGGGTCAACATGACGCCCTTGGGTTGACCAGTGGTCCCCGAGGTAAACAACAGGTCAGACAAATCCTGACCAGAAAGCGAGGCAACCCGCTCTGTCACAGCGTTTTGATCAGCAGTAACTGCATGTTCTGCAATGAACGCATCCAACGTGCAGGTTTGGTCCGGATTTTGGCCGGCCTCGCGCAGAAGGACGATCCTCTTGAGGTCCGGCAAATCCTCGGCCTCTGCCGCTGTGCGCAACATGGTGACGTACTCGTTGCCAAGAAACCCCTCGACAGTAAAAAGCATCCGGGAATGACTGCGCCGCAAAATATCTGCTGCTTCCATCCCCTTGTACCGAGTGTTGAGCGGGACCAAGACTGCGCCGGCGGTCTGCAGGCCCAAGAGGGCAACAATCCACTCCCAGCAATTCGGTGCCCAGATCGCAACCCGGTCACCCGGTTGCACTCCCTCGCTGATGAGCGCTGCTGCTAATTGGTTGACCCGTTGCAACAACTCCTCGTAGGTCATCCGCATGACAGGGTCACATGAGTGATCCACCACAACCTCTGAATCGGAACGCTCTTGGGCTACTGCCCTGAGCAAGTCAGGAATCGTGCGGTACTGAAGATCTACACGGGACCCTTCTTCTGCAAGTCCCGGTGCTTCAGTCATCTACCTTCTCCTAATGCTCCGGCCTCACGCAAAGAAGCCACCTGCTCTGCTGTGTAACCGAGCACCTCTTCAAGGACTTCGTCGTTGTGCTGGCCTGCGGTTGGTGCGGGCGTGGGATCGACTGGTTCTTCGCCTATGAACTTTACAGGGTACGGAATCATGTCGGCGCCGTGAGTCTCATGCGACATGAACCCCAACCGGTCTAAGAACTGCGGGTCCTGAGCCAGAGTCTCGGGAGTGTTCACCGGCGCAATGGTGGTGTTGTGCTCCCCAGACCAGATCACCCACTCGGCAGTAGTTTTGGTCTTAAAGATCTCGGCCAGAATCTTTCTCAACTCGGTGTTGTCTCGTGCGTGATCACCAAACTTTGATCCTGGCCATTTCTCAAACAAGTCCATGCGATCAACACCGGCACAGAAGTTCTTCCAGAACTCTTGCTCAGATGCCATAAACAAAATGTGCGAGTCAGAGGACTCGTAGATCTGATAGCGAACGCCTGTGGTCATGCCAGCAGTTCCGGGAGCTCGGCGTTCGTAGTTGTCTGCCTTGTTTCCGGTCACCTCAGACTCTGGGCGTTCGTAGGCCTTGAACGTCTCACTACGCAACCAGTCCATCGCAGCAGAAGCATCCGACTGGGCAACCTCTAAGAAGCAGCCTTGGCCAGTTTCTCGGGCCCGAATCACTCCGGCTAACACTCCAAATGCTGCGAACAATGGCCCAGCGTGAATCCCAACGGAGGGGTGCTCGGGAATAAAGGGGTAACCATCCTCGGTGTAGCCCGGCTTCACAAGGCCCGCCCATGTGTCATACGCAATCCCGTGACTAGGAAGGTTCGCATAGGGGCCTGTCATGCCGTAACCCGAGATGGTGCAAAACACAATCCGCGGGTTGATCTCTCGAAGGTCCTCAAAACCAAGTCCACGCTTTGCCAAGGCACCGGGCCGCATTGCCTCGATCACAACATCAGCATCACGAACAAGATCGCGGAAGACGTCCTTGGCCTCTTCTGTTCGCAAGTCCAAAGTGAGCGAGCGCTTGCCGCGGTGGATATGCCAATGCAAGAGCGAGGAGTCTTCAATAATCGGCCACGTCATTTGCCGGATGTAGTCACCCTGAGGTGACTCAACCTTGATGACATCAGCACCTAAATCTGCAAGGTGAAGTCCAACGGCGCCAGGGCCGAGCAGGGAAAACTCGATAACTCGAAGGCCCGCCAGTGGCGCGCCGGGTGCAGCCGACTCCATGAATGCTCCTGTCTAGTTCTCTTCGTCCCGATCAGAGATCTGACGGGTCGTCAGATAGTAGACGCGGCGAGCGAATTAGAGAACCCAGGGCCCGCCATCAAGAGGCCGCTTCCAGCCAGACGAGGCCAAAGTTCCGCCATCCACATGCACGGTGGTGCCAGTTACGAACTTGCTCATCGGCCCAGCAAGCCACACCGCGGCAGAGGCCACATCGCCCGCGTGGCCAGTCTCTGGCCAAGGGGTCTGTGCCCATGTGGTCCCACTCAACGCTTCAGACTCCTGAGTGAGAAATCCATCGCCCGGGGTTGGGATCATGTCTGGGGCAATCGCATTCACTCTAATTTTCTGCGTCGCAAGTTCTAAAGCCAAGGTTTGAGTCATGTTGGCAACTGCGGCCTTCATCGCCGAATAGATGCCAAATCCAGGCCCTGCCCGATGAGCTTCGACTGAAGTGATGTTGATAATTGAAGCGCCACCAAACCCCTGTGGTCCGATTGCTCCTGCAGCAAGGAGCGGGACGCAACAACGAGTTACGTCGACCACTTGAGTGAAGTTTTCGGCAATCAGGGCAGCTTGCCCCTTTGCATTCACCTCCATCACGGGAGAGTGAAAGCCACCACCAGCGTTATTGACCAGAATCTCAAGGTGATCCCACTCGTCGCTCAGTTCGGTGATCCAGCTGTGAACAGCGTCGGTGTCGCGCACGTCAAGCACGGCACTCGGAGCAAGACGACCAAGAGCTTTGATCTCGGCCACCGTCTGCTCGAGCTCCTCACCAAGACGGTCACAGACCGCAACATCAGCTCCAAAGCGAGCAAGTGCAAGCGCAGTAGCCCGACCGATACCGCGAGCAGCACCAGTAACAAGTGCAGTGCGGCCAGTTAGCAAAATGGACTCAGGATTCGGCTCCATAGTGGGTGGACCTTAGCGGGAGACGCTGTGCTCTGGAGCGTGAGACGCTGTGATTGGGACCCCGTGGCCTACCATCAGAGCCGTGCTCAGTGAGATCGCCCGTGAGGCAGGCCTACGCTTTGGCGACCGAGCAGTGGTGGTCGCAGCCGACGGCGTCTTGACCTACGAGGAACTCGATCGCCACGCTGATGCACTAGCGGCCTCGCTTGCGCAGCGAGGAGTAACAGTCGGAGACCGCGTTGCTCTGTTGCTTCCATCCGGAGGCGACTGGGTTGTGGCCGCAGTAGCCGTTTCCCGACTAGGAGCAGTTTTTGCAGGCATTAGTCCGACATTGTCGGTCCCGGAGCGATCCACTCTGATCAAACTGTTGCGCCCGCGCCTGACTCTTACAGACCCGGACCTCATTGACGGGCTACCACTGCGCTCAGAAATTGCGACGCTGCAACCCGGTTCGCGCAGCATTGAACTACCGAGCATTGAACTACCGAGCATTGAACTACCGAGCAGTGACTTTCTCAAGAATCGGGCGGCGGCCACTGCCGAGAATGACGCAGAGGCAGTGATCTGTTTCACCTCTGGAACTACTGGTCAACCCAAGGCCGCAGTTTTTTGCAACTCACAACTTCGGGCAATTCAGAGCATCGATCTTGGCCCGCATGCCGATCAGGTCTGGGGCGGCGGGTCACCCATGTTGGCCTCGACTCAGTTTGCCCATGTTGGGATGTCCACCAAGCTGCCCTGGTATCTGCGAATGGGGAACACACTGCACGTCATGGCGCGATGGAGAGCAGATGAGGCTCTGCGACTGGTAGCCCAACATCGCATCTCGACCCTTGGGGTGGTGGCTCCGCAGCTTGCGCTGATGCTGCGATCGCCGCTGATGGACTCGCTCGACCTGAGTTGCGTCACTGCAATCATTGCTGGGGGTGCCGCCTCTCCCCCGGCCTTGGTCCGTGAGGCTAGGCGACGCTTTGCTGCTGGGTATTCGATCCGTTACTCCTCGACAGAATCCGGTGGAGTAGGCATAGCTACTGCCTTTGATGAGCCAGCGGAAGATGATGTTCAAACAGTCGGCATGGCCCGACCCGGGGTTGAAGTACGCATTGCTGACTCTGAAGATCAGCAGCTACCTGTCGGAGAAGTTGGCGAACTTCAGCTGAGATCAGCAGCAGTGATGCAGCGTTATTGGAACGACGAGAAGGCAACCGAACGCTCGCTCACAAAAGATCGCTGGTTGCGCACGGGCGACCTTGCCCACATGGATAGCGCTGGTCGAGTCATGTTGGCTGGCCGACAAAGCGAGATGTACATCCGCGGTGGCTACAACGTGTTTCCCGCCGAGGTTGAAGCGGCGCTGCTTGAACATCCCTCTGTTGAAGCAGCAGCCGTGGTTCCGTACCCGGATGAGATTTTGGGAGAACTCGGCCTCGCAATGATCTGTGTCTCGCAGCAGCAGCGACCTCCGACTCTGGAAGAGCTTCGGGAGCACGGCAGCCAGCTCATTGCAAAATACAAGCTTCCTGACCTAGTGGTCATCGCAGAGGCCTTGCCCTTGACTCCGGCACAGAAACTTGACCGATCGGCAGCAAAAGCGCTCGCCATAGAGTTGCTCGAGGCCTGATGAATCTCACTGGGCTGGGGTTAGGTTCGCTGGGGTTAGCTGCGCTAGGCCTAGTTGGGCTAGTTATTGCCTGGCTGATGACTCTGCCGCTGCACAGGTTCAAAGAGCACAGGCCGCTCACCCCGCGCGATGTTGCCACCGAGGATGGAACAGCTACAACCCCGCCAGTTCTGATTCGGGCGGTGTACCGACACGCCATGTGCCCACAGTGCCGTCATGTCTGCAGCACAGCCGACACGATTCCCGTGCTGAGTTGGATTCGAGGTTGTCCCGACTGTGGCAAAAGATTTCCGTGGACAGTTCCGCTGCTTCAGCTTGGGGTTCCGGCTGCACTTATTCTGACTTGGACCCAGCTGAACTCCAGTTGGGTTGCTCTGCCCTATCTCTGGCTGGTTCTGATTTTGGCGGCAATCTCTGTGGTCGATCTGCGTATCTGGCTGATCCCCTATTGGATGCCTTGGTTGGGGGCCTCGGTTGGGTTGGTACTCATCAGCATCGTGTCGGTTGCGATCGGTGACCCATCTCAGATTCTCTTTGCACTAGGCGGAGCGGCAGGTGCGTTTTTGTTGTTCTTCCTTCTTTGGCTCGTTGCTCCCAGCAAGCTTGGCTTTGGCGATGTTCGCATGGCGCTGCTTTTGGGCATGTTTCTGGCTTGGCTCCATCCGCTGTTGCCCATCTATGGACTGCTGTTCGGAAGTCTGTTCGGGTTACTGATGGGCGTTGTGGCTCTGCTGACTCGCAAAGACAGCCGGTTTGCGTTTGGTCCAGCGCTCGCGCTCGGAGCGATGTGCGCTATCTGGTTTCACGAAGCGTTACTGCAGAGCCTGCTGTAGGAGCCCTAGTTTTTGGGCTTTGCAGTAGTTGTGGTCGCTGTAGCAGCTGCAGTCGTAGTGGTCGAAGAGCCTCCAGCCGATTCGTACATTCCCGTCAGGGTTGGTACGAGGTTCTCCATCACTCGGTTCATGCATTTCACACTGAGGTGTACGCCGTCACCTGCGTAACAGCGTGCGGTACTTCCGTCAGGCAAGGTGATGTAGTCGGCAAAGCCGCCATCCGGTCCAGCGACAAGGGTGGCAACATCAAAGTACGACACCCAAGGACGACTCTTGGCCTCTTCTTGGGCAATTCGGTTCCCTGTTTGCACTGCCTCTTGAATCGCAGGATTTCCAACATTGGGTTCGCCTACCCAGATCAAGCGACGGCCGTTTCCTTGGTTGAGGTCCATGATTCCCGCTATGCGCGAGCGGTACTGCTCTTCCCACTCTGCTGAACCGTATTGGGCAACTACTGTTCCGTCGCCTTCAAGGATGGATTGCCCATCGTTGGCGCCCACCATAAACAGGGTCACCTCTGGAGCATCGGTTGCAACGATCTCTTGCATCCTTGCGCCCCAGTTGAAGTAGTCCGATCGGGCTAGACCAGTAGATACCTTGCCGTAGTTTGTGATGCTCAATTCCGGAATCTCTGTTACCGCGGATTTCAACATGTCTCCCAGTGCTTTTGCCGTGGAGTCCCCCGCAACGACCACGTTGAGCGGAGCTGCAGCAGTGGGTACTCGCACTGGAGGAAGCGTGGTGGTGGTTACCGATGGCTCGGGGTCAGCATCGGCGACAACGGGGAACTCAAAGTCTGCGTTCTTTTGCTCAACACCAAGTTGCTGAGCAGCCCAGTCGTACGGGCGGTTCAGTGAAACTAGGTTCGTGAGTCGATCGATCACTCCAGAGGTGGCAACAGCAACTGATCGCTGCCAGCCCAGCGGCATTCCCTCGGCCGAGGCCACCATGTTGCCCGAGGCAAGAACCACAAAAACAATGAGAGAGATAACTAGGCCCTTCCAGACTGTCTCTGCAGATTGGGTTCGCCGAACTCGGCGAGTCCGACGGCGGGGCTGGTTTGATCTGGGCTTGTTTGGTCGGGGCTGGTTCATCAGAAGTCGAAGTAGATGAACGGGGCGACACCCTGCGGGCCAAGCAGGTTGATCACCAGAAGGAAGACTCCAATACCCACAGCCATAACGATCGGAGGGAGTTGAGAGACTCGGTACTCAAGAGCGTCGCCGATTCGGCGAGGGATGAACTGTCCGATCATGCCCACAAAGATTGCCAGCAAAACCAGCGGGGTGACCAAACTGCCGACTCCCCAATTGGTGATCAAGCTCCAGAAGTACTCAAGTGCTCCGGTGACTGAAGTCGAGCGGAAGAAGATCCAACCCACCACCACAAAGTGAAAGACCAAGAGGCGAGCCAGCCAAGGGTTCATTGTTTCTGTGGAGACAACGCTAGGCGTTGCTCGCTGCATCACCTGTGTCTCCTCTGGGTTCGCTGACTCGTCAGAGTCATCAGCTAGTCGCAATTCAGGAGTGTCAGCTGAAGCCAACCTTGCTTCTACTTGAACAGCATGTCGGCGTTCTAGCACCAGCCCCATACCGTGGTAGGCGCCCCAAATAATGAAGGTCCAACTAGCGCCGTGCCAGAGTCCGCCCAAGAGCATCGTAAGAAACAAATTCCTGTACTCAGCGTTTGGTCCACCGCGGTTTCCACCGAGCGGGATGTAGAGATAGTCGCGTAGCCATCGAGACAGCGTCATATGCCAGCGCCGCCAGAAATCTTGGATACTTCGAGCTGAGTAAGGCTGATCGAAGTTGTCTGGGAATTTCACGCCCATAAGGAGCGCAATACCGATGGCAATGTCGGTGTAGCCAGAGAAGTCGGCGTAGATCTGAACTGCATATGCCCAGGCGCCAACGAGAAGTTCCCAGTTTCGAAATTGCCCGGGTGCCACAAAGAGCGGGTCGACGATGGCAGTGGCCAAGAAGTTAGCGATCACTACCTTCTTAAACATGCCTCGGCAGATCAGTCGAGCAGCGCGGGTCACATCGACTGACTGTCCGCTGGGGCGGTGCGTTATCTGCGGGACAAACTCTGACACTCGGACGATCGGGCCTGCAACAAGGTGCGGAAAGAACGAGAGATAGACGGCGAAGTCCAGCAGTTTCACAGTGTCGTGATGGCGGCGGAAAACATCGACAACGTAGCTAATTGCGCAGAACGTAAAGAACGACACCCCAACGGGAAGGGCTACTTTGATGAGCATTGGCGTAGCAGCAAGGCCGAGTGGCTCGAGCACACCCAAAGCTGACTCCACAAAGAACCCGTAGTACTTAAAGAACCCTAGGACAATCAGGTTGAGTCCGACTGCACAGAGCATCCACCGCTTGCGGTTGATGTCGTTGCGGGAACGGAAGACTGCTTGGGCAAGTACCCAGTTGCCAATAGTTGATCCAGCGAGCAGAAAACAGAAACGCCAATCAGCCCAGCCGTAGAACACATAGCTGGCGCCCAGCACAAACAGTTTCCAGTCTGTGGGTCGATCGTTCAGCTTCCAGCTCACTCCGAGGACAACGACGAAGAACAACGCGAACGTCATCGTTGGAAAGAGCACTTCGAGCGCCTCCTCGGCACAAGTTCACTAGGTGACTGGTTCACCAGGCAGTGCAGGATTCCCCCAAAGGAACCTCGCTACAGAACACTGAACTCTACTGAACCAGCGAACTGACGGTGTACATGGTCACGCACATAGTTACTCGGTGCCCCTAGCCGCTATGAGGCGTGCGGTTATGCGCTGATGAGGTTGGTGAGGAGGCCGGCGAGGTAGACGTCGGCGGCGTAGGGGGTGAGTTTTTGGCCGCGGGTGGTTGATTTGGGTGTGTCGGGGTTGATGTGTGGTGGTGGTTTGGGTGGGTGGGGGATGTTTTTGGGGTGTTGTTGTTGGAGGTGTGGGATGGCTGTGTTGGCTGTGTTGGCTGTGTTGGCTGTTGTGGTTGCGGTGGTGGTTGTTCCGAGGCAGGTGTTGTTGTTCCAGAAGGTGAAGATTTGGTTGTTGTTGGTGGTGATTGTCCAGTGTTGGGTGTGGAGTTCGTTGTGGTGGTATTGGCAA
>WLJI01000062.1 GCA_009701845.1 Actinomycetota bacterium
CCCGAGGTACCCGAGACATTCATTGAGCAACTGCGCGAACAACTTGAGGTCACGGCCCGCCAAGCAGCGGCGCTAGTGAGGGGTACAGCTCCCGAGCAACTGCCAATCCGGGTCCCCAAGTCGCGGCTTGCAGATCTTGATTGCTGTGAACGAAAAGCACTCGCTGCGGCGCAGAAAGATCATGCAGAGCAAGAGATAACTGAGTCGATGTTGCGGGGGTTGGCACTTGATCGATTTGTCTGCCATCAACTTGTGGCCGGACGCGTCCTCGAGCCGGTGCAGACATGTGTTTCAATGCTCGAGGCAGAAGCAGAGGACTCGGCGATTGCGGCTCTCGAGGCGCTCGGCCCCGAGGCCAGTGCAGCGCTGATTGATCCATTAGCGGCGCAGGTCTCTGATGCTTGGTCGGGGATCGATCCGGCCTGGGTTCCAAGGACCCAGTCCAAGGCCGCAGCAGTTTTCGCTGACGGGGCTGTGGTCTGTTCGGGAATCATCGATGTAGAGCTAGGGGGCCCGAATGCAGGTGTGCCGGGGGTGATTGTCGAGGTGAAGTCAGGAAAGCCCGTGGCAGCACATCAGGCAGAGGCCTACTTGTACGGCCTGTTGTTAGCGCTGCGCGATGGCCTAGCTCCTGGCGCAGTTGCTCGTTGGTACCCGGGGTCAGACCTTGCTGCAGTGGCAGTCAGCGAGGGCCTTCTTGAGTCGGCGGCCACGCGTTTAGAGCAAGCCATGTTGCGCTGGGCAGAGTTACTTTGCGGAAGAACCCCTCAAGAATCCTCGGGTCCTTGGTGTGGGTGGTGCCCAGACAACGCAGTCTGTCCGAGTAGCCGAGTCGACCCGAGCGCTCCGCCTAGGTCGGAGGGCGATCTGGAGTTCGACACCGAGTTCGATCCGGAGCGCGACTGGTGACGAGCGAGATTGAAACCAGCACTCGTGAGGGGCGACAAGCGCTTGCCCGCAAGATGACTGAGCGCGTATGCGATTCTGTTGAGCAGCTACTGGGGGAGCAGTACCGAGTGGAGCCCGGGGTCCGTCCCAACTACTTCGCGGAGGGCTTCGTTGTTGATGCATTTCGGGTGACTGAGCGCTGCCCTCGCAAGCTCGCCGGTCCGCAGAGCGATTACCGCGACAGTGTGGCGATGACCCGTCGACGGGTTGGCCTGTTGGCAGTGCGGGAACTCGCGAATAGTGCGGGCACTTCGCAACCCATGTTGGTTTCTGCGGCTGTTCAACAGGTCATGGCAGACCCAACGAACTGGCCAGCCTCGCTGCGAGACTGGGTAGACAGTCTGGATCGAGCCGGGCAGGCCGCTGTTGCTGCTGCAGCGATTACCTGGGCCGAGTCAGCACTTCGCCTTGTTGGTCGCGATGCTCGAGTGAAGTGGGCTGAGCCCTCGCAAAAACCCAAGTGGAATGTCCCGGGCCGACTCGTTCAGCTTTCCGCTTCAGTGGACGCGGTACTTGGTGGCGTTGCAACAGGCGAAAAACTTCTGATTCTTAGCGATGCCGTTCCTGGCCCCGGGGACCGACTGCGGGCAGGATTCACTGCGCTGGTTCGAACCCTTGGTGCCAAACACGCGCCCGTGCGAGTCACCGTAGGTTCGCCGGCTACGGGGTTGATGCAACCGATTCCCGTGACTCAAGACTTGTTGGAACTCGCAGCGGATCGAACCGTTGAGATGATTGGGTTACTGGCCAATCCAGAATCGGCTGGCACAGTTCCGGGCAGGTGGTGCTCGTACTGTCACTTGTTGGATCAGTGCGATGAGGGTCGAACTCAGCTAGCGCCTAGTACGTAGAAACACGTGCCTAGCGACGGATACCTAGCGACTGCTTACTCGGCAGCGGGTGGATCCGAGACGATGTACAACAAGTGGCCCGTTGCAACTTTGACAGCGGTGGCAGTGCGAACCTCAACCTCACAGAACACCACTTTGCGGCCCCTCTTGGTGACCCAACCCTCTGCCACGAGGTCTTCTTGGCGCACCGTGTCAAGGTAGCGAACCGACATCTCGATGGTAGAGAACGAACGCGGGTCGTTGTAGGCAGTGCCGATTGCCGGCACCACAACCGTGTCGATCAGCGTAGCTATGGCCCCAGCATGCATCAGGCCTTGTGGCTGATTGAGTTCTTCGCGCCACGGAAGGCGCATCCTGGCGTAGTCGCGACGAAGTTCTTCTACCTCGATGCCCACCACATTGGGGAAGTAGGTCTTATTCGGCCATGTGCCGTAATGAGACCACAACTCCTGAACGGACTGAGGGAGCAGGTCGAACTGATCGGCGCGCCAAGAGGTCATGCAAGAAGTGTTGCATGTTCGCTGCCGCTACTACGGTAGTAACGCGAGGAACAGGATTTCTCGACACAGCTACCGCTTCGACCAAACACGGTCATGCGTTAGTACCCCACGATTCTTACGGAGGCGCATCTCATGGCTGAGGCATACATCATCGACACTGTTCGCACACCAGTTGGGCGCCGAGGTGGTGGCCTGTCGCAGGTTCACTCCGCTGACCTTGGAGCACACGTGCTGAACGCTCTGATGGAGCGAACCGGGATCGACCCTGCTCTCGTTGAAGATGTGGTCTTTGGTTGTCTCGACACCATTGGATCGCAATCAGGTGACATTGCACGCACCTGCTGGCTTGCCGCTGGACTGCCCGAGGAAGTCCCCGGAACCACCGTTGATCGTCAGTGCGGATCCTCGCAGCAGGCGATTCACTTTGCTGCTCAGGGCGTGATGTCTGGTACCCAAGATTTGGTAGTTGCCGGAGGGGTGCAGAACATGTCTGCAATTCCAATCTCTTCGGCCATGCTCGTTGGCCAAGAGTTTGGGTTTGAGGACCCGTTCTCTGGTTCTGAGGGTTGGGTGAAGCGCTATGGCGACTTGCCTGTTGATCAGTTTTACGGTGCTGAAATGATCGCGACTGATTTTGATATCACGCGTGAGCAGATGGAAGCCTTTGCCGTGCAGTCCCATGAGCGAGCGATTCTTGCCCGAGCAGAAGGTCGCTTTGATTCGCAGATCACGCCCTTTGGTGAGATCACTCAAGACGAAGGCCCCCGTGAGCCAAACCTAGAAAAGATTCGCTCGCTTGCACCTTTAACAGAAGGCGGTCGGATCACGGCTGCGCTGGCCTCGCAAATCTCTGATGGGGCAGCAGCCATGCTCGTTGCTTCCGAAGCTGCCGTTGAGCAGTATGGCCTCAAGCCTCGGGCTCGCATTCATCACCTGTCAGTGCGCGGTGAAGACCCAATCCGCATGCTGTCTGCTCCTATCCCGGCTACCCGATATGCACTCGCCAAAGCCGGCATGACCATGGATGACATTGACCTCGTTGAAATCAACGAAGCCTTCGCTCCAGTGGTATTGGCTTGGGCGAAAGAACTTGATGTTGACCTAGCAAAGGTCAATGTAAACGGCGGGGCGATTGCCCTCGGGCACCCTCTTGGCGCCACTGGTGCACGCCTGATGACCACCTTGTTGAATGAACTTGAACGAACCGGTGGCCGCTATGGACTGCAGACCATGTGCGAGGGCGGCGGGCAGGCCAACGTGACCATCATTGAACGCCTCTAGTCCTCTTCTCAGGGCTCTAGTCGATTCCGAGAACTGCCCCAAGGCGCTTAAAAACTCGCTTGCGACGAATACTCCCCGGGTCTTTCAGGAGTTCTTTGCCGTGAAAGCTAGCTACAAGCCATAAGCGGCGAAGTTTGCTGATCTCTCGGTGCTTCGTTGCAAGCTCCGGCATATACCCAAGACGGGCCATGGGAGCAAAGCAGTATTCCTCGACTTCGCGCTGGCGATCTGCCGACAGCGAGCCGCGCCATTTTTCTAGGCGCTTCGGATCTCCTGGATGAGCTGCGATGAGTTCCTCGATTGGTTCACAAGAGAGGGCGGTCTCTGAGAATGCCCATTCAAGGGTCGGGCGCGGGTCAGTGGCCATCTCGGTGAGGTCAACAACTAAATAGCGTGGGTCGTTCTCGATTCGATTCAGCACCCAATCAGCATGGGTGAGCCAATACGTTGCGCTGTAGGCAATCGAAGTATCGAACTTCACTTCCTGAGAGGCAACCACCGCACGCGGATCACGGGTGAGCACAATGAACCTTGAATCTGGCCAGAGCTCGAGAAGGTCCGGGGTCGTCTCAATGCGAAGCAACTTATTACCCCAATGCGTGCTGGAGTCAAGGGAACAAAAAATCGACTCGCAGATTGCACTCCATCCGAGCGAGGACTGATACGCAGCCCAGGCTGAATCAAGGACTTCGGGCTGATCGAGCAGTCGATACAACTCTGTGTTCATCGGGTCATCGATCTGTTCTTGGATCTGAGTGAAGAGTCGCTTCAAGTCAGATGGCCCCGTGATGCTGCCGAACTGCCGATACAACTCGGCACCCTCGAGGGGGAGTTTCGATTCGAATCCCATCGACATCTCGGGATGGGAGGCAATCAAGTCAAATGCCCAACTCGTTCCACTTCTGGCGGTTCCAACGATAAAGAGCGGTGGTGGCATTGCAGTTCCTGTTGAGGTGAGAATCGAACGAGAGGAGCCTTGACACTAGTGGTACTTCAGTGGAGGGGGCTCGAATGCTTTTGGCAGTACCTGTTCGGCAAGACAAATGAGAAAATGATTCAGGTTGGCAAAAACGCGGCCGATACCTATTCGGCAACACAACTTCAGGTTGCTCAGGTAAATCTCACACTTGCTTATGTCGACTCTCGAACCCCTCCTCCCCTCTGCAGAAATCGTTGACCCATCAGTCACTCGACTGTTGCTCCGCAACGCTTGCTCTGCACGGGTGAGCACGCTCTTGCAATGTGCGACTGAAGTTCGGCCGAGTATGTCGGTCATCTTGACGGGAACTTCACCCCTCAACGACTCGCTCCTAAATGCTGCTAGTGCATGGCAGGCAACGGGAGCACGGCTCGAACTCTTCGCCTTTGATTCAAACGAACCTGCACGCGCCGGATTAAGCGGCGAGAGGCTTCAGCGCTCTGATATTGCTCATCAGATTTTGAGTGAGGCGCCAGGTGGTCAACTTCTTGGAATAGCTAGAGCTGTTGAGAAGTCTGACCATGAATTTGTTTTGCTGACACCAGCTGACAGTGATTCGTTAGGGTTTTTGGATCAGTGCTTGGCGCAGATGTGGATTGACGGAGCAGACGTTGCAGTGCTCGAGCTGAACTCTGGCGATGCATCACCAGAGCCACAGCAACTCCCGTATCGGACTCAGGAGGAGCAGGGTGACGCGGCGACTCAACTCTCTCGGTGGATTTCAACCTCGGGGAATCAAAACGCAGAGCGCGCCATCGTCATGCGCCGGTGGGTGGCTCGATGGATCTTCAATGAAATTGGTCGGGCGATTGACCCGGTTGCGGAGATTGCCGAGCGCGCTCGATTGCTGGGAGTGGCAATTGCAGTGATTGGCCCTCACGAGCAGCACTGAGCAGCTTCAACGGGGCATCGATCTTCTCTAGGCAGCCGGCAACTGGAACCTGTTCCAGTTTTCTGACGTACGCTAACTAGGTGGATTTCCAAGACTCTCCCGAACTCGCAAGTTTCCGAGAGGAAGTGCGGGCTTTTCTCTCTGCCAACGCCGAACTGCGCAGCGGTGATGACCGCGACTGGTCCCGTAACGGTGCTGCAAGCGACCCAGCGCTAGCCGAGGACTATCGCCGCAGATGCCACGCATGGCAGAAACTGCTCTTCGACTCGGGTTGGGCAGGCCTGACTTGGCCAACTCAGTTTGGTGGCCGCGGTTTGGGTGCGGCCCAGCAGATTGTCTTTGGGCAAGAACTTGCAAAGTACGACGCCACTTCTGGGTTCCTGACTGCGGCACAGGCCTTGGTGGGTCCTACCTTGATGCAGCATGGTTCGCCAGAGCAGCAACAACGCTATTTGGCCCCTCTGCTGTCTGGTGAGGAATCTTGGTGTCAGCTTTTTTCTGAGCCGGGCGCTGGCTCAGACCTAGCTGCTCTTGCGACCAAGGCTGTGCTTGATGGTGACCATTGGGTAGTCAATGGTCAGAAGGTCTGGACGTC
Source organism: Actinomycetota bacterium (assembly GCA_009701845.1). GTDB lineage: Bacteria > Actinomycetota > Acidimicrobiia > Acidimicrobiales > Microtrichaceae > IMCC26207. The sequence continues at coordinate 6,047 of WLJI01000062.1, forward strand.
AAGCGCGCAGCACGCCGACTTTGGAATCTTGATTGCACGAACCGATCCTGATGTGCCAAAGCATGAGGGCCTCACGTTTTTTATTGTTGATATGCGCTCGGCAGGGATTGAGGTTCGACCGCTCATCCAGGCTCAGGGGGTCGCGCACTTCAATGAGGTGTTTTTCTCTGACCTTCACATACCTGTGACGAACTTGGTGGGAGAAGTTGGTGATGGGTGGAAGGTGGCCCGCACCACGTTACGCAGTGAGAGTTCGATGATCTCGGGTGCAGGCCAAGCCACCAATTATGCAGCGGTGTTGTCTACTGCTCGCCGGCTCGGTCGTACTGATGACCCTGTTCTTCGCCAGGAGCTCGCCAAAGTATGGACAAATGAGCAGGTGCTCAAATGGATGAGTTGGCGAACCCAAACTGCAGTGATGACTGGCCGTAGAGAGCTAGCGCTTCACGGCTCTCTGCTCAAGAATTTCTTTACTCGATCCTTGGCCCACCGAGTGAACCTTGCGGTTGAGCTTCAAGGCCCCGAGGGAATGCTCTTCCAAGATGCCGAAGGAGAAGGCTTCTGGCAGTATCAGTGCCTGAATCAGTTTGCGTCTCGGATCGGCGGCGGCACCGAGGAAGTGCACCGAAACAACTTGGGCGAACAAGCACTCGGACTTCCACGAGAACCAGCAGTAGACCGAGATCTACCTTGGAACCAATCCAAGCGTTCTTAAACACGACGGTCTTACGTGGTGTAACGAGAGAAAAGGGAATCACATGATGCTTGAAAACAAGACCGCACTAGTAACGGGTATCGGCCCCGGTATGGGCAGAGATATCTCCCTAGGACTAGCAAAAGAAGGGGCCGACGTGATCTTGGTGGCCCGCTCCGAGAAGGTAGTCCCGGGCGTCCTAGAAGAGATTGAAGCCCTTGGACGGCGAGCATTCGCCGTGTACGGAAACATTGCCAAGGCCGAGGATTGCGAAAGAATCGCACAAGAGGCAGAGGCAGCAGTGGCGCAACTCGAATCTGGCCGAACCGGGGTGGACATCTTGATCAACTCGGCGTTCCACGGCGGGGAACACGTCAAGTTTGAAGACGCCGACCTTCAGCGCTGGCGGCGGCCCGTTGACATCAACTACTTCGGAACCCTGCAACTCACCCAGGCCATGTTGCCGCTACTGAAGACTGCCGCCGAGCGCACCGGCGATGCCCGAATTGTGATGATCAACACGATGTCGGTGCACTACCTCGAAGCCAAAGCCGGATCCTACGCAGGCTCCAAAGCTGCACTCGGCGCTGTCACCAAGACGCTTGCTCTCGAACTTGGCGAGTACGGCATTCGGGTCAACGCCGTGCACCCTGGGTATATCTGGGGCGATAGCGTTCAAATCTACTTTGAATGGCAGGCCGAAGAGCGTGGCGGTGGTGCCACATGGCAGGACATCTACGATGAGCGCGCAGCAGAGACAGCGCTCGGGTACTTGCCGCACTCCTCAGAGATCGCTGGTGCTGTGGTGTTCTTTGCCTCGCCTTTGGCTTCTTGCGTCACCGGAACTGCACTGCCAGTCAACTCGGGCCACTGGATGCCCCCAAGCGCTTAGCTGCTTCGCTGTTTGCGTCGTTGTCGCCGCTGAGTGAGTAGTGCTCCAACGGCTGCGCCCAGAAAAGCGGTGCCGGTCAGAACAATCCAAAGCGGCATCATTGCGCTGAAGAAAAGGAACGAAACCTCTACTGTCTTGCTGTTTCCAGCGATAAATGCGACCAGCGCAATGGCGATGATCCCGCCGATCACGGCTCGCTTGTTGAGCTGAAAACCGTGGTCATCAGGCCCCTTGCGAAGGTCTTTTTTGCTTGGCATATTCGCCATGAGGGTTCCTTGATCTCTTCCACTAGTCCCGATGGGTGTTCGAGGATCTTAGACAGCGATCCAGTCTTGAATTAGGACTGCCTGCTGCTCAAGTACTTCCATAACCTCGGCTTGTGGCGCTGAGGGAAGCCGAAACACGCATTCGCTCACACCGATGGAGGCAAAATAATCCAACTTCTCTGCAGTTGGGTGAGAGCCGAAGGGGATCACGCGCATGGTCTGCGGGTCACGGCCTGCAGCTTCTACTGCGGCGAGAAACGTTGGTATCGACTCGGAGAGTCCAGCGCCGCCGATCGGAATCCAACCGTCTGCATACTCGGCAATGTGGGCAAACATTTTTGGGCCTGCGCCTCCACCAACGAGAACAGGAACGTGTACCCGAGGCTTTGGCCACGACCACGTATCGGGAAAGCTGAGGAACTCGCCCGTGAACGAGGCAACATCGTTATTCCAGAGTTCTTGCATGGCCAACATGTGCTCTCGAGCCTGCGCTCGCCGGCTTGAGTAGGCCACGCCATGGTCGGCCATTTCGTCTTCGTTCCAACCAAAACCAACCCCAAACTCAAATCGACCACCCGAAAGGTTCTGCAAGGTGGCGATTGCTTTGGCCGTGACGATCGGTTCACGTTGGGCCGGAAGCATGACTCCTGTCCCGAGTCGGATCTTTGAGGTCATAACTGCTGCTGCGGCAAGTGCAATCAGTGGATCCACGGTGCGCTTGTACTCCTCGTCGAGCACGGCAGTTCCTGTTGGTGGTGGAGTACGACGTGAGGTCGGGATGTGGGTATGTTCGGGAATCCAGATGGAATCAAACCCACGGTCTTCTGCTGCACGAGCTAACTCGCCCACGGCCATAGATTGATCGGTGGCAAAGATGGTAACGCCAAAGCGCATGAATCTCCCTGAGGGTCCGGTGAGAGATCAGGCTAGATCGTTGCTCGGCAGGCCGTTCTCACGTCGCGCTTGTTGCAGATTTACTGACACCTCAAGCAGGTCCACCCAATGCTCTTGTGTTGTTGCTCGTGCGACTGCAAGGCCCTCTTTGCGTCCAACACGCACTCCCCAAGTCGCTCCCAAGAACATGCCGCAAAAAACAAAGAATGCGGCAAGTGTGCAGATCAACACGATGGGCATGGTTGGGGCTCACTTTGGTCGGCAAGGGCAGGGGAGCTTGTTGGCACATTCAATCTAGCCGGAGTTGACACTACGTAATGGTTGTTGGGTGAAGTAGTTGCGGTTGCCATGCATGCTGTGTGATCGGTGCAGTTTGTGTAGGTGCCCGTCAAGGTGTCAGATTCTGTCTATGGGTATTTGCGAAAATCGTGTAGTCATCATTACTGGATCTGGCCGAGGGATTGGCCGGGAACATGCACTTGAGTTCGCTCGACAAGGTGCAGCCGTGGTGGTGAATGACCTTGGAGTGGCTCAAGACGGGTCGGACCCGTCAGAAACGCCCGCCCAATCAGTAGTTGATGAAATCACAGCCTTTGGCGGCCGAGCCGTGACCTCTGGCCACGATGTTGCCGATTGGGATGCCGCCGGTGAGATGGTGCAACTTGCCATCGATACCTTCGGAGGCCTTGATGTGGTTGTGAATAACGCTGGAATTGTGCGAGACCGCATGTTCGTCAACTCCGAGCAGGCTGAGTGGGAAGCCGTTCTTAGGGTTCATGTGTTGGGCCACGCCGCACCAGCTCGGCATGCTGCGAGTTATTGGAGATCAAGATCCAAAGCCGGCGAAACAGTTGATGCGCGAATCATCAATACTTCCTCTGGAGCCGGCCTCATGGGGTCAATCGCTCAGGCCGCCTATTCTGCTGCCAAGGGTGCAATAGCTAGTCTGACCTTGGTTCAAGCTGCAGAGCTTGGCCGAATTGGCGTAACGGCAAATGCGCTGGCCCCAGCAGCAAGAACCCGCATGACTGAAGAAGCCTTCAAAGACATGATGGCCGAGGCCGAAGAGGGGGCTTTTGATGCAATGGATCCAGCAAATATTTCGCCCCTCGTTGCCTGGCTTGGCTCTACTGAGTCGGCGGCCGTGACCGGCCGCGTGTTCGAGGTAGAGGGTGGAATGATTGGCCTAGCCGAGGGCTACAACCATGGCCCTCGCTTTGATAAGGGTGCTCGCTGGGACCCCGAAGAAATCGGCGCTGTAGTTGCTGATCTGATTCGTGAAGCTGCAGCACCGACCCCCGTTTACGGGGCTAGCTGACTCAGCTACTCGTTTGCCCAAGGCGCTAGAAACTCGCGAAGCGCTTCGGCAAACTGAGTTGAGTAGGGATGTTCAATCTGTTGCGGCAGCGAGAGTTGCATCGGGTCCCCGTCTCCAATGTCTCGCAGGATGTGCGTGATATTGAGGAGCTCAACATAGGTTCCCAGGCCGTCAGGAATCGCTGCTGCTAGCGCGGAAACTCCCGAACCAGGCAAACCCCCCGGTAACGCCGGCGTGTTGAAGTCTTTGGTGCCAGCAGTGATCAGAACCGGCAGATTCAACTCTGCGGCAAGGTCCACAGGAATGAGTGAATCCTCTGAGCGGATGAGTTCATTGCGCATCCGACCGAAAACAATCGACTGCACGGTCTCTTGCCACTGCAGAGCCTCTTCCTTGGCTTCTGGCAGGGGAGCTGTAAGCGTTGATTGCTCGCCGAGTTCCGAGCTCTGTCGAATCTCCGCAATGCCAGCATCTGCCCAGGTGATAAGCGCAATCTGGTCTGCGGAGCTGATCGACGCCAGTTCAATCTGCTCGGCGAGTTGTCGCGAAACCACATCTAACAAGCGTGCATACGAGGGTTCGGCAAGTATGAGTCCAGCCGGTGCAGGTGCCCCCACAGAGTTGGCCGTGGCCGAGTAACTCGCAAGCAACATCGCAATGAGCCCGCCCTCACTGTGGCCAAGAACCAAAAGCTTCTGGGCATCAACGCCGGGCTGTTCAGCCAAGAGGGCCAGCGCGTTTCGCGCGGGTGCGACAAAAACCGTCTCGAAGCTTTGGGCCACAAGCTGTGCTGGATCTTCGCTATACGAGCCGATTCCGGTAGCACCCGAGGTGATCTTGTCGTAACGAATTGAGGCAATGCCTTGGTCGGCTAGTTGCTCGGCAATCCACCGGTACAGGTCCATGTGGATCTCCGTCGGGGTGCCTGGCACCCCGACGGATCCATTTCGATCTACTGGTCCACTGCCAGCAATAATCAGTACGCCCGGAACGTTGGCGTCGTGGCTGTCTGGCAATCGCAGACTGCCGTGAATGCATACGCCCCCAGAGTCGAAGGAAATCTCTTGATCTGGGCTGATCATGGCGAGAGCTGAGTTCAGCTCAGGCGCTCGATCACCATGGCCATACCTTGGCCACCGCCCACGCACATGGACTCAACACCAAAGGTCTTATCTGACTCCTGCAAGTTGTGGATCAGGGTGGTCATAATGCGAGCACCTGTCATGCCGAAGGGGTGGCCGAGTGCAATTGACCCGCCGCGAGTATTGAGTTTCTCCATCGGGATGCCCAAGTTGCGAGCAGATGGAAGCACCTGTGCCGCAAAGGCCTCGTTGATCTCAAACAGGTCAATATCTTGCACCGTCATGCCGGCGCGAGCGAGCGCCTTCAAGATGGCAGCTTCTGGCCCCATGCCCATGATCTCTGGGTTGAGACCAGTGGCTGAAGAAGAGATGATGCGGGCGAGCGGAGTCAGGCCGAGTGCCTTTGCTTTGGTGTCGCTCATGACCACAACGGCTGCTGCACCATCGTTCAGCGGGCAAGCGTTGCCTGCGGTCACGGTGCCGTCGGGGCGGAAGACAGGAGAGAGGCTTGCGAGCTTCTCCAGCACGGTTCCGGCGCGGATACCGTCGTCAGTGCTAGCTACTCCGTCGGGGGTGGTTACTGGAGTGATTTCTGCTTCCCAGAAACCACTGACTTGGCTCTGCTCGGCCAGATTCTGGCTGCGGCAGGCAAACTCATCCTGATCGGCGCGTGAGACATTCTCGAGCTGTGCGACGTTTTCTGCAGTCTGACCCATGGCTAGGTACACGTCTGGCAAGCCCGGCTGCTCTGACCACACTGGTGCTCCGCCCTCGGCGCGCTTGGCACTGCGTGCCTCAGCCTCTGCAAAGATTGGGTTCTTCGGTCCGTCTGCAAGTTGCATATGAAGCTGATGCCGGCTGATGGTCTCTACGCCACCTGCAATAAAGACATCGCCATCGCCTGATTTGATGGCATGCGCTGCCATCCGGATGGTCATGAGCGAAGAGGAGCAGTAGCGATTGACGGTCACTCCAGGAACATTGCTGAGCCCGGCCAATACTGCCGAAACCCGGCCAATATTGTGACCAGACTCCACTGCCGGCTGACCGCAACCCCACAGCACATCTTCAATCTCGGTGGGATCAAGGGAAGGAACCTTGGCTAGGACGGCCTCGATGATTCGCGCTGACAGGTCATCTGGGCGCATGTCCTTGAGCGAACCTTTGCCGGCTCTGCCGATGGGTGTGCGGGCAGTAGAGACGATCACGGCCTCGGTCATGTTGTGCTCCCTAAGTGTTGAATCGGAAATTTCGCCAGACTGATTTGTCAGCGAGTCCGCCACGTTACCGAGCGGTAACAAAATCGGCCAACTTGAGTGTCTCAGGTTGAGCTCAGCGGCACTGCTCAGGGAAAGAAACGGCTCACCGTATCGGCCACACATGCGGGCTTTGCACTCGGCTCGCCGTCTGGGCCCTGAATCTCGATCGTTACCCGAACGGTTGCCTGCACCCCACCTTTGGCCTCTTCTACCAAGATGATTTGGCCGCGGCCGCGAAGCAGGGAACCGGTAGGGACCGGAGCTGGAAAACGCACTTTGTCGAGTCCCACGTTGACACCCATTGAGGTGCCGTTGACCTGCAGTAGCTGAGGCAAAAACAAGTTGACTAAAGCCAAGGTCAGGTAGCCGTGAGCGATCGGGCCGCCAAATGGAGACTCTGCTGTCGCACGCTCAACATCAACGTGGATCCACTGGTGATCACCCGTTGCATCGGCAAAGAGGTTGACCTGCTCCTGCGTAATGGGTGCCCAGTGCGTTACCCCAAGATCGGCACCCTCACAGTTCAGAAGCTCGGCGGGTGAGTCCACCACTGTTGTGGCTTCGGTGGAACTCATGCGTGCTGGCTCGAGACCGAGATGACCTCGCCGGTCAGGTAGGTAGACAAGTCGCTTGCAAGGAACACCATCACGTTTGCAATTTCCCAAGGCTCGGCGGCGCGCCCGAATGCTTCTTTCGAGACGAGTTCCTCGAGAAGGCCGGGTGGAGTCACTTTGGCTAGGTTGGCGTGCATTGCCAAGCTTGGTGCCACTGCGTTGACTCGAACATTGAATTCGGCGGCCTCTACAGCGGCTGATCGCGTCAGCGCCATCACGCCTGCTTTGGCCGCCGCATAATGCGCCTGCTTTTCTTGGGCACGCCAACCCAACACCGAGGCGTTGTTGACGATTGCGCCGTGGCCCTGCTCGTACAGGTGAGGAAGCACCGCGCGAAGGCATCGAAAGGTTCCCGTCAGCGTGACATCAATAACCTTGGTCCATTGCTCATCGGTGATCTCGGTAATCAGGCCGTTTCCGCCCAGGCCGGCATTATTCATCCATGCATCAATATGGCCGAGGTCTGCAATTGCACCGGCTACTAGGGCCTGGACGTCATCCTCGTTCGTGACATCGCAACGAAAGGTAGCGGGTCGGGTTCCAAACTCGGCAGCTAGTGCGTCCGCAGTTTCGCCCAGCCTGCGCTCGTGAGCATCCGAGATAACAATTCGGGCACCTTCGAGCATGCAACGCCGAGCGAGTGATCCGCCGATCCCGCTTCCGGCAGCGGCTGTGATGACCACCGTTTTATTTTCAAGCAGTGCATGGCCCGCAGGTTCGACTGGAGTAGGTGCTGGTTTCGTCATGGGAACTTTCTGAGGGTTGGAGTGAGTCCAAAGACTCTCTTGCTGGCGGACTCTCTTGCTAGCGGGGTTCGCGAGGGAGCCCTAGGGCCCGCTCGCCGATGATGTTTCGTTGGATCTCGTCTGAGCCGCCATAGATGGTGTCTGAGCGACTGAAGAAGAACAACTTGTGCGCTGATCCCATTTCTAGGTCGCCAGCGTCTCCCTCATGTGCCTCGGAGTAGCGAGTCAGCAGTGAGGCTGCGCCGAGCACATCCATTGCTAGTTCGCCCATATCTCGGTGAAGTCCGGCCCAGTACAACTTATTGATCATGGCCTCACGGGGGAGTTCAACGTCTTCATCCACACGCAGCGCCCGCAGTGCGTTCCAGCGCATGATCCTCAGCCGAGACCACATTTCGGCAAGGCGTTGACGAATAACGGGGTCACTAGTCATTCCGAGCTCTTTTGCAGTCTCGGTGATCTCGGTGAGTTCACGGTGAAAAGCCATTTGTTGGCCAAGTGTCAGTACACCTCGTTCGAATGCGAGCGTTCCCATCGCAACCTTCCAGCCCTCACCTGGCGCACCCACACAGAGGTCGGCCGAGGTGCGTGCCCCGTCAAAGAAAACCTCGTTGAACTCGGCTGTGCCAGTGATTTGGCGGATGGGGCGTATCTCGATACCCGGTTGATTCATTGGTACGAGCAGGTAAGACAAGCCCTTATGGCGCTGGGAGCCTTCTTCGGTCCGGCAGACCACAAAGCACCAGTCCG
>WLJI01000063.1 GCA_009701845.1 Actinomycetota bacterium
TCACCTCGTACGGACCAGGAGCAAAGGCAATTCCTCGAGCCAACATTGCTTGGAAGAAAGCGGGATAGCGGCCGAGCACAACGGATGCCGCTGCCGAAGAAAAATCTGTTGGCTGAGAATCTCCGAACACCTCGCTGTTACCAAAGAAGAGCCCCACCAACGGACCTACCTTGGGAACCACCGCCTCTACCCCGGCCGAGGCAAATGCTGAGCGTAAACCCATCGCTAACTGTTCGGCTGAGTCAGACAGTTGTTGGTAGGCATCTGCGTCTAATTGCTGAAGAACTGCAAGGCCCGCAGCCGTTGCGAGCGGGTTGCCAGACAAGGTTCCGGCTTGATACACAGGCCCGAGCGGCGCTAGTTCAGACATCACAGCAGCGGAACTGCCAAAGGCACCTACTGGCAAGCCACCGCCGATGATCTTGCCGAAACACCAAATATCGGGGGTCACTCCAGACCACTCGGTGGCACCTCCAACTGCTACTCGAAACCCAGTGATGACCTCATCGAATAACAGCAGTGCACCTACCCGGTCGCACTCGTCGCGGAGGCCCTGCAAGAAGTCAGGCTGGGGTAGAACCAGCCCCATGTTTGCCGAAATTGCCTCGACGATGACCACTGCAACAGACGTATCAAGCACTGGCACAACGTTGTAAGGCGCCACAATGGTGTCGGCCACAGCCGCCGGCGGAACGCCAGCAGAGTCTGGAGTGACTCCTTCATCAAGAGCACCTTCTGCTAGCCCCGACCCGGCAGCAGCAAGAAGGGCATCCGAGTGACCGTGATAGTTGCCCTCAAACTTCAGAATCTTGTTTCGCCCCGTTGCGCCTCGAGCTAATCGGACCGCAGACATCGTGGCTTCAGTACCAGAACTCACTAGGCGAACCTGCTCCATGGCAGGCACACGAGCGCAGAGTTCTTCGGCCAGCAGAATTTCGCCGGGAGTTGGGGCACCAAAAGTGGTTCCGAGTGCAGCAGCCCGCTGTATCGCAGCAACCACAACGGGGTTGGCGTGGCCAAGGATCGAAGCGCCATAACTCTGCACATAATCAATGAATCGGTTGCCCTCAACATCAGTGACATAGGCCCCTTGGCCCTCAGCTACAAAGTATGGGGTGCCTCCCACCGAGCGAAATGCCCGCACAGGCGAGTTCACTCCACCGGGGATTCTTGCCAAACCGCGCTGAAAGAGCCCTGCGTTGGTGACTACTGCCGTTGGATGTGGTCGTGAGTTGGGTGTGCTCACTGGAAACTCTCTGCAAGGGTTCGTGCAAAGTACGTCAGGATGAAGTCTGCGCCGGCTCGCTTAATGGCAGTGATCTGCTCAAGAGCGACAAGCTCTCCGTCAATCCAACCGCGCTCGGCAGCCGCATGGATCATCGCGTATTCACCAGAAACGTGATAGGCGGCAAGTGGAACATCGAACTCAAATCTTGCGCGGGCCAACACGTCTAAGTACGTCAGCGCTGGCTTCACCATCACCATGTCTGCGCCTTCGTCGATATCGGCGCGAATCTCTTCAAGGGACTCACGCAGATTATGGAAGTCTTGCTGATACGCCTTGCGGTCACCGCCATCGGCAATCTCGACATCAACTGCGTCACGAAACGGACCGTACAAGCCCGAGGCGTATTTGGCCGAGTAGGCCAAAATCGAAACTTGCTCAGACCCGGTCGCATCGAGCGCATCGCGAATCGCCATGACTTGGCCATCCATCATTCCTGAAGGCGCACAAATGTCGACACCTGCCTGAGCCTGCGCAACTGCCACCTCGCTGTAGCGCTGCAGTGTTGCATCGTTGTCTACCAACCCTGCAGGGGTCAGCAAACCGCAATGCCCGTGGTCGGTGTACTCGTCCAAACAAAGGTCTGCCATCAGGACGATCTGATCGCCAAACTCATCGCGCAACTCTCGAAGCGCAACTTGGACAATCCCATCAATATCTGAAGCACCGGTTCCTTGTGCATCTTTGGATTCGGGGATACCAAACAGAATTACTGCGTTGATCCCAAGTGAGATGAGTTCGCCTACCTCTGCACGCAGCGAGGCCCGGCTGTGTTGAACCACTCCAGGAAGTGAAGCAATCGCCACGGCGCTCTCAAGGCCCTCACGCACAAAGAGCGGGGCGACAAGGTCATCGACCCCCAAGCGGGTTTCGGCAACTAGGCGGCGAAGAGCAGGGGTGCGTCGAAGTCGGCGGAGTCGATGTTGAGGAAAGGCCACGGTGTGATCCTAGGACAGGGGGTCTGCGAGAAGAATTGCGCCCACATGGGGCGAAGCTCAGGAAGAGCTGCCGGCCACAAACTCACAGACGGCCTTGGTGAGGCCGAGCATGCTGTGTTGAGTTGCTTGTGCTGAGAGTTCCAAGCCAGCATCACGCACAGCCTGCGCCGTAATAGGTCCTATTGCGATGACGGCAGCGGGAACCTGCTCGCTGTTGAACGCGGCCAGAAAATTGTTGACTGCCGAGGCCGAGGCAAAGGTAATGATCTGAGCCTGCGAAATACGATCCCGCATCTCTTGAGAGATCCTCGCTGGCGCCGTTCGATATGCCGTCACTACCTCTACCTTCCACCCACGCTGTCGTAACTCAGTCGGTAGAAGCTCTCGTGCAACCTCAGCCCGAGGGATGAGTACTGCTCCCCGCGTGCCGGCGCGGCCGCCCGCATCCAGCTCGGCGGGAGACGGGAAAATATCTAGGAGTGACTCGGCCACGAACGCTTCAGGCATGAGATCCACCTGCAAGTGATACTCGGCCAACGCAGATGCAGTTCCCGGCCCAATCGCTGCAAGTCGGACTCCTGCAAGATCTCTGCCGTCGCGTAGCTCGGCTGCGAATCTGTGCGCAGCATTGGCCGACGTCAAAATAACCCAGTCAAACTCGCTCACTCTTGCTACGGCATCTCGCAACGCTAAGCCGCCATCATCGGGTTCTTGAATCTCGATGGTCGGCACCTCAATCACTTCAGCACCCGCTTCGCGAAGCTGTCTGCTGAGCTGACCGGCTTGTTCGGCAGACCGGGTAACTACTACTTGCTGGCCAAACAACGGTCGCTTGCTGAACCAGTTCAGGTCTTGTGCAGCGACCTCTCCAACCACGATCGTGCACGGGGCCTGAACAGGCTGCTGATGCAGATCAGAAAGAGTGGACCGAATCACGCTTTGATCTGAACGCGTGCCCCATCGCACCGCAGCCGCCGGCGTGTCTGCCGAAAGGCCACCAGCAATCAGACGCTGCGCAATCTGCTGAAGGTGAGACACGCCCATCAGAATCACGATGGTTCCACCAACCTGGGCAATGGCCTCCCAGTTCACCTCTGTCTGAGACTTTGATGGATCCTCATGACCAGTCACCACGGTGAAGCTTGTTGAGGAGTACCTGAGCGTGACGGGAATCCCCGCGTACGCAGGGGCTGCAATCGCAGAGCTAATCCCAGGAACTACTTCGTACGGGATTCCAGCATCGGCCAAGGCTTGTGCTTCTTCGGCGCCACGAGCGAACACAAAGGGATCTCCCCCTTTGAGTCGCACCACATTCAACCCAGCGCTACCGCGATCAACGAGCAGTGCGTTGATCTCTTCTTGGGGCACCGAAGGCCCACGCGGAATCTTGCCTACTGCAATGCGCTCGGCAGACAGTGGTGCAAGATCCAACAAGCCGGGTGCCGAGAGTCGGTCATAGATCACCACATCAGCAACTGCGAGTAGTTCCGCCGCCCGGACAGTAAGCAAGCCTGGGTCACCCGGTCCGGCACCCACGAGATACACAGTCATTGATCGTTAGCCTAGGGGTTGAGTTGTTCGCGCAGCGATGCTGCAAGCGAGCGGCCGAGCAGGTTTGGGTCAGTTCCCGTTGCTGACCCATGCAGCACGTGTCCGCCAACCTCACTTGCGAGCACTGCACGCAGCGTGATCTGTTCACCCGGTGGGGCCTGAGCGTACGCACCCGCTGGCAAACTGCAATCTCCCCCTAGCTCGGCCAAAAATGACCGCTCTGCCTCTACACATCTCCGGCTTGGACCATGCTCAATGGCAGCGAGCATCCGAGCGGTTTGAGCATCTTCGGCTCGGCACTCAATTGCCAATGCCCCCTGGCCTACTTGTGGAACAAAGGAATCTGGCTCGAACACCTCGCTCAGGTGCTGCCCAAAACCCAGGCGCTCAAAGGCAACCGCAGCCACCACAATTGCATCAAACTGCGCGGCCTTCTCTAAGCGAGTTGCCATGTTGCCGCGAAGTTCCTCGAACCGAAGGTCAGGGCGTAGTTCTGCAAGTAACACCCGGCGCCGGGCAGACCCAGTTGCCACTACTGCGCCTTCTTGAAGCTCTGCGAGGGTCTTGCCAACAAGCGCATCGCGAACATCTCCGCGAGCAGGCACTGCTGCTAGGCATAATTCGGTTGCCGTTACTGCCGGAAGGTCCTTGGCGGAATGCACTGCAAGGTCTGCGCGACCATCAAGGACAGCAGCTTGTACCTCGGTGGCGAAGATTCCCTTGCCCCCGATCTCGGACAGGGGAACATCTAGGCGACGATCCCCCTCTGTGCTCAGCGCAATGACCTCGATCTCTAGCCCGCTATGAGCAGAGCGCAGCAGGTCTGCAACGTGGTTGGCTTGCCACATTGCCAAAGCCGAGGCGCGGGTAGCGATGCGAAGCACCTGAACAGATTGCATCGCTCGCGATCAGCTCAGATCAAACAAGTCGCTGATCGACTCGGCGAGGCGCTCACCGCGGGCTGACCCCGAGGACTCTTTGAGCCTCACGGTGGGCGAGTGCAACATCTTTGCAACGAGTGCACGACTGAGTGCCTCGACCGCCCCGAGTTGCTCGGCGCTCAGACCCTCTAGGCGAGACCCAAACCGTTCGAGTTCTGACTGCCTCATCTTCTCGATCTGCTCGCGAAGCGAGGTGATAAGTGGATCAACCTCTCGGGCAGAGGCCACTGCTGCAAAGCGTACGGCCTCTTCTTCCACAATCTCTCGCACTGCGGCAGCTTCTGCATGACGGGCAGCAAGATTTGCCTCGGTGAGTGCAGAAACATCTTGCATATCGAGCAGCTCCACTCCAGCGAGTCGACCGATCGACGGATCGATGTCTCGAGGCACTCCCACATCGACGATCAGCAGTGGTGAGGATCGGTTCACCAGCACCTGCTGCATCATCTCTGTCGTTACAAGCGAAGTAGGTGCTCCAGTAGCGCTCAACAACACGTCGGCTTGCGAGATCTCTGCAGCGAGGGACTCAAGGCCAACACCACGAATGGACGCAACTTCAGACTTGTCTAGCAAGGAACCGGCAAGGTTGACTGCGCGATCCTCGGAACGGTTCGCAATCACGAGTTCTGCAACATCGGCATCAGCAAGGAACGAAGCCATGCCGCGTGCCATTGGTCCGGCACCCAAGACCAGCGCCCGCTTGCCGGCTAGCCCAGCGGCGGCGCGAGTTCCCGCACAACGTGCTCCTTGTGTGTCAGAGAAGTTCACCCCGAACGCAGCGGAGGGCGCTACGGAGTCAAGGTCCGCTGCAAAACGCTCACCCGCCATAATCACTGCAGCCTGAGAAACCGAGGTGACGTGATGTGCAATGCGAGTCTCGGTGCGAGCACGCTTGCCAACCTCGAGCGCATGGCGGAACAACAGGTTCATTGAGCGGCGTGCAGTGCCCTCTTGACGAGCAACATCCCAAGCAATGCGAACCTGACCAAGGATCTCATGCTCACCAGGGACTGCCGAATCTAAGCCGGCCGACACCTCGAACAAGTGTTGAATGGCTTGTTCATCATGATGCACATACAGGTTTTCGGTGAACGTATCGGGCGGCAGAAAAGTAAGGTCGCCAAAGAACTCCGTCACTTGGCTGTTTGCCGCATGAAAGCGCTCTGCAATCAGATACACCTCGGTGCGGTTACAGGTGGCAAGAATGACAACCTCAACCACGTCTTCGGCAGATGCCAAATCATGGAGCATCTTGGGAAGGCGCTCGCTAGAAATGACCATCCGCTCAAGCAGGTCAAGGGGTGCGGTTCGGTGGTTGGCTCCAACTACGAGGACAGACACGCCAGCAGGCGCTCCTTCGCTTCGGCACAGCGGCCCATTCGGACTAGTACAAGAATGCTCTCATCTAGCGCAGACCGCCAGTCAGGAACGCTAGATGTGACATCTCTGCAGTTTTCGTCGTTGGGGTTCTGAGAGGCTCTGAGTTCTTGGCGGACCTCGGAAATCAGTTGAGCGAACTGCTGGCCCTGTTCAGCAGTGAGTCCGAGCACGCTCTCAAGTGAGGCATCGACTCGCTCTGCTACCCACTGAGACAATGCCGGGCTGCCAACCGAGTTCGACACGGCGAGGGTCACGGCACCGAAGTTGACCAACGCAGGAAAACTCAAATCACCGGCCTGAGCTAAGTCCGCACGGTTCACTAAAATTCCTGCGGCTGAGCACAACTCGCCAACGCGTTCATTCACCTTGGGGTTGTCTGTGGCAGCAACGACAAGGAGCATGGGTTGTTCCCCGCCACCTCGTTGCTTTTCGGCCGACACTAGGTCGGCAGGCCGAAACTCTCGCCGCTCAATCTGCACAGCATTCAATTCTGCGAGCTCATCAAAACCCACGTGAAGTTCTGGGGCGATAACAGTGAGATCAGCTCCGGCTTGCAGCAACAAGGTGGCGCGACGCAACGCCACCGGACCACCGCCGACTACGACGCAGCGGCGACCTTGCACCCGGAGCTGCACTGACAGTTGCGAAGTTTCAGCCATGCTCAGCTTGCAGTTGCTCGTTTTGCAGTTACTTGTTTTCCAGTTGCCGGCTTTGTAGCTGCCGGCTTTGCAGTTGCTGGCTTTGCAGCTGCGGTAGCTGATGCTTTGGCTGCTGCTCTGCGCTCCTCGTGGAATGCCAGAATCTGCAACTCCACCGCCACGTCGACGTCACGAACCAGCACATCCGCCGGAAGGTCAAGCACCGTTGGGGCAAAGTTCAGAATTGACCGGACCCCGGCTTGGGTCAACGTATCGGCTGCCTCTTGAGCGGCTGCTGGCGGAGTCGTGATAATCCCAATCACCACAGCGTGCTCAAGAACCAGTTCGGCGAGTCGCTCTTCGTGTTGGATCACAAGCTCACCAACCTGTTCGCCAACTCGAGCTGGGTCGATATCAACTACAGCAACCACAGAGAATCCCCTATCGGAAAATCCCGCAAATTTCGCAAGAGCCGATCCCAAGTTTCCGGCACCAACAATGACGCAGGGCCAATCATGGGTAAGGCCGAGCTCACGGCGGATCTCAACGAGCAGGTGATCAACCCCGTACCCCACACCTCGGGTGCCATATGACCCAAAATACGAGAGGTCCTTACGAACCTTGGCCGCATTTACCCCAGCCATCTCTGCAAGCTGTTCTGAAGAGGCTTTACTGCGCTCCTCGGCCTGCATCTGCAGTAAGCAGCGGTGGTACACGGGCAAGCGCGCAATAGTCGCCTCGGGTATGACTCGACGACGTGCGGGCGACATCAGGTCAAGATACAGCGCTCGTTCACATGTTCACAAAGTCGCTGCTGTGGGATCCGAAGGCTGATGCAGCAGCTATTTCAACTGATGGCGAATAATTTTTCCGGTCACCCCGCGCGGGATGTCTTCAACGAACCAGATCTTGTTTGGGCACTTGTAACTCGAGAGTCGCTCGGCGCAGAACGAAACTATGTCGTCCTCTTCGAGTGGCACACCCGGCCGCGCCTGAACATAGGCCTTCACTGCTTCGCCGGTATATGGATGAGGCACGCCAACCACTGCGCAGGCATCAATTCCTGGGTGCTCAAGCAGAACCGCTTCAACTTCTGCCGGAAACACGTTGAACCCAGAGACGATGATCAGATCCTTGAGGCGATCCACTAAGAACAAATAACCCTCATCATCCACCACTGCTACGTCACCGGTGCGGAGCCAGCCGTCATGGGTCAGAACTCGCTCTGTTGCCTCGGGGTCTTTCCAGTACCCGGCGAACACGTTGGGACCATGCACCAGAATCTCGCCTGCGTCGCCAACGAGCACATCCTCATCGTTCTCATCCACAATTCGAAGCTCTACTCCAGGAACGGGTACGCCGATCGATCCAAACGGGGCGTCCGTTCCGGTTGGGCTCGTCACAACTGGAGAAGCTTCGGTCAGCCCGTAACCTTCTTCAAGTGTCAGTCCAAGCTTTGCTTCAACCGCCTGGGCCACCTCGACTGGCAACTTGGCTGCTCCAGAAACTGCAAGCCGGACAGAGGCGACCATTGCCGCGTCGATACCGGGGATACCCGCCCAGGCCGACCACATAGTTGGCGGACCAGAGACCACCGACACGCCATGCTTCTGAATTGACTCCAGACCAGAAACGGGATCAAAGCGCTCGATCAGCAGTACTGCAGACCCCACTGCTAGTGACACGCCAAGCACCACGTTCAACCCAAAGATATGAAACAGCGGCAACACACCGAACACAACGTCATCTTGGTGTTGAACCTCATCAGAAGACGCCAAGATCTGACAGATATTGGCGTAGAGGTTTCCGTGAGTGAGCATGGCCGGCCGAGGCGAGCCAGCCGTACCCGAGGTATAAATCAGAACTGCAAGATCATCTGGGGATCGATCCACAATCGCAACCTCGGGTGCACCATCGACACCAGAAAGATCCTCGAGTTGTACCCCGTTCTCTGGAACAAACCCCGCACCGACTACATGCTCAACTGTTGGCAGCAACGACGAGTCAATCTCTGAAAACGCCTGCCGTCCGGCAGCACCAACAATGACCGCCCGAGCTCCAACCAGATCAATCTCGTGCTGCATCGCGGCGCTCGGATTTGTTGGATTGAGCGGCACAATAACTAAGCCGGCTCCCAATCCAGCCAGATACGAGATCACAAAATATCGGTTGTTTCCAGAGATCAGTGCTAGGCGGTCACCTGGCTTGAGACCCAGCGAGACAAGCCCGGCGCGCAACTTTGCAACCTGCGCGCGCAGCGAGCCATAGGTGGTGGGTTTGCCACGGCTAATGAGCGCACAGGAGTCATCGGGGTGGTTTTCTAAAATCGTGGCTAAGTTCACTTGCCACCAAAGTAGCCGCCGGTGTGCCAAATGCCACCCACCGCTGCGCTTATGCACTTATCGCAGGGCTATTTAGCAGCGAGAAGGCCTACTTAGGAGCCAGTACCACTAACTGCAGAAGCGAAGCTCCCACTAGAAACAACATCAGAATCACGATTGCGATCGTGGTGTTTCGTCTCATGACTGCTCCCTCATAGCTGCGGCTTCACGACTGGGGCCGAAATGATGGCGAGAGTTGCACCGGCGTGGTCACGCCACGGGCAGGTTCCGCTGCGCTGTCGAGCGGACTCAGCCGCAGTGCATCGCCTGTTTCTAGATTCAACTCCTCTGCAGCAGAGGCTCGATCGCAAACCAAAGCGAGTGCCCCATAGCTATCGATCACCAATCCAAGCGCTCCGGTGGTGAGTTCAGAAAAGCTACCTACTCGCTTCACTGTTCGCACCGTCGGTGCAGCACCGCCAAGAGACCCTCCCCCTAGAGATCCGGCCGCTAGAGATCCTGCAGAATCAAGCCTCAGCTCAAACACGGTTCCCAGAGCATCGACCTCATCTGGGTCGGCGTTGAGTTGGGCGTTTCCGTAATGGTCAACCCACAGCACCTCGGCGGTGAGCACTCCGTCGGCGAGTTCAGAGATCGGCAGCGTTCCAGGAATCAGCCCGGCCGGCTCGATGAACTCTCCAAGTTCTTCTAATGCCACCCCGTTGCAGAGATGAGCAGCTACCGGCGCAAAGATATCTCGACCGTCAAAGAGGGAGCCCGCTCCCGCTAGGTGGTACTCCGAATTATTGAGCCACACGGCGCGAGTTGCCCCGCCGACCATGGCAACCGCCGGGGCTAGTACTCCGTTATCGGGGCCCAACAGGATCGACTGACCGTCACCAACTTCAACGGCAATAGCGCGGCGACTAGTACCAACGCTTGGGTCAACCACTGCAATGACTACCCCTGGGGCTAGGTACTGAGCGGCTCGACCTAGGGCAAGCCCGCCGGCTCGAACGTCATACGGGGCGATCTCATGAGTGATGTCAATCACAGAAACTTCGGGTGCAATCTGTCGGATCACAGAGTGAACTACCCCAACAAATTCGTCGGTGTGGCCATAATCCGAAAGAAAAGAGATCGTGTCGAATCGCAAACTCATGCGCCGCCAACGTACCCCGACTCACCTCACCCCACCAATACCCAACACCGCCCAAGACCGCCCAATTTGTCCTGCGTCTAGTTGGCGTCGAGTTGGCGTGGAGTTTGGCCTTAGCCGGCTAGTTCTTGCGAGCGTTTCGTGGCTGCAGCGATTGCGTCAATGAGAGTTGCTTGCAACTTTCCGGCCTGCAGCACGTTCAATGCTGCCTCGGTGGTCCCGCCTGGCGAGGCGACACGGGCTCGCAACTCGGCAGGATCCCAGTCCCCGTCGATCAGTAGGCGCGCCGAACCCAACAAGGTTTGACGCACAAGTGCATCAGCTGTGGCACGGTCCAAACCTTGGATCACGCCTCCATCGATCATCGCCTCGGCAATCAGAAAGACATACGCCGGACCAGAGCCAGATACAGCAGTCACTGCATCGAGTTGAGATTCTGGAACTCGAACCACCATGCCGACCGCATCCAGAATCAACTCGGCCCAAGCAAGATCGACCTCGGTAGCGGCCGAACCGCCACTCATTGCAGCGGCACCTTCGCCAACCAACGCTGGCGTGTTTGGCATAGCTCGGATCACTGCAACTTGTGGGCCAATGGCTGCTTCTAGGGTTGCAATGTTGATCCCTGCGGCAATGGACAACACCCGTTTTACCCCTAGGTTGCGCAGCGAGGTCAACGCCTCAACCACATGATTTGGTTTGGTGGCCACGATCACCTGCGGGGCTCCGACTGCCTGCTCCAGAAGTGTTACCCCCGGGAAGAGCAAAGCGAGTTCCTTGCGACGCTCCCCATCAACTTCAACAAGTGAAACTTGCTCGGCGCGCACTAGACCATGGCTGAGCAGCCCGTGAAGTAGTGCGGTGCCCATAGATCCGCCGCCAATGAGTTCAAGTTCATCCATGGACCTGAGACTAGTGAGCAGGGCGGGCCTAGGTGAGCAGGGCAGGCCTAGTGAGCAGGGCGAGGTTCAGGTGCTTCCCCAAACCCCTGAACCTCGTGTGCAGGACTCTAGGGATGTCTCAGTGCGTTGTCAGCGGGGATGACTCCCCGGCTAGTCCTTGTAGCGAGATGCAAACCCAAGGCGCATTGCAGGACGAAAGCTCTGTTCCACATATGCGTAGACCGATCCAAAGAGTCGGTCGAGTTCGGCTTCGGTCACCCACTGCACCGGAATCTGCCCAACTAGAAACACTGCATCCTCTGAGCCAATGGAAAAGCTAAACCCGTTCAACCTCAGGTTTCGGCGCATCAGGTACTCATAGGTCTGGGCCAAGTTCTCTTCTGGAGCTGGCATCAAATAGGTCTCTACATGCAATGTGCGTTGACGCAAGTGAAACCAAATCGAGAAAATCTCTTTCTCTTCGGCAGTGACGCGGATCATCCACCGACACTCCCCCGAATCGGTATCTCTCTCAATCGACTGCACGCAGGGGTTCTGTTGCAATTGCTCTTCTAGCCACTGCTCAATCTGGAGTTCAATCCGTTCAAGTTCCGCCGGGGTTGCTGGCGGCAGCGCGTCTGTTGTCATCGACATTCCACGAGTTGTCGGGCCCGAAGATCGCTATAGAGGCGACGCAAACGACCAGCAGTAGTGGGCCATGCATAACGATCAGATTCCACTGCAGCAGCTTGGCCCATTGCCGCTGCCCTTGCAGGGTGGGCAAGAAGCTCGTCGATCCGTTGGGCAAAGTCTGCAGGGTCTCGTGAATCAATCAGAAATCCAGTGGAATCGTTTCGAACCAAGGTGCGAAGACCGCCAACAGCCGCAGCCACTACCGGGATTGCGCAGGCAGCAGCCTCCAGTGCCACAAGGCCAAAAGATTCCGAGCGACTCGGCACAATGACCACATCGGCGGCCCGGTAAAACGTCGACAGAGCGTGATGCGGTTGCGGATCAATCCACTCAACGCGTTCTGCTACACCGAGCGAATCAAGCAACTCGTAGACACTGGCGAGTTCTGCATCTCCATCTGCGCCGCTCGGACCACCCACCACGATGAGTCGAGCATCAGTATTTTGCAGCTGAGCTAGCGCAGCTACTGCGATCTTGAGTCCTTTGAGCGGTTGGATGCGTCCCACAAAGAGCAACGTGGGACGGTCATCAATCCCGAGTGCTGCCTGAGCACCAAGGCGGTCACCAGGAGAGAAAAAGGCGTGATCGACACCAGGAGCAACTAACTCGATTCGCTCTGGAAGCGCTCCATAAAACTGAATAAGTTGCTCAGCCTCTACTGGATTTGAGGCACAGATTGCATCGCAACAACCAATCACCTGAGCCTCTGCCTGGGCGCGCTCTAATGACTCATGATCGCCCGCCTCGGCTTTGACTCTGGCCAAGGTATGGAAGGTGGCAACAAGGGGCAGATTCAGCTCATGCTTCAGTCGATGCGCGGCAACCGCCGACAGCCAATAGTTGGCATGCAGCACGTCGACTGGCCGTTGCGCCAAGTCGGCCGCGATGCCCTCTGTAAATGCATCAATACATCCGAGCAGATCTTCTTTCGCTAGGTCAGGGGACCCAGCGCTGATATGCACGACCTCGAAGCCCGGCTCTACAGAAACTCGGTCTGGCAGGTTGTTTGCCCAGCGACGAACATAGACACGAACGTCGACCCCTGCTTGCGCCAAAGAAGCACTGAGTTCTCGAACATAGACATTCATGCCGCCCGAGTCACCCATGCCGGGTTGCTCAAGTGGCGAAGTATGCATCGAGATAATTGCAACGGAACTCACGAGAACCTCAACTCTGTTTGCACAGATTCATTCCCGCGGGGTCCGAAGACCTGAGGTTTCACCTAGGCCTCTGCGGCCATAGCTGCATCGAGGAGGTCCTTTGCGGCGGCCTCGCTCTCTTTCAGGAATGACTCATAGATTCTTACGAGCGCCTTCTTCTGCTCCTCTGTGATGCGAGGATCTCGGCGTATTTCAGCCACTACGTTTACTTGACCGTCGGGTTCATCAAGGATGCCGGCGCGCACATAGAGCGTCTCGGATGAGATCTCAAGGGCCCGAGCAATCTGTTGCAGAATTTCGGCTGAGGGCCGACGCAGGCCTCGTTCGATCTGCGACAGATAGGGATTCGAGACTCCTGCCATCTCTGACAGCTTGCGCAATGAGAGTTGGCCAATATTGCGCTGTTCACGAATGAACTCACCGAGGTCGTACCACCTGCGATCAAGATCTTCTTTCATTCTTGTCAGCCTACCGCGACTCTGTTACCGCGACTCTCGCGACCATTTCGGATGCAAGAGTAAGCACAGCTGCGATCGCCGCTACTACAGCAGCAGGTCGTCTACCGATGCGCCGCCCTTGTAGCGGCCGATGAGTTCGTCTTGCACTCGATCAATCCGGTCGTGCATCTCATGGCGCAACTTCGATACAGATTGCTCGAGTTCGCCAATTCCTAGCGCGGCTTGGGTCAGACGCTCGGCGGGAAGCTCTGTGAGTTGGCCCAATTCGGCCGGGGTGAGGATCTCGTCTAGCTCAAGCACAATCTCGTCGGCCCATTCTGGCGGTTCAACGTCTCGGACGGGCCGAGGCAGGCCTGGCCCTCGAGAATGCGCAGCTAGCGCATCCGGCAGCCGTTCGAGCACATCGTCGTTTGTGACCCCTTGGGTGCGGCGATCGAGTTCTACCGTGACTGTGTCTAGGCGACCCTGCACGATTCTTCTGGCGTACGACAGACCATTTTCCAGGCTCTGGTAGTGATCGCGGATCTCTCGCAACTCTGGCAGAGAGCTGCCCTCGAGGTTCTCTGGTTCAGAGATTGTGATGAGTTTGATCAGATCGAATCGCAAGTGGAGGCCTTGTCGGTAGCTCAGTTGCCTGAGGTTCTATCTTGTTGAGTTCAATTGTGTGACGCTGGGTGCTGTGCGATGCACTCAGTACTTTCAGTCACAGCTAACACTAGAACCTCTGGCTTTTCCACAGCGGTTCAAACTAGAAGAACCAGATGCACACCAAGAACAGCGGTGCGGCTACAAGGTACGCGTCTATGCGGCGAAGAGCTGGCGCGTGAGCACCGGCAGAGGGCAGAAAAAACGAGCCAAGCCATTGGCCGAGCGGCGATGCCACGCAGATCACTATGCCTGCAATCCAGGCCGAGGCTGTACTAAACGGTGGTGGGTGAAAAGTGGCGATCGTGAACGTCACTCCCAAAGCACCGATCATCCCAGCTACAGGGCCCTCCCAGCGGCTGCTTGCATCTGCACCAAGCAGGAACGATCCTGCGTCGTACAAGCTAACTGCCAGCACCAAGAACAGTCCCGCCCACAGTCCGGCTCGCACTGACAGCACCACCGAAATTGAGGCAA
>WLJI01000064.1 GCA_009701845.1 Actinomycetota bacterium
CTGTTGGAGCTAGCGGGCGACCTTGACGAGTTTGAGATTCCGATTACTCAAGAAGAACTCGCCGGGTTGGTGGGTGCATCTCGGGAGCGCGTCAATAAAGCAATAGCAAGCTTTCTCAAACTTGGATGGATCGAACAGAACGACCGGTCGTATCGGATCCTGAAGCGCAGAGAGCTCGAGATCCGGTCGCGCTAACGGCCTAAAAATTCGAGCGCCTTGTTCCATGCGTCAGCAGCATCGCTTGGGCGGTGCGTTGGCCTACTTGGATCGTGCACAAACCCGTGGTCAGCACCTTGGTATTGCTCAACTTTGACTCCAGCGGCGATCAGTTCTTGCACATCTTCAGCTGGGGTGTAGCCGTCCTCTGATCCAATGACCGCCATCACCCGCCCAGCCTGCGCCGACTGAACAGCCAGTAATGGATCGCCCTGGCCGGGCCCGGCCCAGGCGGGCGGCACATGCACCATGCCGTAAAAAGACACGGCCCTACTAAAGCGACTCTGCGCCGAGGCCTTGAGCGCGTACATCCCACCCATGCAGAACCCAATCAACCCAACGGTCTCGCAACCTGTGGCGTCTGCGGCAGCAACGGCATCTCCAAGAATCTGACTGTCGAGCAGCTGAAACATGGCCTGGCTTCGAGCCTCGAAGAAGTCGGGGTCTGTTGGCCCGGGAAGATTTTGACCGGGGAATGGCTCAAACGAGCAGACCGACCAGCCAGTGCGATCAGACAACGAATCACACAAGTCGGTGAACAACGGACGAAGGCCGATGATGTCGGGGATGATGACCAAGCCTTGATCAGCCGATTCCAGCCGAGCTAGGTACGCCGGGGTTGCAGAGTCCAAAAGAATGTCCATGGCCGCAAAGTTACCGTTCCGATTTTTGGATCAGGACCACTTTGGATGAGGGGCACCTTGGTTCAGGGCCCCCTGGGTACAGGGTGGGGTTGGATCAGACGTAACGGTCAAGAATGCTTGACTCGGCAATGCGGGCAAGGGCGTTCTTGATTGTTCGAGCCCAGTGATCGCCCACGCCCTCTACTGCGGCCAGCTCATCTACGGTTGCCCGCCTGAGCTTATCGAGTGCACCAAAATGCTCGACGAGCAGGTCGACAATGTCATCTGGCAGCCTGGGGACTCGAGACAGCATGCGGTAACCACGAGGCTCAATTGATTCGTCAAGGTCGTCTGTCTGCCCAGAAAGGTGAGTTGCCTGCACCACTTCTTCTGCGTCAAGGAGAGCATCGACTTCAAGATCGGACAGTGTGTCGATGGCCTGTTCAAGGTTCCACTGCATGTCCGACTGGAAGTAATCGCGAACCACAAGCCGACGCTCATCTTCGATTCCTGCCATGAGTTCTCGCAGTTGCAGCCCGATGAGTCGACCATCTGTGCCGAGTTCAGTGAGGTACTGCTCAATCTCTTGCGAGATTCGAGCAACCAGCTCGGCCCGCTGCAAAAGAGTCACCACATCTCGAAGGGTGACGATGTCTTCGACCTCTAGTGAGGTCAAGTTAGAAGACACCTCATCTAGGCGTGCCTTATACCGCTCAAGCGTTTGAAGCGCCTGATTGCAGCGGCTCAGAATCGACGGAATTGGCTCAAGCTGGTAGCGATCATTCTTTGTGTAGACCGTCACCACTGCCATGTCTTCAGAAACAGAAAGAACTGGAACCCCAATTGAACGAGCAACTCGCTCTGCCGTTCGGTGACGGGTTCCCGTTTCTTCTGTTGGGACGTTCGGATTTGGAACGAGATGCACATTGGCTCTGGCTATGTAGTCAGCGTCCGGGGTAAGAACAATCGCACCATCAGTTTTGGCTAATTCAGACAGCCTCTGCGGAGAAAACGATGCGTTGATCAAGAATCCGCCAGAGGAAATATTCAGTACCTCTGGACCGTCGCCGATCACGATGAGCGCACCCATGCCAGCTTTGAGGATTCGATCTAAGCCCTCTCGTAGGGGTCGACCTGGAGCAACGGCGGCGAGAGCGCTCAACAGTTCGGTGCTGTGACGCTGATCCTGACGTTGACTCACTACACACCCCTTCGTTGCTCAGCCACACGCTTATTGAGCAACCTGGCGGGCAAGCCAGCGAGGAGCAAAGTGTGGAACATTTCGCATTCTAGTGGGGGGCGCGCTGTTTGAGGCAGCAGATTGATGCCTTTGGGTTGACAGAGCGGAACGCTCTTGTAGTTAATGCAACCCAAGGAGCTCAATCGCTGCTGCCAACGAGGGCACCCTCAGAAGCTCAATATTGGCGTCAGTGTCGGGCGCGGAGCGAGGAACCACGGCAGTGCTAAAGCCTAAACGGGCGGCCTCGGCCACGCGCCGCTCGATACGACCCACCTGGCGGATCTCTCCCCCAAGGCCGACTTCTCCGCAGGCAACCATCGATGCGGGGATTGGTACCCCGGCGACTGCAGAGGCAAGCGCAAGGCAGATGGCAAGATCGGCGCCAGGCTCAACCACCTTGACTCCACCGACCGCATTTGCATACACATCAAGCTGCTGGATTCGTATGCCGGCTCTTCGCTCGAGTACTGCCAGCAGCAAGGCCAAGCGACCACTATCTAGACCCTGACACGAACGACGCGGCTGAGGAAGCTGCGAGGACGCAACCAAGGTCTGAACCTCTACTAAAAGAGGGCGATGCCCCTCTAGTGCAGGAGTAACAATCGAACCAGGGATACCAGGGCGGCGATCACCGATGAAGAGACCCGATGGATCTGGCACTGGCTCAAGGCCAGCGGCCACCATGGCAAAAAGACCGAGCTCTTCTGTTGATCCAAAGCGGTGCTTTTGTGCCCGGAGCAGGCGAAGCGCGTGGTGGCGATCGCCCTCAAAAGAGAGCACGGTATCTACAACGTGCTCAAGCACTCGCGGGCCCGCCAACTGACCGTCTTTTGTGACATGGCCCACTAACAACACCGTGGTGTTTGTGGTCTTAGCCGTTTGCACCAAGCGATGTGCACATTCGCGAACTTGGGTAACCGAGCCCGGAGCCGAGGTAAACGCTGGGTCATGAAGGGTTTGTATGGAGTCCACCACACAGATCTCTGGACGGACCTCGGTGATGTGATGAATCACGTTAGGGAGTGAGGTCTCTGCAGCAAGTAAGAGGTTGTCTTGCAATGCACCTAGGCGATCGGCCCGAAGCCGGACCTGGTCGGCTGACTCCTCGCCTGTGATGTACAACACGGTGGCGCCAGCGGCGGCTCGAGCACCCATGAGTTGCAAGACAAGCGTGGATTTACCTACGCCTGGCTCGCCACCCACAAGCGTGACACTGCCGGGCACTAGACCACCGCCAAGCACTCGGTCGACCTCGGGAATTCCTGTTGGTACTGGCTGGCCATCCTGAGAACGAACCGCTGTGATCGGCACCGGTGGCACGGGAGGGTTCGTGAGCCCTGAAATACCAGAGGGAAGGTCAAGCTCTTCGGTGAGGGTGTTCCAGTCTCCGCAGCTAGCGCACTTGCCTGACCACTTTGGCGCTTCGGCACCGCAACTCATGCATCTAAAGACTGTGCGGGTTTTGGCCATGCATGCACCCTAGAACGCAGCAGTGACAGTCTTGGTGCAAACAACCGAGCAGATGGACCCGGTTACCTTCGGCGTCGAACTAGCCCGACCGTCAAGAAGATTCCTGCAAGAACTAGCAGCACTCCCGCTGCAGTGAGAAGCCTCATCGGCATGGGCTGGGTATCTGAGGACTGCGCACTTAACGTGGCCGAACTGGCAGTTCCGCCGCTCATGGGGAACTCCCAAAAAGCTGTGTTCTCAGCGTCCTTGCCCGTTGTCTGCTCAAGTTCGCCTGGCAGGCGAACACTGACCTTCAGGGTTGCAGCCTGAGCGGCGGTGAGGCCTTCGGCTTGGAGTTCCTCTGGCGTCCGTGCCAACGCGAGGCCTCCTAGTGCCGCTGTAAGCGCCGGATCGGAGAACTGCTCAAGCGAGCCCGATAAGTTGAGGTCGCTAAGAAATTCGTATTTTGTAGATGCAAAGCCATCGGTGAGCTTGAGTTGCACATCAGAAAACACTGCGGTGCTGTTTGGATCGCCGGGATTACCGCCGATTTCTCCGAGTACCTGCGCAAGTTCATTCGGGGAGCCGAACTTTCTGCGCACCACCAAACTCACTCCGCCAGCATCTCGGCCGGCAGCATTTGGGCCGGCAGCATTTGGGCCGCCAGCATCCTGGACGGCCGAATCTGAACGCGGCTTCTCTACTACCCATCCAGCAGCGCTGAGGTCCTCGAGGTGAATCGCGGTTGCTGGATCACCTAAACGCTGAGCAGCGTCGGCGTCTAGGTGAACGGTAACAACCACCTGGCCAGAACCGCCCTCATCAACAGTGATCGCGACAACAGAATCAACTTGGCAACTCGCCAGAATTGCTGCTGTCACTGCACTAAGGATGAGGAGCCGGAGTCGGCGGTAGAGCAAAGCGATTAGTCGCCGGTAGTGACGGCGAGTTCCTCAATAGGCGGCGGCGTGAACCCCTCGACACCCGTGAAGGTGAAGATCTGTTCTCCCGGAGCCTCGGGGTCTGGTGCAACGTCGACCATGATGGTCTGGCCGGCGACGAACTCTTTATAGAGCAGTCGCTCAGACACTGGGTCCTCGACAAGGCGTTGAATCGCTCGCCGCAATGGACGGGCGCCAAGCGTCGGGTCGTAGCCACGATCGGCGAGTAGGTACTTGGCCTCTTGCGAGACTTCAAGGCCCATACCCAGACCAACCAATTGGATGCCCACACGCTTGATCATGAGATCAACAATTGTGGTGACCTCTGCCTTGGACAGCTCATGGAAGACAATCACATCGTCGATGCGGTTGAGGAACTCAGGCCGGAAGTGCGCCTTGAGTGCGTCGTTGACCTTCTCCTTCATGCGCTCATACGTAATGGCCTCGTCACGCTTGGAGAAGCCAATATTCGCCTTGCGAAGATCAGCAGTTCCAAGGTTTGAGGTCATGATGAGAACGGTGTTTCGGAAGTCGACTGATCGGCCCTGAGCGTCAGTCAGACGACCCTCTTCGAGGATCTGCAACAAGGTGTTGAACACATCTGGATGGGCTTTTTCGATCTCGTCGAACAGAACTACAGAGAAGGGCTTGCGACGCACAGCCTCGGTCAGTTGGCCGCCTTCTTCGTAGCCCACATAACCGGGGGGCGATCCCACCAAGCGGCTGACGGTGTGCTTCTCCATGTACTCAGACATGTCGAGGCTGATCATTGCAGTTTCATCGCCGAACAAGAACTCGGCCAATGTCTTTGCAAGCTCGGTCTTGCCAACACCTGATGGACCCAAGAAGATGAACGAACCGGACGGACGCTTGGGGTCTTTGAGGCCGGCTCGCGTGCGGCGAATTGCCTGAGACACAGCCTTGATGGCCTGCTCCTGGCCGATTACTCGGCGATGAAGTTCGTCCTCCATGCGCAAAAGCTTTGCGGTCTCTTCCTCGGTGAGTTTGTACACGGGTATGCCCGTCCACAGCGAGAGCACCTCGGCGATGGCCTCTTCGTCTACCTCATCGAACAGGTCGACTCCGGCGGCCTTCATCTCTACGTCTTTGGCCTCTTTGTTGGCCAGAAGATCTTTCTCTCTGTCGCGCAGGAGCCCGGCGGCCTCGAAGTCTTGAGACTCGACAGCCTCTTTCTTTTGACGAACCACATCAGAGAGCTCGTTTTCAATCTCTCGGTAATCCGGCGGAGTCTTCATCCGACGGATCCGAAGCCGCGAGCCGGCCTCGTCGATGAGGTCGATTGCCTTATCTGGCAAGAATCGATCCGAGATGTACCGATCGGCCATGTTGGCTGCGGCGACGAGCGCCTGATCGGTGATGGTGACCCGGTGATGCTGCTCGTAGCGCTCGCGCAGGCCCTTGAGGATTTCGATGGTGTGAGCAACTGAGGGCTCATCAACAACAACTTTTTGGAAGCGCCGCTCAAGTGCAGCGTCTTTTTCTAGGTGCTTGCGGTACTCATCCAATGTGGTGGCACCGATGGTTTGCAGCTCGCCGCGAGCCAGCATGGGCTTGAGGATGGAGGCGGCATCGATTGCGCCCTCGGCCGCGCCGGCACCAACCAGCGTGTGGATCTCATCGATGAACAAAATGATGTCGCCGCGAGTCTTGATCTCTTTGAGCACCTTCTTTAGGCGCTCTTCAAAGTCGCCGCGGTAGCGAGAGCCAGCAACAAGTGCACCTAGATCGAGCGTGTAGAGCTGCTTGCCTTGCAGAGTCTCTGGCACATTGTCGGATGCGATTGCCTGAGCAAGGCCCTCGACGATTGCCGTCTTGCCAACACCAGGCTCACCCACGAGCACCGGATTGTTCTTGGTGCGTCGAGAGAGCACCTGCATCATGCGCTCGGTTTCTCTGTCGCGACCGATCACGGGATCGAGTTTGTTCTCACGCGCTAGCTGCGTGAAGTTGCGGCCGAATTGATCGAGGACCAAGGAGCCGGAAGGCGTCTCGCCCGAGGATCCGGTGCTGGCACCTGCCTTTTCGCCTGCGCCGGGCTGGGCAGTGGAACCTGGGTAACCAGAAAGCAACTGAATGACCTGCTGACGCACGCGGGAAAGGTCTGCGCCTAGCTTGACGAGCACCTGCGCTGCTACGCCCTCACCCTCACGGATGAGTCCAAGAAGAATGTGCTCAGTTCCGATGTAGTTGTGGCCGAGCTGCAAGGCCTCTCGGAGCGAGAGCTCAAGCACCTTTTTGGCGCGGGGCGTAAAGGGAATGTGACCAGAAGGAGACGACCCCCCCTGACCAATGATTTCCTCTACCTGTTGACGTACTGCCTCAAGCGAAATGCCCAGCGACTCCAGAGCTTTTGCAGCAACTCCCTCACCCTCGTGAATGAGGCCAAGAAGGATGTGCTCAGTTCCGATGTAGTTGTGATTGAGGAGTCGGGCCTCCTCTTGAGCCAGCACGACCACCCGTCGGGCTCGGTCGGTGAAGCGTTCAAACACGGTGGTGCCTCCAAGAAAGATTGATGTAGATAAGTGTAACGCCGTGAGAGGACAACAAGTTCCCGAGTTTCCAAGGAACACCCTGCGCCACCCAAGTTCCTTCACAGCTTCGAGCGAATTGTGACCTCTTCACCTACGCAAGACTGAAGCAAACCCGCCAAAAAACACGTGCATGACAAAGAACTCAGTCACGCGACACAGGCGAGACTGTGTCGGGGAACTAGGTTCTGACCCGTGACAGGTTCAAATCCACTGCAAGTCATGCCCTCAATGACTGAAGACCTTGAGCGGCTTGAGACTGAACTGATTGCTTCTGTCTGCTCAGAGAACCCTTTCCTCACTGAGATTGCCACGCACCTGATCGCTGCGGGAGGCAAGCGGGTGAGACCCGGATTTACCATTGCCGCCGCCGCAACAGCGCTCAGAGTCGACGCTCCGGCTTCAGATCAGGCAATCACTGGAGGCATGGCGATTGAACTGGTACATCTCGGTTCGCTCTACCACGACGATGTGATGGACGAAGCCGAGGTACGCAGAACAGTCGACAGCGTGAACGCTCGCTGGGGAAACCACAAAGCAATTTTGGCAGGCGACTACTTACTTGCAAAAGCGTCCGAGCTAGCTGCGTCGCTCGGCGTAGAGGTTGCAGCACTGCTCGCAAACACCATCGGGCAGCTGTGCGAAGGCCAGCTCCTTGAACTGGAACATTCATTCTCTGTAGACCGAACCGAAGATCTCTACTTGCGCTCTATTGACGGCAAGACTGCCTCGCTGCTTGCAGCAAGTTGCAGGATCGGCGGCATCGTTGCCGACTTGCCTCGCCCGCAGATCGATGCCCTCACCACGTTTGGGTATAGCTACGGGATGGCGTTTCAGATTGTGGATGACGTGCTCGATCTGGTCTCGAGTGATGCAGAGATGGGCAAGCCCACTGGCCATGACCTAGAAGAAGGCGTCTATACCCTGCCCGTGCTGTTCACCCTGGCAGGGCCTCAGGGAGCAGAGCTTCGCAACATGCTCGGCGGTCCCCTCGACGCAGCCACTAGAGATGCCGCAGCAAGCATCATCTGTGAGGGTTCAGGTGTTGGTCTAGCCATTGACCGGGCGCGCAGCTTCGCCGACACGGGCAGATCGGCGCTTGATTCACTGCCAGCGAGCCCGGGAGTGACCGGGTTGCGCGCTGCTGCGGACTACCTCCTCGACAGCGTCGAGGCGGCTGCTACATAATCCGCGTTGAGTCACTCACTACGTGCTGATGCAACTCGGCGCCTGTAACACCGACGCTAGCCATTCCCTCTAAGAAGGTTCCCATATGTGCAGTTCCCATATGTGAGCCAATGGCTTCTTCTGACTCCCACTCTTCATAGGCGCGTACGCTGCCCGGATCGGCTCCGTCGAACCAGAAGCCATAGGTGATGTTGCCAGACTCAGCCAACGTGGCTTCGACAAGCGGCACAGTGAGGGCGATGAACTCGTCCTGCTTGGCAGGATCGAATGAGATAATTCCAGAGATGATCAACATGTTGATCACCCTACCCAATACCGGCTCCATGGGGGAACGCCACCACCGGACCCCCGATATAACGCAGATGGGCAAGCTCGGAGCGTTCAAGAATCGGCAGCGAAGGCCGGCGAACTCGAATCTGATCGGCCTGCCGCGCGCCGCCCTGCATCTGGCCGCCCTGCATCTGGCCGACAAGGTAGGCAGTGCCATGGCCGAGATACTCAACTAGCTCGACTGTTCCCATTACGCCCATGCTTGTATCTGGCCCAGTGCATATATCTGGCCCAGTGCTTGCATCTAGCCCGGTGCTTGCGTCTAACGCCGTGCTAGCCGCAACAATCTCAATATCCTCTGGTCGAATCACTACATCGACTTCGCCCTCAAGTCGTTGATGCAACGGCAACTCACCAAACATTGTTTGCACGGTCGTTCCCTGAGCCTGACCCGGCACAAAGTTTGCGTCGCCAACAAAGCCCGCAAGCCAGCGCGTGGCCGGATGTTGGTACAGCTCGGCTGGCGATCCCGACTGCAGCACTTTGCCCTCGCTCAGTACTGCCACTTGGTCCCCCAGCACAAAGGCCTCGTCTTGGTCATGGGTGACAAACACTGTGGTCATGCCAAGGCGAAGAAGCAGTTGATGGATCTCTGTACGAACCTGCACGCGCAATGAGGCATCAAGGTTAGAAAACGGTTCGTCAAGTAGTAGAACCGCTGGCCGGGGAGCAATTGCTCTAGCTAGCGCAACCCGCTGTTGCTGCCCGCCGGACAAGGTGGAAGGCGAGCGGTCACCGAACCCTTGTAGCCCAACAAGCTCTAGGGCCTCATCTATTCGAGAGGACTCCTTGCGCTCACCACGAGGTAGCCCAAAGCCAACATTTCGTGCCACAGAAAGGTGCGGAAACAATGCCCAGTCCTGAAAGACCATTCCGATCTGACGCTGCTCAGGCGGCACCATCACACCCGGTCCGCTCACGCACCGATTACCCAATATCACTTGCCCCGTGTCGGCAGATTCAAGGCCCGCGATGATCCGAAGAAGTGTGGTCTTTCCGCAACCACTTGGGCCCAAGAGAACAACGGTTTCACCGGGTTTGGCAACAAGGTCAACCCCCTGCAATACCTTGCTCAGACCATCAAATGACTTACCAACGCCCGACACCAAAAGTGATCCAGACAAACCCTGCGCCAGGGAATCTGTGTCTTGGTCCGAGGACCCGCTGTTAGGCACCGGGGTCTTGCTCTGGTCTGAGCGTCGGGAAGAGCACGATGTCTCGAATGGTTTGCACATCTGTGAGCAACATCGCAAGGCGATCCATGCCGATCCCAAGACCCACTGTGGGCGGAAGTCC
The DNA here is from genome assembly GCA_009701845.1 of Actinomycetota bacterium. GTDB lineage: Bacteria > Actinomycetota > Acidimicrobiia > Acidimicrobiales > Microtrichaceae > IMCC26207. The sequence goes on from WLJI01000064.1 coordinate 9,833, forward strand.
GTACTCCAAGGAGCGCAGATAATCATGGTCCATCAACATGGCTTCATCGTCGCCCGCGGCGTTCTGCGCTGCTTGCTCGTGGAATCGTGTTCGCTGTTCAACTGGGTCCGTGAGTTCAGAGAATCCGTTGCACAGCTCACGACCAATGACGATCCCCTCGAAGCGTTCAACAAGGCCCGGCTCGCTACGATGCTCACGCGACAGCGGTGAAACCTCGGTTGGGTAATCAATCACAAAGGTTGGATCCCACAGTTGGTGCTCGGTGGTCTTTTCGTACAACTCCAACAGAAGCTTGCCAGTGCCGTATGCGTCTTTCCACGGCACCGAATGCTGATCGCAGAGCTTGCGCAAATCTTGAATCGGGGTATGAATACTGACTGGTTCCCCGATCTGTGCAGAGGTCAGATTAGCCATGGTCTCTCGGCGCCAAGGGGCCGAAAGATCTACGTCACGGCCGTCAAAAGTAACGGTGGTTGACCCGCACAGCTCGAGGGCGAGATGCTGCACAAGCTGCTCAACCAAATCCATATGCACGTGGTAATCGCCATAGGCCTCATACGCTTCGAGCATCGTGAACTCGGGGTTATGACGAGTCGAGGTGCCCTCGTTGCGGAACACCCGAGCAATCTCAAAGACCTTTTCAAACCCGCCCACGACCAACCGCTTGAGATACAGCTCTGGCGCAATTCGCAGAAACATCTCTTGGTCTAGCGCGTTGTGATGCGTCATAAACGGCTTGGCTAGAGCTCCGCCAGGAATCGGGTGTAGCACTGGGGTCTCTACCTCTAGATAGCCGCGATCCTCCATAAACCTGCGGGTCAGCGACATCATGGCGGAACGAAGCTGAAAAGCTAAGCGCGCTTCTTGAGTCACCCACAGATCTACGTAGCGCTGCCGGTAACGGGTGTCCGTGTCGGTCATGCCGTGCCACTTATCTGGAAATGACCGGCGGGTCGGTGCAAGCAATGCCCACGAATCCACCCGCACCGAAAGCTCTCCGCGGCGAGTAGTCATCACCTCACCAGCCACCCCGATCCAATCCCCCAAATTGAGCTCGCAGAAGTGCTCAAACTCGGGAGTTGTTGCCGCTGGCGCAAAGAGTTGCACACGGCCAGTTGAATCGGCGAGCGTTCCAAAGGCCAGCTTGCCCTGCACGCGACGCAACATCAGCCGGCCAGCAACGCTGACCTGTTCTCCTGTAACCGAACCCGGCTCTAGGCCCTCATGTCGTTGCGCAAGCTCGGCTGCAGTAGCAGTGACCTCGTAGGTGTACGGCTGCTCAAAACCATAGATGCGGGCATCGTCCGGGGAGCCCTGTTCGGCTGGGGGTTGAGTAACGGGTTCTGTTTCGCTTGATTCGTCAGGTTCGGTCACGGCTGGTTCTTCTCCCAGATTAAGCGGAGACCATGCAAGGTCAGCCACGGTTCTTCATGCTCAATTGATTCGGCAATAGGTGCAATCAAGCTGGCTAATCCACCGGTTGCAATGATGGTGGATTCACCGATTTCTTCTTCGATTCGATCACACATCCCGTCGACCATTGCGGAGTAGCCAAACACAGCGCCCGACTGCACCGACTCCATGGTGGTTTTGCCGATCACACTTCGCGGCTCAACGAGCTCGACGCGACGAAGCGCAGCAGCGCGCCCAAAGAGCGCATCCATAGAGATTTCGATACCCGGGAAGATCGCCCCGCCGAGGTATTCACCTTGGGCCGAGATCACATCAAAAGTGGTAGCAGTTCCAAAGTCGACCACGATGGTTGGGCCGCCGTACAAGTCGAATGCGCCAACGGCATTCGCGATTCGGTCCGCGCCAACCTCTCGAGGATTGTCATACAACACGGGCATACCCGTCTTGACACCGGTTCCCAGAACAACTGGCTCAATCTGTAAATAGCGTTCGCACATCCGACGGAGCTCATAGGTGATGCTGGGCACCCCAGAAGACACAGCAACCCCCTTGATGTCTTGTTGTAGATCAAGATCACGAGTGGCTAGTAGGTGACGTATAAAGAGTGCGAGCTCATCGCTAGTGCGCTCTGCGCGAGTCGCAAGCCGCCAATGGTCAACGAGGTCATGGCTACGCTCACCAGCGTCGTAGAGACCGATCACCGTTTGGGTATTTCCAACATCAATTACGAGCAGCAAGGCAGCCTCCGCAACAACACGTCAGAGGAAGTAGCCCCCCAGATGGTGGAGCCTTCCTGCGACTCAGGATCCCTAGATGATGGTCTGTTGCAAGCACATCTGCACGTTTATAAAGAATCTTGTTCCGCAGCCGAGTTCCTGCAGGGTTTGGATCTCTTCACAAAAGGTCAAGGCCGAGGTCTATGACAGGAGCCGAATTGGTGATTGCACCCACCGAAATCATGTCGACACCAGTACCGGCATAGCTTGCAATGGTCTCCAAATTCACCCCACCAGAGACCTCTAACAGCGTGCGACGCACCTGACCGCCCTGGCGGATCTCTGCCGCGGCAACACACGCCATAACTTCCTCGGGGCTCATGTTGTCTAACAAGATGGCATCAGCGCCAGCCTCGAGCGCCTCGATACATTGATCCATACGGTCACATTCCACATGCACTGTTCGCGCCGGCCAACGATCTCTGGCAAGGGCAACAGCTTGGGTGATTCCGATGCTGCCCAAGTGGTTGTCTTTGATCAGCATCCAGTCAGAAAGGTTGCCTCGATGGTTGCGGCCCCCACCTGCGCGAACCGCAGCCTTCGCTAGGGAACGCAGCCCGGGAATCGTTTTGCGTGTATCCCAGACCTGAGCGCTTCCGCCTTCCGAAGCCGCTGCAACATAGGCGGCAGTAAGGGTGGCGATTCCTGAAAGGTGCCCTAAAAAATTGAGCGCCGTGCGCTCGCCGGTCAGCAAAGAACTGAACGGCCCACGAAGCACGGCTAGCTGTTCTCCGGCAGCAATCTGATCCCCTTCATCAGATCCCCAAGCCACTTCAACTTCTGGATCGAGTTGAGCAAAGGTTTCGGTCACGCACATAGTTCCGGCGAGTCGGCCGGGGACCCTTGCAACAATGCGCGCCTCACCCAATTGCGCTGGCAGTAGCGCCGACGTGAGGTCTCCTAACGGGGACAGGTCTTCTGCAAGTGCCCGAGCTACAGCCTGTTTCACCTCGAACAGTGGAGGGTTCAACCATCGGGAGTCTGCTTGAGGGTTCGTCATGACACCTGAGTTTTGCAGATTCGCCGCAGCCGTGCGTTGGGTTAGATTCCGGTGACGAGCCGGTGGGTTTGCGCAGGGTCAGTAGCTGGGTAATCAATTCTGGCGTGCGTGCCACGACTCTCTGTGCGAGCGAGCGCTGCGGCCACAAGCGTCTGCGCAATCTGAGCCAGGTTTCGAACCTCTGCTACTGCAACTACCTGGGGGTCCATGTGGTCAAGAGCGGCCAAGGTTTGACCGATCACCTGCCAGACGCGCTGCAAGCTTTCTGCGCTTCGCTGTACTCCAGCGTCAGTGCTCATTGCCTGTTGGATGTAGCGCCGCAAGCTCTCGGGAGTTGCTGCGCTGTCAGGCTTCCCTGTGGGACCTGTGGGACCTAGCTCGGGGACTGGCAGTGCTACCCCACCGATGCTGAGCGAGGAATCTGCTGAGTCAGCAAAGCCAAGCACCGACCTCATGGCACCTGTAGGCCTTGGACCAAAGGCGCCGCCGGCAATTGATTCAATCGCTCGCGGCCCAAAAACCATGCCCTCTAAAAGCGAGTTCGAAGCCAACCGATTTGCGCCGTGCACGCCCGAACAACTTGTTTCACCTGCAGCCCACAGCCCAGGAAGAGAAGTAGCACCCGACAGGTCTGTGACAATGCCGCCGCACTGATGATGAGCTGCGGGGGCCACGGGTAACCAGTCCGTCATGGGGTCAAGTCCAGAGGCGACCAAGTCTGAATAGATGGTCGGGAACCGCTCGGCAAAGTGATCAAGGCCGGTTGCGTCAAGCCAGACATGATCGGTCTGCTGTTGCAACATCTCAGCCAGGATGGCTCTAGAAACAACATCGCGAGGCAACATCTCATCAATAAAGCGCTCGCCAGCCGAGTTGCGAAGCAGCGCCCCATGCCCGCGCAGGGCCTCCGAGAGCAGCGGCCGCGGGATGCCCGGGTGATACAGCGCAGTCGGATGAAATTGAAAGAACTCAAGATCTGCCACGGCGACTCCGGCTCTCAGAGCCATCGCAACACCATCTCCAGTTGCCACTGACGGGTTGGTAGTGATGGCAAAAAGTTGCCCGGCTCCGCCAGTTGCTAAAAGCAGGTTCTTTGCTCGCACCTCATGCAGCTGCCCCGAATGATCAATCACCTGAACGCCAACGCAAC
>WLJI01000065.1 GCA_009701845.1 Actinomycetota bacterium
GGTTCAGCGTCACCGTGGCAACGCCCTGCTCGCTGAGCTCTACAGAGATGGTCTCGTGTTCTGACATCTCCTAGTTGTAGACCACCTTGTAAGGCTCTGTCATCTAGGGCGTCATCTCAGGCGTCATCTCAGGCGTCATCTAGGGCGAACTATGAGAAGAGAATCACAAGTCAACTTCTTGACCTTGTGGCGTTTCGGGCGCAAGCTGAATGGGTAGTGAAATTGACCGCTTGACTTGTTGGAGCGCGAACGACGGATGAGCATTCAGATGGTCTCCACTCAAGAGTGTGAGACCTGAGTACGCCACCGGGTTCGACCGCAAACGCAACGAGGACAAGCGGTCGGTTTCGCGCTTACCAGCCCTTGAACTCGGGTTGACGCCGCTCGCGAAATGCTGCGAGTCCTTCATTGAAGTCTGCAGAGGCAGTGAGCAAGTCTTGTGCCATGGCTTCTTCTTCAAAGGCAGTTTGACGGCTTGATTCAAACGAGCGGTTAATGAGCCACTTGGTTAGTCCTAGGGCTTTGGTGGGCGCAGCAACAAGACGGTCGGTGAGCGCTGTAACGGCTTCTTGAAGTTCTGCTGCAGGTACCACGCGGTTGGCGATTCCTAGCTGCGCACATCGCTCCGCTGGAACGCTGTCAGCTAGAAACATGAGTTCTTTGGCAATCTGTGGACCAACAATTCGAGGCAGCAAGTAAGCGCCGCCAGCATCGGGCAAGATGCCCCGCTTCACAAAAACCTCCACGAGTTTGGCAGTATCTGCCATCACCACTAGGTCTGCAGCGAGCACAAGGTGAGCACCGCCTCCCGCAGCAGTTCCATTGACTGCGGCAACCACTGGCTTTTCGCAGTCCAAGATCGAAGCAACGAGTCGTTGCCAACCTTGCTTAATCATTCGCGCTGCATCACCCATAGCTCGATCCGGTGCGCCCTCCGGTCGCGGTGGGGCAGGCTTTTGTAGACCGCCCAAGTTTGCTCCGGTGCAGAAGTGCCGCTCACCGGCACCTGTGAGCACAACCGCCCGAACGGCTAGGTCTGCTGATGCCCACTCAAACCACTCGGTGAGCTGATCGCGCATAGCGGCATTGAGAGAGTTGCCTTGGTCGGTCGCATTGATGGTGATAGTCGCAACACCTGCTTCAGAGGTGTACAACACCAAGTCATCTACCGGATTTTCGGCAGCGGGGCTAGCAGCACTGGGATTGCTCATAGGTGACTCCAATTGGATAGTGAACGCATGCGCCCCGATTGGATACTGAGCGCCGGCGAGAAAGCGTGGTCAGGCTAGTGCCCGCGCATAGGCGGCTGCGGCGCGAGCGGGGCTAGCGGCATCGGTGCGCAGAAAGTACGAGGGCTCAGCCAGTTCAAGTTCGAGGAGTTGCGGCTGGCCGTCGCTGCCCTCGAGTACATCGACGCGTGCGTACAGTAGTGAATCCGTTCCACATCGCTCGCGGGTCACTTGCAGTGCTTTGTGGGCAAGTTCGAGCTGAGCGGGGGAGGGCTCTCGAGGTGAAATTGCCTCGGGGGCGTAGAGCCCAGCGACACGAGCGATTCCTTCAGTCAGCAAGGCTTCCTTGCGAAAGCCATGGCTGAACTCGTCCAAGAAAAAAACCATCCCCGTTTCACCTACATCCTCAACGGAGTCGATGTAGGGCTGCACCATGACCTGATGGCCCGCATCTAGTAGCAGTTCAAGGTGTGCTCTGGCCTCGGCTCGCTCAGATTGGGCGTATTGGGCTGTGTTTCTAGAGCCCGAGCTAATAGTTGGCTTGACTACAAATCTGCCCTCGCTGGGAAACACCTGCTCTGGCGAATACCCCAGATCAGAAACAAACTCAGTGGGGACCACCGACAGACCAGCCTGAGCTAGATCGGCCAAGTAGTGCTTATCGATATTCCAACGAAGTACTGCTAGAGGGTTGAGAACCTTGGTGCTGAGCTGAATCTGTTCAAGAGCGGCCAAGAACTCGGACGGGCGCTCGGTGTAATCCCAGGGAGATCGCAGGACTGCCGCCGTGTAGTTGCTCCAGTCAATTTCTGGTGAATCCCAGATTGCCGGCTCGGCAAAGATGTGTTGGTCAGCCAGTGCCTGAACTAGCAGTGGAGCGTCATCATCGTGTGGCCAAGCGTCAGTACAAGTTATGAGTGCAATACGGGTCTGAGCCAACAGTTACTTCCCGGTCATGCGGGCAACCAACGGAGCAAATTCCTTTGCAGAGTCGCCCGGAATCACATGGTAGGAGTAACCCCAGCGGTCACGTCGTGCTTCGAGCTGCTCAGCGAGTTGTTCAATGGTCCCCAGCATGACCATTGGAGAATCCAAGAGTGCCACGGGGTCGGCCTCGAAGGCCGGCGCCAGTAGCTCGGCTAGACCGGCTGCGTCCTCGGTCACGTTTGCGACCGCAAGCCATGCATTGAGCTCAAGATCCTCAAAGCGCTCGCCTGCACCTTGTTGAACCCATGCGACTTTTTGGTCAATGCGATCGACTTGAGCATCCCGTGCAGCTGCTGAGTCAATTTCGCCCGAGTGGATCGAAGGGTTGATGCCAATGATGTCTGCAGTCGCTCCCGCATAGCGCAGCATGCGAGCGGCACCAGCCCCAATCAGCAATGGCGGTCCTTCTGGTCGAAACGGTTTGGGGGAGCCGTCAAGTTCGGTGATGGTGAAATGCTCTCCGGAAAATGAGAAGGCCCCAGGTGCAAACAGACCCTTCAAGATGGTGATGACCTCAATCATCCGGTCCACTCGCACCTTCGGTGGGTCCATGGGAATACCCGAAGACGAGTAGTCAGCTGCCATCCACCCTGCACCAAGTCCAAGTTCGAGTCGGCCCTCTGAGATCTGGTCGATGGATGCGAGTTCACGAGCGAGCACTACCGGGTGGCGGTAGTCGGCGGCAAGCACGAGTGGGCCGATCAGGAGTTCTGTGCTGACTGCTGCTGCCGAGGCCATGGCTGTAATTGGGCCGAACCCCTCGGTAAAATGATCGGGTACGAACAAGGTGCTGTAGCCGGCATCTTCAAGCCAGCGGACCGAGTCCTTCCAAGTCATGCCATCGAGCGGGCCGTGAAGTTCTGCTGCAAAACGAAATCTACGAGGATGAGCCATAGGTCGCAGAGTACCAACTGAGCGCTCTTGGCTTGGTAGCAGCCTGATCAAAGAGCCTGAGGTCAAACGGAGCTTGCTGCTGCCCCGCCGCTTGATGGAAGTTGGAAGGCCAGCAAGAAACCGTCAGTGCCGCCCCCTGGGGGAGTGCTTGCGACCTGACCGGTCGTGGTGCCAGAGAGCACCAGAAGGCCGCCCTCGGTGGTGGTGAGCCCAGTGGTGATCTCATCAGCAGCAGAGCCCAGACGAGTCACCCACCGAACCTCGCCCGTCGCTGCATCAAGCGAAGCCAAGAATGAATCGGTTCCACCGCCGGGGCCGATCTCTTCGCTGAGGTCTCCCAATCCGATGAGCGCGTCACCTTCGGTCGGGCTGCTGCTGTTTGGGCTGTTGCTCCCCATGGTTGGGCTGTTTCGCGTTGTGCCAGCCACATAGATGTTTGTGCCGTCTGAAGTAACTGCAGTGGCAACATCTTCGAGCGCCGAGCCGAGTTGGGTGGCCCAGCGAATGGTTCCGTCGCTTGCGAACGAGGTAATGATGGCATCGGTGCTTCCGCTATTTGCAAGTGGACCCGACTGATCGATGTCTCCATCGGTTGAACCAACAGCTACGAACTGCTCGGTTCCTTCGCGAGCCTCACCCGCCTTGGCCACGGCCCGAAACTCTTCGGATCCTGCCCCGCCGAACTGTGTGGTCCAACGCTGAACGCCTTTGCCGTCGATCCTTGAGATCCAAGCATCGCGAAGCCCTTTGGAGCGCCCCTCGAGGTCTCCGTCAGTAAAGCCAACAAAGACTCCGTCTTCGGCCACGATACAAACTCCTAGTGCCGCATCGTTAGCCGAGGTACCAAATTGCCGAGCCCAAAGTGCGCGGCCCTCAGAGCTCACTCGAACGGCCAGCGCATCGCCCGAGCCGAGTCCGCGGCCAGCGGGGTCCTCTGCGCCCGGGAAGTATCCGTCGATCGTGCCCGAGGCGAATCCAACGGTGTTGCTTGCCTCTGCTGGCTTGATCCCAAGCGGGAGGGCTACGCCGGTGATTCGCTCTTCATCGCTGCCGCCGAGCTGCGTGACCTGATCCGGACTGCTCGCAGGTAGAGGAGCACACCAAGCATCGCTCGGCGCACCCTCGGGACCGCCTTCGGCAGTCGTGCCTGAACCCGAAATCAAGCCCAGAAGCCCGGTAGTAGATCCGCATGCCAGAGAGTTCTCGCCTGCGGCAGCCACGCCAGCGGCGGACTCGTCACGAACACTTCCGAACTGATCAGTCGACTCAATTGCCCCTTTCGAATCCACGGTGACGCTCAGTACGTCTGTTCCTCCAACCACCGGTTGATTAATGCCCTGGCTCGTTGACCCAACGGCAACCACTGCGGTTTGCAGGCCGGCAACCGCATTGAGCGCATCATCGCCTGCCCCTCCTACCTGCAGAGCCCAGGCCAGCTCAGGTGGAGTCTGTTCTGCTGCTGCGGCACCTTGGTCGCGTGGAGGGTCCGCAACGGTAGTTGAGGTAGTCGTTCCGTGTTCGGGCAATGTCACTGTGGCGGGCTCTTCGGTATTGAACGAACAAGCCGACAGGCTGACAACGGTGACTGAGGCGACTACCGCAGCAGTCGTGCGTAGCGGTGACCGCGTCCTCTTCAGTTTTGGTCGAGCAGATCTGTGCTCAGTTAGCTTGGCTCTCACTGAATTGAAATCCTCTCGATGGTGCGACCATGGGTGATCGTTCCAAGTTGGAGACACTCTTGGCAACAAAGCACCCCTATCTTTGCCGGTGAGACACCCCCGGTGCTCGCGCTCGTTCAGACCGGAGCAGTATTTCTGAGTAAATCTGCGGCCAATCTCTTGCAAGAGTCCTGTTTCTCTCGCATCAGAGCGCTGCGTTGTGGGAAACTCAGCGCATGAGCAGCTTGCCACCACTTGAAGATCCCGTTGCCTATGTAGTTGTTGGTCCGAACGACCAACGTGGGCCTTACACCCTCGAACTTTTAGTGAGCGAGGTTGCGGCGGGCCGTCTTGCAGACTCAACACCCGTGTGGTGGCCGGGGCTTGCCGATTGGACCACCTTGGGTTCGCACGCAGAAACAGCAGTCTTGATTGCTGTGCGCGCACAGCCCGCTCCGGCTCCCGCTCCCGAGTGGGCTCAGCCTGCACCTGCTCCTGCACCTGCTCCTGCACCTGCTCCTGCACCTGCTCCTGCACCTGCTCCTGCACCTGCTCCTGCACCTGCTCCTGCTCCTGCACCCGCACCTGCACCAGCACCCAACGCTTTTGCGGCTCCAGCGCCAGCCCCTGTTGAAGTCGTGGAAATTGTAGAGACAGTGGCCGTTGCCGAACTTGTAGCGGATGACGGCACTGTGGTGACAGAAATTGTGGATGTTACGGATTTCTTGGCAGAGGATGGGTCCGTAGTTGCAGAGATTGTCGATGTCACGGAGATCATCGAGGTTGATCCACAGACGCTTGCCGACTACGAGGCACTCGTGGCGCGCAGTTCGCAGCGCGCAAGTCTGCATGATCGAGTGGAGTCAGCTGATGAGTCCCTAGTTCTTGCAGTCATAGAAGCTGCTGTTGGGTTGGGATTCGGTCTTGATGATCGTACTGATCTAGAGCGAGGCCATGAACTGCGATTTGGCGAGGTCGGAGGAGATCTGCTCGAAATCGAACTTGGTCGGGTTACTGCACAGAGTCCCGAAGATGTTCGATTCGCTCACGTTCCACTCATGGTTTCTTACAGGTCAGGCTCTTTTCAAGGCGAAGCCGACCCAGGAGATGGATCTCACGGTGCAGTCACAATCACCTCGGATGAGTGGACGGGGCAGTCGGCAAGCACAACCTCTTTGTTCTTAGATCTGCAGAGCTATTTCAGCGAAGACCTCCTCGTGGATGCTGCAGCCGTTCAGCGAGACCTGGGCGCAACTATTGCAGTTGTTCGAGGAAAGCTCAGCTGAGCCAACGCTTCCGTATCGCTGAAAGAGGTTTCTGCTCAACAGCGGGTAGGCTCTCACTTAGCAAACGGGCCTTGGCCCTTTGGAGGGGAGTACCTCTCAGCATTGACATCGTCAGCACGGTTAGTCGTTCGTTGAACGAATAAAGACCCGGTGTCAGTGGTCAGTCCAGGTTCGGACTGACGAGGAAGACCTCCGCCGCAGATGGTCGCTTTTCGCGCCATCCCGACGACGGAGAGATCTTTATGCTTCAGCAACAAAACAGCCCACCTACGGAGTGGTTTCGACTTCCAGCTGAGCAAGTCACTGCCCTACTCAACGTCGACCCCTTCGTTGGATTGAGTTCACAACAAGTTGCCGAGCAGTTGGCGCTGCATGGCCCGAATCAGTTGACGGAGCCACCGCGAACCCCTGCGTGGAAACGCTTCTTGGCGCAATTTCGTAACCTGATGGTGTACATCCTGATTGGTGCTGCAGTGGTCTCTGCCGCCGTCGGTGATTACAAAGACCCGATTGTGATTGGGATCGTGCTGCTTATCAACGCAGTCATGGGGTTCATCCAAGAAAATAAGGCAGACAACGCGCTGGCAGCGCTCAAGAGCATGCTGTTGACCATCGTGCGAGTCCGTCGCAACGGTGAAGTCCAAGAGGTGCCGGCTGCAGAGCTAGTCCCAGGAGACGTGGTCTTGCTCGAGGCGGGCGACAAAATTCCAGCCGATGGCAGGTTCTTGATGACTGCTGCTACTGCAGTTGATGAGTCGATGTTGACGGGCGAGTCACTCGCTGTAGACAAGCAGTCTGCTGAAGTGCTGATGGGCCACGACGGTTCATCCGAAGTAGCTGTGGCTGACCGCATCTGCATGGGATACATGAACTCGACGCTGGTGCGCGGTCGAGCCGAGATGGTTGTTACCGAGATCGGCATGGAGACTCAGGTTGGCCACTTGGCAGGCTTGTTGGGGTCTGCTGAAGAAAAGCCCACTCCGCTGCAAGAACAGATTGATCAGCTTGGAAAGCGGCTTGCCGCAATTGCCATCTTTGCAGTCCTTCTACTTTTTGCGATCGCCCTCTGGCAGTCTCGACCCATAAGTTCTACAGATGTGAGCGAAGCGCTCATCAACTCTGTTGCCCTCGCCGTTGCCGCAATTCCCGAGGGACTGCCCGCCGTAGTCACCGTGACCCTTGCCATCGGCGTGAGTCGCATGGCAAAGCGAAACGCAATTGTGAAACGCCTGTCCTCTGTCGAGACGCTTGGGTCGACCAACGTCATCTGTTCAGATAAAACCGGGACGCTGACGCTCAATCAGATGACTGCAACTCGCTTGCTCGCAGGCGGCCAGAGCTTTGAAGTATCTGGTTTGGGCTACGAGCCCATAGGGGAGATTCTTTCGGGCTCACCTTCGGACTCACCATCGGGCTCGCCAACAGATATTCAGCCAGCCCTGCTAGCGGGCCTCCTCTGCAACGACGCTCACCTTCGCCTTGAAGATGGGCGCACACAACTCGTCGGAGACCCAACAGAGGGGGCACTACTTGTTTTGGCCGCCAAGGGTGGACTTGACCCTGAAGGCCTGCGAGACGAGTTTGCACGCATTGAGGAAGTTCCCTTTGACTCAAGTACCAAATTCATGGCCACCCTGCATCCCCATGCTGAGGACCGAAACAAGTCCTTGTTGGTGGTCAAGGGTGCCCCCGATGTGGTGATTGCTCGATGCAGCACTTCTTCAGTCATTGCTGGGCGAACAACCATTACTGATCAGGGCCGAGCCGAGCTTTTGGAGCTCAATGACTCCCTCGGAGCCGAAGGGTTGCGAGTGCTTGCCCTTGCAACCCTTGAGCTGCCGGTTGCTCCAGGCGACTACGGGGGTGACCTTGCAGCTGAGATTGCAGAGTTGCATCTCGTTGGCTTAGTGGGAATTCTTGACCCGCCGCGGCCCGAGGCAATCGCAGCAATTGCCGAATGTGCAACGGCTGGCATCCAAGTGAAAATGATTACGGGTGATCATGCTTCTACTGCCGGTGCCATTGCTCAGGTACTCGGAATTAAGGGTCGGGTAGTCACCGGTGCCGAACTCGATCGCATCTCTGATGAAGACCTGCCTGCACAGATTTCAGAGATAGGCGTTTGCGCTCGTGTCTCACCCGAACACAAAGTGCGAGTAGTCAAGGCACTGCAGGCCACCGGCAACATTGTTGCCATGACTGGTGATGGCGTGAACGACGCGGCATCACTCAAAGAGGCCGAGATCGGTGTGGCCATGGGGATCACCGGAACTGAGGTCACCAAAGAGGCCGGTGACATGGTGCTCACTGATGACAACTTTGCCACCATCGTTCATGCAGTCGAGGGTGGCCGCGCAATCTACGACAACATCTTGACCTTTGTGCGCTTTCAGCTCACCACCAACATCTCGGCCATCTTCGTCATTCTGCTCGCTCAGATCTCGGGAATCGGTGCGTTGTTCAACGCTATTCAGATTCTGTTTGTGAACATCATCGCCGATGGTCCACCTGCCATTGCTTTGGGAGTGGACCCGCCAAAGCCCGGCATCATGGAGCGCAACCCTCGTTCGAGAGACGAGGTCATTCTGAGCGGGCCGAGGCTAGGTCGGATTGTGTTTTCGGCAATTGTGATTACTGCGGGCACGCTGGGTATCTACCTTCGTTTCCGCAGCGATAACGATGAGCAGGCTATGACGATGGCGTTTACTGCTTTTGTCTTCTTCCAACTTGTCAACTCGTTCTGCGTTCGCAGTGGCCACGACACGGTGTTTTCTCGCTATAGCCTCGCCAACCGCCCATTGCTGTATGCGCTTGCCGGGGTGCTAGTCATGCAGGTCATGGTGGTGCAGTTGCCCTTCTTGCAGGGAGTCTTTGAGACTGTGCCGCTGAGCTTGCAGGAGTGGGGCTGGGTGATTGTTACTCCGCTGATTCTGCTGGTTGTAGAGGAGCTTCGTAAAGCAGCCTGGCGAGCGAGGCAGGCCCACAAAGCGCCGCTAGCCACGCAGCCCTAGGTCACAACTCACAGAGTCAGCCTGTAGGGTCCCGGTGACCTTTTCAGCGAGCCGAGGAGCAGTGAGATGCGTGCAGCTTTGTTTACCCAAGTGGGTGTTCCGCTAGAGGTAGTTGACGATGTGCACCTTGATCCACCTCGTGCTGGCGAGGTGCGAGTTCGTGTGGTGGCCTGCGGTGTGTGTCATTCAGACTTCAGCGTGATCTCGGGAACATTCCCAGCAATGGGACCAACAGTTCTCGGCCATGAGGCTGCTGGAGTTGTAGTTGAGCTTGGACCGGGAGTGACCTCGCTGCAGGTGGGTGATCATGTGATCTTGACCCCCAACGCAGCTTGCGGCACCTGCGCCTATTGCATCAAGGGCTTGCAGAGTGTGTGTGCAAGTTCCATGGTCATTGCCACCTCGATGTTGCCGGATGGCACATCGCGGCTGTCTCGCAACGGAGAGACGGTGTTTCACGGTCTCGGTGTGGCCGCTTGGGCAGATGAAATTGTGGTGGATGCCAAGGGGGCAATCCGCATCGATGATGACCTTCCACTTGACGTTGCCTGCGTGATTGGTTGCGCCGTGCAAACCGGTGTGGGCGCAGCGATCAACACTGCCGATATTGAGCCAGGAGATTCGGTGCTCGTTCTTGGCGCAGGGGGAGTAGGCATCTGCATCGTGCAGGGCGCCGCAATTGCTGGTGCTGCGCAGATCATTGTTTCTGATCCTTCTGAGTCTCGCCGGGAACAAGCCATGAGGTTTGGCGCAACACACGTCATTGACCCCACAGAGCAAGATGTTGTTTCGGTCACCATGGGTCTGACCGGGGTTGGTGCAGATGTTGCCTTTGAAGCTGTCGGCTCGGCGGCACTCGTCGAGGTGGGCATTGCCGCAGTAAGAAGCGGTGGCACCACAGTGATGGTGGGCGCAGCCCCAGTCGACCAGACCGTGGCCTTTAGCCCCGTCATGGCCATGTTCTCTGAGAAGAAACTGGTGGGGTCGCTTCTTGGGTCGTGCTGGGGTCCGCGAGACATCCCGCGGCTCGTTGCACTGTGGCGGGCCGGAAAGCTTGACCTGGAATCAATGGTGACTACTCGCCGCCCACTCGAAGAGATCAATGAAGCGTTAGCTGATCTCGAGGCTGGCAACGGGCTGCGCACCGTGCTCATGATCAGTTGAGCAGAGCCTGAACTTAGGCGAGCGCTGACTCGATAGCGGAAACAATTGCCGGATCATCTGGAACCACTGTGGGTGCAAATCTTGCGATGACTTCGCCATCTGCAGCAATGAGGAACTTTTCGAAGTTCCACTGGATGTCTCCATCGCGGCCCTCTGCGTCGGCTACTTGGGTGAGTTCTGCGTAGAGCGGGTGACGACCGTCGCCGTTTACCTCGATCTTTTCACTCAGTGGAAAGCTCACTCCGTACTCGGTGGAGCAGAACGTCTGGATCTCTTCTGCAGAGCCGGGCTCTTGCCCCATGAACTGGTTGCAGGGAACTCCCAAAACACTAAACCCTTGGTCTGCATAGTTCACTTGCAGCTCCTCGAGTTGGGTGTACTGCCCTGTGAGCCCGCATTTTGAGGCAACGTTGACGACAAGGGTTACTTTGCCGTCTAAGCCGGCAAGTACTCCCGGGGTTCCGTCAAGGGCTGCAAGGTCATTTTGATAGAGAGACATGTTCAATTTCTACTAGATCATGAGGTGGCAAAGAAACCGCTCAGCTAGTTCATGCGGAGTTGCCCACTGAAGCGCAGTCGCAAGTACAGTCACAAACTGTATGGACGTAGATACAGTCACTCTTTTTCTTGCCTTGATGGCTGTGCTCGGCATTGCGTTTCTCTTGGTCTGTTTGGTGTTTTTTCTGATTGCTGTGATTCACGGGTCTCGAACAAAAGCCAAGCGTCCTGCTTTGCCGGCTTCGCTTCTTCCGCTTCGAAACGGGGTCGGCCAAGCTGCGCTTCCACTGGCGTTCGGGGTGGCGCTCACTTGCATGCTGGGTAGCTTGTACATGTCTGAAATTGCCAAGTTCCCGCCCTGCGAGCTCTGTTGGTTCCAGCGAATTGCGATGTATCCACAGGTGCTCCTGCTGGGAATCGCAGCGCTACGCCGCGACGTGTTGGTGAAGTGGTATTGCGTGCCACTTGCGATGATCGGTTTGGGAATCTCGATCTATCACTATCTCGTTGAGCGATTCCCCTCAACGGTCACGTACTCCTGCACAGGAGAAGTTCCTTGTTCAACGGTGTGGGTATGGAAGTTTCACTTTCTGTCGATCCCGGCAATGGCCGGAATCGGATTTGCACTGATCACGGTGCTTGCTCTGCTCGCTCGTACCGAACCCCTAACAGTCAATAATGAAGCAGTGCTTGCTAGCACTGCCCCTAAAAGCGAAACTGAGGAACTATGAACGACCAGAAGCACGAGGGCGCAGACCCCTACGGCAATCTCTCAAATCGAACCACGGGCAACCGGCCGAAGACTGGCCTCATGATTGTGGGGGCAACCATTGCTGTGGTGATTCTGCTCGGAGCAGTTGCGTTCTTCGTCACTCGTAGCGAGAACAACTCAGACACAGCAGCAATCTCGGAAGATACCGGTGCAGAGGCTGCGCAGAATGCAAAGCAGGAGCAAGCCTCGGTCACAGTCATCGGCGAGCCCTTACCGGCGTATCCGCAGACGAGCTCGATGGTTGCTCCTCCTGCAGAGGACCCAGCGGTGGGGAAGACTCCACCAGTTCTTGAAGGGTTTAGTTTTGATGGCAAGGCCGTCAAGATTGATCCAGCAGATGGCAGAGCCAAGGTTGTGATTTTCGTTGCGCACTGGTGCCCACATTGCCAAGCAGAGGTTCCTTTGATTCAGAAGTGGATCGACGAGGGCAATCAGCCAGAGAACGTGGACTTTTATGCGGTCAGCACCTCTGTCAAGAGAGACCAAGCCAATTACCCACCATCAAAGTGGATCGTCAAAGAGGGTTTCACCCCTCAGGTCATGCTTGATAATCCATCAGGTACTGCCGCTCAAGCGTATGGGCTTCCTGGCTTCCCGTACTTTGTGATGATGGACTCTGCTGGCAAAGTCACTCAGCGTGCCTCGGGTGAGGTTCCGATTGATCAGTTCGGCACTCTGGTTACCGCTCTCGGATCTCAGACTCCAACTCCCTAGTCAAGGCCCTGGGCTCTGATTTCAGGTACAGGGCCCTCTGGTCATGAACTCAGACATGCTTTGCCAGTGATTCGACGCTCTAGGAGATCGCGGAGTGCTGTGCTCGCCTCGGCTAAGGGGTAGGACCGAGGCTCAACGGGTGTGATTGAACCGTCCTCTACTGCTGCTATGACCTCGCCAAGTAGGGCGGCGTTCTCGGCGGGATTGGCCATTGCCCAAGCACCCCAATCAACTCCGATGACCTGCCGGTTGCGAAGCAGAATCTGATTTGCCGGTAACAACGGAATAACGCCAGAGGCAAAGCCGATCACGAGGTATCGGCCATTATCGCCGAGCGCCCGCAAGGCCTGCTCGGCAAGTGGCCCACCGACTGGGTCAACGACAACGTCGGCTCTACCCTCGGCCAACTCACGAATACGGGTCTTGACGTCTTCAGTAGATGAATCGATCACTCCGTGCGCACCGCGCTCAATGCACAGGCGGAGCTTCTCGCTTGTAGAGGCCACGGCTATAACCTTGGCCCCATGAGCGCGGGCCACGTCGATCATTGCTAGCCCCACACCGCCCGCTGCTCCAAGCACCACCACCCACTCCTCGGGATGTACCAGCGTGCGTTGGGTGAGCGAGTACCAAGCCGTTGCGTAGCTCTGAGTCATCGTGGCGGCCTGCGCAAAGCTCAGCCGATCTGGGATCGGAATGATCTGTGATGGGCTCAGTACTACCTCATCAGCAAAACCGCCGAGCCCAATGGATGCAAACACGCGATCACCAACGCTAAAACCCTGCACCTGTTCACCAAGCTCAGTAATCTCGCCAGCAATCTCGGACCCTGGAATAAAGGGCAGCTGTGGCCGAATCTGATACTTGCCCTGCACAAACAGTGCATCCACGTAGTTGAGCCCACTTGCCCAAATGTGCACCCGGACCTGATTGGGGGAACAAAACGGAGTGTCGATCTGTTCCACAAGAAGCGATTCGGGCTCGCCTAGATCTCGACACATCACAGCACGCATTGCATGAGTTTAGGCTGGGGGCACTGATGAAGAACGTGACGGAACTCGCTCGTAAGGCATTGCAGCCCTCGCAGGGCTCAGTGCTGTGGCTAGATAGCGCAGATCGGCCCAAGGAGACTCATGCCGTGTGCGGGCAAACTCAGGCTGATCTTGTGATTGTTGGTGCAGGGTTTACGGGGCTGTGGGCGGCGTTGCAGGCCAAAGAAGACAACCCTTCGCTCGACGTCGTCCTGATCGACTCAGGCCGAATCGGCGAGCAGGCCTCGGGCAGAAACGGCGGGTTCTTGTCGGCCACTCTGACTCATGGCCTGATCAACGCAGTAACAAGGTTTCCGAATCAGGTCACCGAACTGGTCCGGCTGGGCCAAAAGAATTTAGACGGGCTCGTCGGAAGCCTCCACAGGCATGGCATCGACGCTCGGTTAGAGATGACGGGCAACCTGATTGTGGCGGATGCTGAGTGGCAGGTGGAGGGCATCGCAGAGCTTGTTGACCTGCTCCAAAAGTACGGCGAGACAGCAGAACTGCTCGACGCTGAACAAACTCGGGCCGAACTGAACTCGCCAACCTATCTAGCTGCAGCCAACGTCCGCTCAGGAGAAGCTCTTATCGACCCCGCTCGCTTGGTCTGGGGTCTTGCCGAGGCGTGTCAGCGGTTAGGGGTGCGAATCTACGAATGCACAAAAATGGTGAGTCTGAAACGCAGCGGCGCAGGTGTCTCGGTGATGACTCAGACTTCCGATGGGCCCGAAACTGAGATTCGAGCGAATGCAGTGCTCCTTGGAACGGGCGCCTTCCAAAGCCCAGTCAAGGCCATTAACCGCCGGGTGGTTCCGGTGTATGACTACGTGCTTGCCACCGAACCGCTGAGTGCGCAAC
>WLJI01000066.1 GCA_009701845.1 Actinomycetota bacterium
CCGAGAGGGAATCGAGGTAGAGCGAAAACCCCGGCCTGCAACGGTCATGCAATTTGACCTGTTGCCAACATCGGACCCGCTGCTGTGGACGGCCACTGTTGAGTGCACCTCTGGAACGTATGTGCGCTCACTTGCAGCCGACCTAGGCCACGCCCTTGGCGGAGGCGCGCATCTCTGTGCACTGCGACGCACAGCAGTAGGGCCGTTCGGCATTGACGAGGCGAACTCAATCGAGGACGCAAGTTTGCTTCCCGCACTAGAGGGAGTTCGGCAACTTGATCACCTCCAAGTTGGAGAACAGCTAGAGGATTATGTGCGCCATGGTCGCGTGCTAGAGCAAGAGCAGCTTGGCGCTAGTGGAGATGGCCCCTGGGCCGTACTCAATGCAGACTCAGCGTTACTCGCCGTGTACGAGCCCTTTCGAGAGACACGATGCAAACCATCGATAGTGCTCTCTAGCGAAGTTGCTGAGTAGCGTGTCATTGTGAAGATTCTTGCCGATACGGATGTCTGCCCCGCACCACCCGAGGGTTCAGTGGTGACGATTGGCGCCTATGACGGGGTACACCTTGGTCATCAAGCAGTGATCGCCGAGGTGCGTAGGCGAGCTCAAGAGGCAGGGCAGAGGTCAGCAGTGGTGACCTTTGACCGTCACCCTGCTCACGTCATCCGGCCAGACTCAGCGCCGTTGTTGTTGACGGACCTAGAACAGAAGCTAGAACTGCTTGCTCAAACCGGCATTGATTATGCCCTTGTTGTTCGCTTCGATAAGGAGCGAGCCTCGGAGTCGGCCGAAGATTTTGTTGAGTCAGTCCTGCAGCGCTGTCTGAATGCTCGGCAGATAGTTGTCGGAGAGGACTTCCACTTTGGATTCCAGCGACGCGGCAACGTCGGGTTGCTCAACGAGATGGGCCAAACTCTGGGTTTCAGCGTGCTGGGACACAAGCTCGTCGGTCTTGATGGGCAAGCGGCTCGCGATGATGCTCAGGTGTCCTCGACTGCTATCCGGCGTGCGCTGCACGAGGGGCGCCTTGTCGATGCAAACCTGATGCTTGGACGCTCGCACGAGATGCGTGGAACAGTGGTTCTCGGCGATCAGCGGGGACGATCGCTCGGCTTCCCAACTGCAAACGTCGCCATTTCTGACGAGATGCTGATGCCAGCCGACGGGATCTATGCGGGCTGGATTGAGCGTCAGCGCAATGTATCTGCGCCTGCATCGAGTGGCTTGGGAATGGCAGCGTTACCCGCAGCTATTTATGTGGGCAAGCGCCCTACTTTTTATGACGACCAAGCGATGACGCTTCTCGAGGTTCACGTGTTGGACTTTGCCGGCGATCTCTATGGCGAGCAGGTTTCGGTCAGGTTTGATCACCGACTTCGCGCTGATGCAAAGTTCGCATCCGTTGCGGAACTCACTGAGCAGTTGCAGCTTGACTGCGAGAAGGCCCGAGGGTTGCTTGGTAGTCCAACGCTTGGTGGTCCAACGCTTGGTGGTCTCACCAGGTGAATACTTCGGCGTAGAGGCCCGAGACTGCATATCAGAACCCCTATTTCATCTCATTTGGCGATAACCTGAATTCAGGTTTTCCCATATGTTGCTGACAGGAAGCGGCGGTTCTGTTCAAGGTGACTGCGGGTGGTTGTGAACGAAACTGAGCAAGCTGACATCGATGAGAGTGAGATTTTTGATCCGATTGAGGGTCCGGTTCTTGATGCGCCGCTTGCCCCTGAAGCGATTGAAGTCCCTCGCTTGGCTCGACATGAGATCACCTTGGAGGACGGCCACAGGGTAGGAGTGACAGTCGCAGGCGAGGGAGTGCCGCTAGTCGTTGTGCACGGCTTCTCGGTGGAAGGGTTTTTGTACGCTCAGTCGCTGTCTCGCCTAGTGAAGATGGGCTTCAGAGTTATTGCAATCGACACTGCGGGCCATGGGGCGACTCAGGGGCTTCCCCTTTCGGGGCAAAGCCTTAATGACTATGCAGACCTGCTCGGCCGAGTCATTGATGACCTCGGAATCGACCTCTTTGTGGTGGCCGGTCACTCCATGGGTGGGCAACTCATTACCCGAATGGCAGCCACACGGCCTGAGCGAGTGATTGGTGTGGTCCTCATCGATGCAATTGTTGGTGACACTTGGGACATGATGGTCCAGCTTTTTCGAGTTGCTCCGCCGCTACTTGGCGTGCTGAGCGGGTTACTACTTCTCGACTCGCTGACGGTGATGCCCACGTTTAGTGACCCGCTTCAGGCAACCAAACTGTTTCGGCTGTTGGTACCCACTGTTGCGGGCCATATGGTGCAGCCTTGGAGGCTACTCGGGCCCATGTGGACGATTCTGCGCAGTCGGTCAAGCAGGTATGCCCTAGATGCCTTATTTGAAAACGATGTGCCTGTGTTTGTGCTGCATGGGTCGCGAGACCTTGGGGTGCCTCATAGAACTGCTCGCGATACTGCGCGCCGAACCGAAGGGGTCCTCGTGACCATTGAAGGGGGTGGCCATTCTTGGATTCTGCGTGACCCAGAGACCCTGCCAGCAGTGATCGCAGAACTGCTTGCTGCCGAATTGGGCGACAGCATCAGGACTTCTCTGCGTGCAGCAGGCCTCCGTAAGAAGTTCCCGACCCTCCAAGACGTTGAGCGGGTCTGCTACGAGCCGGATGCTCGGATCTTTTCGTTGTCGCCATCGACGAAAGCTTCAAAAGTTGTGGGCCGTCACCGCAGGCCAAAGTACACCTGGCATACCGATCGCTAAAGCATTCTCAGAGCCTCGTTTTACCAAGTTGCCCTTGAGCATCTACACTTCATCATTCCTCGGCTGAGTAGCCGTACCGCTCTGGGATGCGCGCCAGCATCGAAGAACTTTTTTCTTCATTGCAGCCAACGATCTTTGGAGCCGGGTAAGTAACCCAAGAAAGAGACACTATGAGTAACCGTCAGGCAACCAACCTTCCGCCGAAGAGCGACACGATCACGAAGTTTGGCAAGAACTCCGCAGACACCGGGTCAGCCGAAGTTCAGATTGCACTCCTCTCGGACCGTATCGATCACCTGACCGAGCATCTCAAGAAGCACAAGAAGGATCATCACTCTCGTCGTGGACTCCTGATGCTGGTGGGTCGTCGTCGCAGGTTCTTGGATTACCTCAAGACAAACGACATCGAGCGCTACCGCTCTATCATCGCTGAGCTTGGCCTGCGCCGCTAAGCAACTGACTTTGGCTGCAGTCTGCAGCAGTTCTGTGAATTCGGCTGGCCTTCGGGCCAGCCGATTCGCGTATGGGGTGTTGAGCGCGGGTAGGGTAGGTATACAAACAACAATAAGAGAAGTGCGGCGAGCCGGTCAGTTACCGGTTGCCGACCTCTGAGCACCCCGGCTAAGCAGATTCGCGCTGGTTGTGAATGCCTCGGGAGTCGACCACTGGGAACTGGCCTTGTCGCACCTAGACGATCCCGAGGGGGATCGAAGGAGGGCCACGTGGCCACATTTATTCGCGTCGAAGCACCAGTCGGTGAAGACGAGAACAAGACAATTTCATTTGAGACTGGCAAGCTTGCCGGGCTCGCTGGCGGAGCAGTACTCGCTGGCATGGGAAATACCCGAATTCTAATGACTGCAACAGCAGCAGGCCATGTCCGTGAGGGCATCGACTTCTTCCCGTTGACGGTTGATATCGAAGAGCGCATGTATGCGGCCGGAAAGATCCCCGGGTCGTTCTTCCGCCGTGAGGGTCGTGCGCCAGAGTCAGCAATCCTGACCTGCCGCCTGATCGATCGACCGCTCCGGCCATCGTTCCCATCCGACTTCCGCAATGAGGTCCATGTGGTCGGTACCGTGTTTGGTGCAGATCAGAAGAACCCGTATGACGTTCTGGCAATCAATGGTGCCTCTGCAGCGTTGATGATCTCTGACATTCCCTTCGACGGACCTGTCGGTGCCGTGCGTCTTGCATATTCAACAGATGGCACCTGGATTGCGCACCCGACCTACGAAGAGGGTGACGAGTCGACCTTCGAGATCGTTGTCGCCGGTCGTGAGCTCGACAATGGCGATGTTGCAGTCATGATGGTTGAAGCTGGTGGCACTGAAGGTGCTTGGGGTTACTACGAAAACGGTGCACCCAAGGTTGATGAGGCAGCGCTAGCTGATGCTTTGAACGAGTCAAAGCGTTGGATCTCAGAGGTCATAGCACTGCAGCGGAGCCTTGCAGAGGCCGTGCTTGCAGCGGACGGACCAAAGCCGGTCATGCACTACAACCCACAGGTTGACTACAGCTCCGAGATCTACGCCGAAGTCGAATCACTTGGGGGCAAGCAGATCGTCGAGATCATGCAGATTGCTGACAAAGCTGACCGCACCGCAGCCGAGGCTGCGTTGCGTGATGACCTTCTTGAGCGAATCGTTCCCGGTCTTGTCGCAACGGCAGTGGCAGATGGCGTGTCAGCCGATGACGCAACATCGAACGCCACCAAGCAGACCAAAAATGCATTCCGCTCCCTAGCTAAGTCAACGGTGCGTTCACGCATCGTGAACGAGGGTGCACGTATTGACGGTCGCGGTCTGAGCGACCTTCGTGCATTGTCTGCTGAGGTGGACGTTATCCCTACCGCTCACGGAACGGGACTCTTCCAGCGTGGAGAAACTCAGGTGCTGAACGTTGCCACGCTTGGCATGGCCAAGATGGATCAGATGATTGACGGGATCGACCCGATCACTCGCAAGCGCTATCTGCACCACTACAACTTCCCTCCGTTCTCTACTGGAGAGCCTGGGTTTATGCGTGGTCCAAAGCGTCGGGAGATTGGCCACGGTGCGCTCGCCGAGCGTGCCGTATTCCCTGTGGTTCCTTCACTTGAAGAGTTCCCCTACACCATTCGCTTGGTCTCTGAGGTGCTTGGATCAAACGGATCCTCCTCGATGGCATCAGTGTGCGCATCCACTCTGTCTTTGATGGACGCCGGTGTTCCTATCAAGGCGCCAGTAGCTGGAATCGCAATGGGCCTCATCTATGCCGACGACAAGTACGTCACGCTGACTGACATCCTTGGAGCAGAGGACGCCTATGGCGACATGGACTTCAAGGTGGCTGGCACGTCTGAGTTCATTACTGCATTGCAGCTTGATACCAAGATTGACGGTATTCCTGCTGATGTACTCGCAGGTGCTCTCAATCAGGCACGTGAGGCACGGTTGCAGATTCTCGAGGTGATGGCAGCAGCTATTGCAGCGCCTCGTGATGAGGTTTCCGAGACTGCACCAAAGATCATTAGCTTCGAGATCCCGATCGACAAAATCGGAGAGGTCATCGGTCCAAAGGGCAAAGTCATCAACGCGATCCAAGGCGAGACCGGCGCAAATATCAGCGTGGACGACGATGGCATGGTCGGAGTTGTATCGATTGCTGCAGTTGATGCCGGCGCAATGCAAGAGGCTGAGCGTCAGATCAAGTTGATCCTTGATCCTCCCACTGCAGAAGTCGGAGCCATTTATGAAGGCCGAGTGGTCAACATCACCAAATTTGGTGCCTTTGTAAATATTCTCCCCGGGCGAGACGGCCTGCTTCACATCTCGAAGCTCGGCGGCGGCAAGCGCATCGACCGTGTTGAAGATGTGGTTGACCTTGGTGACGCAGTGTCTGTTCGCGTTGAAGACATCGATCCAAACGGAAAGATCTCGCTAGCGTTAGCAGGAGATGAGTCCCCAAAAGCGAGTGAGGGCAGCGCGACGAGCGCTGCTCACACAGCAGGATCAGATTCAGCACCGGTGGCATCAGAAGCTTCTTCGAGCACGCAAGACGAAGCAGCGGCACCCTCATCTGACCGGATAGAAGTGAGCTTTGCAGATTCTTTCGACGCTGAGCTCTCCGAAACATTTGGCGACTTGGGTCCGAACCCAGTGCGCACAGGTGGACGCGGTCCAGGAGGGGGAGCCGGCGGAAGTGGCGGTGGCCGAGGCGGTCAACGCAGGCGTCGATGATTCCTGATGTGTCAACGATGACTCTCTCGCTGATTTGCGTGGGAAGTCTTGATGAGTAGTGACCTCACGCAGCGAGGAGCGAGCAACTCGCTCCTCGCTGCGAACGTTGAAAAGACAGTTCTGCCAAACGGAATCCGAATCCTCACCGATTCGGTACCGCACACCCATTCCGCAACGTATGCGGCTTGGGTCGGGATCGGCGGCAGGGATGAGCCAGCACAGATTGCAGGTGCCTCGCACTTTCTTGAGCACCTGCTCTTTAAGGGAACCTCTCGTCGCACAGCAGTCGACATAGCAATCGCAATCGATGGTGTCGGTGGCGATATCAATGCCTATACAGCGAGTGAGTACACCGCGTTTTTTGCACGAGTGCCTTCGAGTGAATCTGAACTAGCCCTAGATGTTCTGCTCGATCTGGTATCGGATCCAGCGCTTGCAGAGAAAGACGTAGAGGGCGAGCGAGAGGTCATTTTAGAAGAGCTTGCAGCCGCAGAGGATGACCCAGAGGATCTTGTTGGGGTTCGGCTCTTCGAGTGTCTGTTTCCGCAACACCCGCTGGGTCGAGAGGTTCTCGGAACAACGAGCAGCGTAGAAACAGTGAGCCGAGAGCAACTCGTCACATTTTTTCAGCAGTGGTATCAGAACTCGAATCTGGTAGTCACCGCCGCTGGAGACGTTGATCACGCAGCGGTGGTGAGTGCGGTTGAGTCTGCCTTTGCAGACGCCACTACGGGCGAGAGCCCAACGAGGGTCAAGCCACACGAGCCGGTCGGGACGGTTCTCACCGAAACCCGATCTGGTGAGTTAGTGCATCTTGCCTTTGGTTGGCGAACAGGAGGGGTGGGAAGTTCAGATCGCTTTGCCCTTGCCCTGTTGAACCACGTGTTTGGAACCGGTCCTTCAAGTCGGCTCTTTCAAGAAGTTCGGGAATCGAGAGGACTGACCTACTCCATCTCTTCTGGAATTTCTCAGTTCAGCGATGCCGGTGCACTCTC
Organism: Actinomycetota bacterium; assembly: GCA_009701845.1. GTDB lineage: Bacteria > Actinomycetota > Acidimicrobiia > Acidimicrobiales > Microtrichaceae > IMCC26207. The sequence goes on from WLJI01000066.1 coordinate 6,972, forward strand.
CGTTCAGTGCGCCACGAGCCCGTCCAAGGCTTCGCAACTCATATCGGTTGTCACAGCGCTCATTGATGATCTGTGCAGTACAGGAATCACCGAAGAGGAGCTCTCGCGGGCTAAGCGCTCCATACGTGGCAGCGTGCTTCTCGGGATTGAAGATTCGGGGGCGAGGGGCGCCAGACTGGGTATCTCGGAGACTCTTCGTCGTAGCGTCACTCCTCTTGACGAGCACCTAGAACTCATCGATGCTGTGACTCAAGAACAAGTTCTCCAAGCCGCTCAGCGAGTTCTTGGAAGCGCCCGGGTACTCGCAGCGATCGGACCTGCCTCGCACACTCAGTCCCAAGAGTCAGCAAGCGCCGAGAAGGTCATTCAGGGCCTCGAGTTCCTCTCGCAGTCCTAAAGGTTTGGGCCTCGCCAAGTGATGGCTTATTCCTGGGGCAAGTCAAGATCTGCACGTTCCACCTCTTCGCGGCTCACGCCCAAGATGAAGAGGATCGCGTCTAGGTAAGGAACGTTGACAGTCGTATCTGCAGCGAGTTGAACCACAGGCTTTGCGTTAAAGGCAATTCCGAGCCCTGCGGCAGCGAGCATGTCTAGATCGTTGGCTCCGTCGCCAACCGCAACTGCTTGGGACACAGGAATATTCTCCGCCTGTGCAAACAGGCGCAGCAGTTCAGCCTTTCGTGCTCGGTCAACTACCTGTCCGAGTACCTGCCCGGTGAGGTACCCGTCAACGATCTCAAGTTTGTTCGCCACTGCATGGTCCAACTCGAGTTCGGCAGCCAGACCGTCGGTGAAGTCAGTGAAGCCACCCGAGACAATTCCCACGCTGTAGCCCAAACGCTTCAACGTTCGAACGAAGGTGCGCGCTCCGGGGGTCAATCGCATAGCAGCGCGAGCTCGATCTAATGCCGACACTTCGAGGCCCTTGAGTAACAGGACCCGCTCGCGTAATGCGAGTTCGAAGTCGAGTTCGCCAGTCATCGCCTTTTCAGTAACCTTGCGAACCTGCTCAAGGCAACCTGCTTCGACTGCGAGCAGCTCAATTACCTCGTCTTGGATCAAAGTGGAATCAACATCAAGAACCACGAGTCGCTTCGCTCGACGCTCGATTCCTTCAGGTTGCACGGCAACATCTAGTCGATGTGCACTTGCAACCTCTCCGAGTAGCCGTCGAAGAGCAGCCGGCTCGGCTCCGCTGCTTCGGAACTCATAGGCATACACCGGGTACTGAGCAAGACGAACAATGCGGTCAATGTTGCCGCCGGCTGCAGCTATCCCCGCTGCGACTGCCGCTAATTCGGCGGGGGAGAGAGCAGTTTCGAGCTCGTGGCCCAATATCGTCACTGCTTCGACGACGCCCTTCTCAGTTGAAGCCGAGGGCACCCGATCAATCTCGACTCGCAGATGAAACTGCTGAGCGAAACGATTGAGGGTCTCAAAAAGAGCATCGGGGTGAAGTGGCACATCAACAACAGCGGCCAAGGTGAGGTGGCCGCGTAGCAAGACCTGCTCAAGATCTTGAACCTGAGCATCCACAAGCCCCAATACGCTCATGAGTTCTGCAGTGATACCAGGTGTGTCGGGCCCAGAGACTCGGATCAGCAGAGAAGTAGCACTACCGAGGTCGGCAAAGTTCGGATCAAAATCCAGATTTGCGAAGTCCAGTTCCGAATCTGGTCGCACGGCGTCGGTGTTCATGGGGGCTACGGTACGACGCTCAACGTTGTTGGGGCGAGATGGTTGGTGAGCTAGAGCAAGTTCCTCGGCTCACGAACCTCTTCACAAGCCATATAGAGGGGTACCGATGAGTCTCGTAGCAGTAGAACGAATCGATGAGTCAATCCGAGTTCTGCGCCTGAACCGGCCTGAGCGATTGAATGCGCTCTCGATCGACCTTGCCGTTGAACTCGATCAGGCCTTGGCCGAGCTTGGGCAAGACAACTTGGTGCGGATTGTGATTCTCACTGGCGCTGGGCGGGCCTTCTGTTCTGGACTAGATCTGAAGGACTACGGGATTATTCCCAATATCGACAACCTCTCGGTGCATCGGATAGCGACTCGATCGATGAGCATCTACTCACAGATCACCCGCCGACTGCGCTCTATCCCGCAGCCGGTCATAGCAGCAGTGAACGGCCCTGCCTTTGGCGGAGGTATGTGTGTTGCTCTTGGTGCGGACCTTCGCATTGCCTCAGAGTCTGCAGAGTTCAACGCCACTGGAATAGTGAACGGATTGACTTCGGCTGAGATGGGTGCAGGCTGGATTCTGCCTCGGTTGATCGGAGGCGCGAACTCAAATGACCTCCTCCTGACAGGGCGACGCGTTGATGCGGCTGAGGCGCTGCGCATGGGCTTGGTCTCACGAGTCGTGCCAGACGAGGACCTACTAGCCGAGGCAATCGAGATGGCACAGGCGATGGCGAAGTTCTCTCACTATGGACTCGAAGCTACCAAGCAGTCTCTCTGGGTCGAACAAGAGATCTCGAGTCTGGCGGCGGCCATTGAGTTTGAGGATCGCAACCAGCTCATGGCTGGATTTACGAACAATCTTCCAGAGGCGATACGGGCATTCGATCGCGATCGAGAGCCCGTGTACCTAGATGAGCCCCGACGAGACCTGTTCGACGGAAGCTGATCATGTTCTGTGTCATGAGCCCCCGGCCATAGAATGCCGCCATGACAATCAACGTGGGTGTGTTTGGAGCAGGCGGACGCATGGGGTCCACAGTTTGCCAAGCAGTCCAAGCAGATCCGGAGCTCAACCTTGTAGCTGCAGTAGATCCTAACTTTCGGGGGATTGATCTTCGCACCGTGACGGGGATAGAAACCGATCTACGGATTTCGGGTGAGGCAGTTTCTTTTGAGCGAACACAGGCCCAGGTAGTTGTTGATTTCTCTCACCGAGCAGCCTCGGTAGAGAACCTCGCTTGGCTTGCGGGCAACGGCGTTCACGCGGTCGTTGGAACCACAGGCTTTTCTGAAGAAGAGCTAGCTCTGTTTCAGCAGACCTTTGTTGCATCGAATTGTGTTATCGCGCCGAACTTCGCAATCGGCGCAGTTCTCATGATGCATTTTGCAGCACTAGCAGCGCCCTACTTTGACTCTGCTGAAGTCATTGAGTTTCATCATGAGTCAAAAATCGATGCGCCTTCGGGTACTGCGATGCTGACAGTTGCCAAGATGGCTGAGGCCTCCTCCGAGTGGACTGTGGACCCAACAGAGAATGAGGTGCTGCCTGGGGCACGCGGCGCAGAGGGGCCCTCGGGCATTCGAGTTCATTCGGTAAGGATGCGTGGCCTAGTAGCTCATCAGGAAGTCCTTCTTGGGACCGCCGGTCAGACCTTATCGATTCGCCACGATTCTTTGGATCGCAGCAGCTTCATGCCTGGAGTGTTGTTGGCCGTGAAACAGGTTGCCAACCGCCCTGGTGTAACGCTTGGCCTCGACGCACTGCTCAACCTCTGAGCGCCGAGTAGCTGTTCAGGCTTCATCAGCAGTTGCTCAGATCTCGCCAGCAGATGCCAAAACTCTTCTCTGACTCTCAGTCTTCCCCGAGCTCTTCCTCAAGAGTCTCGAGACCGCCAACCACTCCGCGCTTGCCGACGGTCTGATAGATGAGGTAGCCCGCAACGAGGGCAAGTGATCCGAGGGTGAAAAATCGCTGATAGCGACCAACTATCTCTAGTAGGTGCTGAATCTGCTCCTCAAAGAGAAGTCCTAGACCGCGCATGATCAAGATGCGACCAAGGGTGCCAATCACATTGAGTGCGATGAAACGACGTATTGGCATCGCAGCTACACCGGCAAGTAGGCAAACTGGATTATTGGGAGCAACCACTACGGCTACGTCGAGTATCCGTTTGAAACCGCTGCGATCTTGTTCAAACTGGTCGAAGATGCCGTCCATGCCCGGGAATACGTTGCGTGCCCAGCCGAGTGCGCGTCCACGGTAGGCGTAACCCAGAATATAGAAGAGCGGATCGGGGGCAAGCAGCCGGGCCATGGCGATGGCGACGTACGGGGGCCACGAGGTGATGATCGAGGTAATGAGTAAGTAGCGGTTCGAAGAGTTCAGCGCTAGCAGCCAAAGTGGGTGCCCATCAATGGGGTTAACCCAGCGAACCCAGACGACGTTTCCGATGTTGGCAGCGATTAAAAGGGTGGCGATGCCAGTGCCGAGCAGCGGTAGGAGCCACCGAGGGTGCGTTGGATGTTGAGGAGTCTCAGCTAAGTCGGTCACAGTGGTCAGTCAGGTTTGTTGTTCTCAAAAAGGGACTCCACAGAAGATGCGAAGTGAATGGATGAACCATATCTGCCATTTACCTCTTTAGGAGATGCAGGCTCGTGAGAGGGCCAGGCACTCGCTGCGCGGTGTCTATCCTTACTGCGGGCTGAACGTTTGGACTATGAGGCCTCTGGAGACCTGATGCAAACAACGATGCAAGACCGACCCCTCACCCTGAGCCACTTCTTGTATCGGGCTGAACGCTATACGCCCTCCAAGCTCATCGTCTCTGGCACGGCCACTGGTGTAGAGGAGCGGTCCTATGGCGAATGGGCGCTGCGCACACGACAGCTTGCGAGCGTGCTCGACTTCCTTGGAGTGCCGAGGGATGCACGAGTTGCGACCTTCGCGTGGAACTCGGCACGCCATCTCGAGTTGTACTTCGCTGCACCTTGTAGCGGTCGTGTTTTGCACACGCTCAATATTCGGCTTTTCCCTGAACAGCTCACCTACATCGTCAATCACGCTGAAGACGATGTGATCTTTGTAGACCGCTCGCTCCTAGGGTTGCTTGGCCCACTCTTGCCAACATTTACAACTGTTCGTCACATCGTGGTGATGGAGGACGGTGGTGATGCTCCCGACCCGGATGGTGTCAATCTGCTGGACTACGAAGAATTGATTGCTTCAGCTCATCCTGCGGAGTTCCAGGAGCTTCAAGAAACTAGGGCCGCCTCGATGTGTTACACCTCTGGCACCACGGGAAATCCAAAGGGCGTGGTGTATTCCCATCGAAGCACCTACCTGCATACCTTGGCGGTGCTCCAAGCCGACAGCATTGGAGTACGCGAATCCGACACAGTGATGCCCGTCGTGCCGATGTTCCATGCGAATGCTTGGGGATTGGCACATGCAGGTGTAGCAACGGGGGCAAATCTCGTATTACCCGGGCCACGCATGACTCCATCGGCCTTGGCCGACTTGATTGTTGAGCAGCGTGTCACCGTTCCCGCCGGAGTGCCCACAATCTGGATGGGTGTTCTACCCGAGTTAGCAGGCAGAGACACCAGCGCATTACGAGCAATCCCCTGCGGAGGATCAGCGGTCCCCAAGGCGCTGTCCGAGGCCTACCGAGAGCAACTCGGCCTACCGATTCTGCAGGCCTGGGGCATGACCGAGACCAGCCCTATTGCTTCTGTGGCAGTAACTCGGTCCTGGTTGCAGGACCTTCCCGAGGACCAGCTGGCGGACCTTCGCGCATCACAGGGTCCAGCCGTGCTCGGCGTAGAGCTGCGAATTGTTGATCAGGAATCGGGTGAGGAGCTCGCGTGGGATGGCGTGACTCGAGGAGAGCTTCAGGCCGCCGGGCCCTGGATTGCCTCGGGCTATTACAACGACGATCGATCGGCGGAGTCGTTTACCCACGATGGATGGCTGCGCACTGGCGATGTCGCCGTGATCACTACTGATGGGTACGTCCGAATCGTGGACAGAACAAAAGACGTTGTGAAATCAGGCGGCGAGTGGATCTCATCAGTTGAGCTAGAGAACGAGATTATGGCTCACCCGGCTGTTGCCGAAGCCGCAGTCATTGGCCTTCCCCATAAGAAGTGGGGAGAGCGGCCGTTTGCTGCAGTCGTCGTTCGGCCTGACGCTTCTGTGACCAAAGAAGAGATCCTCGAGTTTCTTGAGGGAAGGGTTGCAAGCTGGTGGTTGCCCGATGACATTGTGTTTATTGATGAGGTCCCAAAAACTAGTGTCGGAAAGTTCTCAAAAAAGGACTTGAGGGACAGATTCGCAGACCACGTCTTGCCAACTGAGTAGTCGACGCGGCTGTGGCTAGGCACATGAAGTAGCGCTCAGCAGGGGCTGAGCCAGCTTCCCGGTCTGCACTGCCTACCCTTCGCTGTGTGTTGCGGCCTATGGTCATCACATGTACGGGTTTTTGCGAAAGCCACTTTGGTTGCTCAGTCACGTGCTCATTGCTGCACTCGTGATTGCGCTGATCGGGTTGGGTTTTTGGCAGCGCTCAAGATATCTCGAGGAGCGTGAGAAGTCGCAGCAGTTACAGACAATCGCTCGTGCTACCCCTGTTTCGTTGAGCCAGGTAATCGCCGACTCTGTAACCGATCCATCGGAAGTTCCAGAGTCCGCCCGCTATCGGCGAGTCGAAGTGAGCGGCGTGTATGACTCCACACATGAGGTCGCCATCTTGAACCGCTCGAGAGGGGGTGCCCCCGGAGCTTGGGTGATGACACCCCTGGTGCAAGAGGACGGCACCGCAGTCCCAATAGTGCGCGGGTGGATCCCGCTTGAGCCATCTGCTGAAGCGCCGCCCTTTCCTGGCTCAACAGCACCACCAGGGCGAGTAACTGTGACTGGTAATCTGCAACTGACTCAACAACGCGGATCCTTTGGATCAACGGACCCAAAAACTGGCGAGCTGACATCGCTCTCCAGAGTCGACCTCGACCGATTCGAGCAGCAACTTCCCTACAAGATTGAGCCAGCTTGGGTTCTGCTCGATGGGCAGACTCCGACTCAGGCCAACGACTCCCCAGCGGTGATCGAGTTGCAGACGAAAGATCCCTCGCAAAACTTCTCGTACATGATGCAATGGTGGATCTTCGCACTGATCGCACTGTGCGGTTATCCGCTTGTTCTGCGAATGGTTGCTCGCAACAAAGCGAAGGGTGATCAAACCCCATCAGACGATACTGACCCAGACCATGATCCAGATGAGATTCCTTGGGCAGAAGGTCTTGGCCCGCAGGCCCAAGCCGAGTCACGTTCGTGAGCTCAGAGACTGAGGACACGCGAACGAGGATCATGC
>WLJI01000067.1 GCA_009701845.1 Actinomycetota bacterium
GAGATCACTCCTTGGTACCGCGCAGCAGTTGCTCAAGATCAGCTCAGCCCTGCCAACCTCAGCCCTGCCAACCTCAGCCCTGCCAACCTCAGCCCAGCGTCAGAGGGCCCAGCGTCAGAGGGCCCAGCAAACCAGAGCCCAGCCGCTGAACATCGCCAGGCAGCTCGCGAGTTTTTGCGAGATGGACTGTTTCCCGCAATGCGAACCGATCCAGTGGTACTCCGGGCGTTTCTGCGAATGTTTAATCTGCTCGAAGCACCCGACTCTCTCATGAAGAACGGCGAGGTTGTCTCTCGAGTACTCGCAGTTTTTAACCAGCGTGAAAGCCGCCCGCCTGAAGAACCAGTCGGCCCCGATCGAGATTCTCTCTTCACCGCACTCGATCCTGCTTGATACTGCTTGGCTGCTCTACACCCTCTAGTTGTTGTCCGCAGGATCGCGAATCACAACGATGCTGGCAGCGGGATTATCTGGGTCCAGAAAGACCTCTATCGGCCGCTTGATGTCATCATCGTTGGTTTGCTGCTCAATCACGGAGCGCTGATCTTTTGCGGGGTCAAGAATCTCTCGAAGCCCAATCAAGCCAGCGGCGAGCATTGAAGCCGCACCAGACTTTCGGTATTTGTGCGGAATATGCCCGCGATGAACCGGCACGGGATCGGGTTGAGAGCCGTCATCCGGTTGGGCATCTTGAGACCCAAGAAGGTTGGGCGGTTCAGCCACCAGCCACTGCGGGAATGATGGCAATGGTCTCGCCATCTGGCACGGGAGTATTTACTCCGTCTAGGTAGCGAACGTCATCGTCAGCCACAAAGACGTTCACAAACCGGCGTAGGCCACCTTCATCATCAAAAAGGCGCTCCTTGAACCCGGGGTGGGCGGCCTCTAGGGACTGCAACGCCTCTCCGACTGTTGCCCCCTCGACCTGCACCTCAGAGGAGCCTCCGGTAAGGGTGCGAAGGGTGGTCGGGATTCGGATGCTGACAGTCATGGGGATTCTCCTGAGATGTGCTGAGCGACTAGGGCTTGGGCGCAACTGAAACAGCTACTAGCTTTGGCCGGGCACTACATGGTACCGAATCGGCCACTGAAGTGGGTTCGGGGTGCTGAAGCCCATACAGCCACAGCACCCGCTACCTTGATATGGCTGATGTGAGATCCCCTAGGCCAATTTGGCCAGTTGCCTGCCGAGGAGGTGTGAGGACTTGCCTGAAGACCGCAAACCCCCTGCCCAGATTCGTCAGTTCAATCATCGTGACTTTGACGTACCAAAACTTCTGGAACATAAGGGCAACACAAAGGTGTCTGTCTGCCTACCAGCGCGTAACGAGGGCCTCACGGTGGGACCAATCGTGGCCACGATCAAAGCCGATCTCTTAGCTTCCGGAGTCGTGGACGAAATCCTGGTGATTGACGACCACTCAAGCGACAACACCGCATCGGTAGCTCGAGAGGCTGGGGCACGAGTGGTTGCTGCGGCTGAGATTCTTGCTGAATACGGCAGCGGATTTGGTAAGGGCGAGGTTCTGTGGAAGTCGCTCTATGTTGCCGAGGGAGACATCATCGTCTGGTGCGATGCTGATATTTCTCAGTTCGGTTCGCGGTTCGTCTCGGGCATTCTTGGGCCTCTTCTATGTGAATCAGACGTAGATGTAGCAAAGGGTTTTTATCGTCGGCCAGAACGCGATCGAGAAGGCGGGGGGCGTGTCACAGAACTTGTTGCCCGGCCGTTACTGTCGCTTTTTTGCCCCGACCTTGCAGCGCTACATCAGCCCCTATCGGGCGAATACGGCGGCAAGCGCGCAGTGCTTGAACAACTCCCCTTTGTGCAGGGGTATGGGGTTGAAGTTGGCCTGCTCATCGACCTTGCCAAGCAATTCGGCTTGAACGGTTTGGTTCAAGTCGACCTAGATGTGCGACATCACCGCAATCGCAGCTTGGCCGAGCTTGGACCGCAGGCGATGGCGATTGCGCAGACCATCATGCGCCATGTGGACTGGGATTTGGCTCCCGTTGCCTCGGAGTTGATCCGACCGGGCTTTGCGCCAGTCACAGTAGATGTCAGCGAACGTCCGCCGATGGTTGAGGTGACCTCATACCTGACTCGGACTTTGGAACTCGCAGCAACTCTTCAGCCCTAAGAATCCGACTCGTTGACTCGTTGACTGCTTGACTGCTCAACAGCGACTTGGGCTACTTCTCGAAGGCAGGCCAAGGTATCGCTCATAGCCCGGTCTCGACCGAACTGCTCAACGAGCGAGACCGTCGGAACGAGTGACTGCGCAGCGTCGAATGCTTCCCCGACTACTGCAACCACTGCTACGCCTAGACGATGAGAAAGATCGGTCACGCCACCAACGACCTTGCCGTCGAAGGACTCTGCATCCAAAAATCCTTCGCCTGTGACCACAAGATCTACTGACTCGATGAGTTCATCTAAGCCCAAGAAGTCTGCGACAAGGTCAAACCCGGAAAGCAGTGAGGCACCAAGGCAAGCCAACCCGCCGGCAAGGCCGCCTGCTGCGCCACCGCCTACAAGGTCGGCCACTTGGACCCCGTAGTCGTTCTCGTACACCTGCACTAAGCGTTCGAGTCGCCCCTGCAGCAGCTTGACCTGAGCAGGAGTGGCACCCTTTTGCGGTGCAAAGACTTGAGCCGCTTCAACGAAGCGAATGCCAACATCGCAGGCCACGTTCAGCTCAACCCCACGCAGACGGTGGACTGGTTCAAGGGCTCGCAACGCACCAAGACCACCGTCGGTTGTTGCCGATCCTCCAAGGCCAACCAAGATTTTCTTGGCGCCAGCATCAAGCGCTGCCGCAAGCAGCTCGCCAGTTCCATAGGTAGAGGCCGCAACGGGGTCGTTCTGCTCGGCTCCGCCTATGAGCTCAAGACCAGAGGCACGGGCCATCTCTATGACTGCACTGCGTCCGTCGAGGCGCCATTCGGCCTGCACTGGATCGCCAAGCGGACCCGTCACCGTGGTTGTTCGGTTCGCTCCGCCAAGAACATCGAGCAGTCCCTCGCCGCCATCGGCAAGCGGGCAGGCAATCGCCTCATGGCCAAGGGCCTGCAAACCTGCGATCAAAGCAGCAGTCGCTTCTGCTGCCGAGGCAGTGCCCTTGAACTTGTCTGGCGCTACTAGGACTCGCACATTCACAAGCTTAGGACTGCTAGCACCGAACCCTTCCACGAGACATCTAGGGTGAGCGGTGATGTCTGACAGAACCGAACGCCCCGTAGTCATTGTCTCGAACCGGGGACCTGTGAGTTACCGAGTCGAAGATGGCCAACTTGTTGGCACTCGCGGGGCGGGCGGATTGGTTTCTGGGCTGGCGCCGTTACTCGACAGCGGCCGGGCGAGTTGGATTGCTGCAGCGCTCAGCGATGCAGACCGAGCCGCTGTGGCCGACAGGGTGTCAGCACCTGATGGTCTTGCGGTTCGCCTGCTTGACCTTGACCCCAAAGATCAGGCTTTGGCCTATGACCTGATATCAAATCAGACCCTGTGGTTTATTCACCATGGCCTCTTCGACCTGACGAGGTCTCCCTCGTACACAGCTGATTGGCTTGAAGCTTGGGAGGCCTACCGGCGAGTCAATCAGGTCTTCGCCCAAGCCGTATGCGAATCTGCGCCTGTAGATGCTGCAGTGCTGATTCAGGACTATCACCTGACGCTCATGGCACCCACGTTGGCCTCGGAACGCCCAGATCTGTCTACCGTGCATTTTCATCACACTCCTTTTGCCGGCCCAGACATGCTGCGAGTCTTGCCAGCCGCGGCGAGAGACGAGATGCTGACATCGCTCAATGCCTACGATGCATGTGGGTTTCACACTCAGGATTGGGCTGAGAATTTCGAACAAGATCTGCGTCGCTGGCCACATGCAACTAGCGAGGTGGTCGTACCTGCGAAGGCAAAGGTCTTTGCTTCATCGCTCTCTACTGATGCCGGTGACCTGCGTTCCACCGCTGGTTCTGAACGATGCGTCGAGCACCTTCGATCCCTTGAAGAACAGATTGCAGACTCGCAACTCATTGTCCGAATCGACCGAATGGAGCTGTCTAAAAATATCGTTCGCGGATTTCAAGCGTTCGACTTGTTGTTACAACAGCGCAGCGACCTGCACGGACAAGTGGTGTTTCTGGCCTGCTGTTACCCGTCTCGCGAAAATGTTCCTGAGTACGCTCGGTACAAAGAGGAAGTTCTGGCCGAGGTAGAGCGGGTGAACGCCCGCTGGGGAACTGCGATTTGGCAGCCCATCTTGTTAGAGACGAACGACAATTACTTGCGCTCGGTTGCAGCGCTGCGCCGTTACGACGTGTTGTTAGTCAACCCAATCAGAGACGGGCTCAACTTGGTTGCAAAAGAGGGCCCCCTCGTGAACGATCGCTTCGGCACCCTCGTGTTATCTACCGAAGCGGGCGCCTGGGCCGAACTGCAGTCCGCTGCGCTGGGAATCAACCCTTTCGATGTTGAGCAGACGGCTGAGATGATGGGCTTGGCACTCGATCTTGACCCATCGGATCGCAAGACAAGGGCAACGTACTTAGCGGGGCTTGTGGCTGAGCGAACACCGCTGGACTGGCTAGAAGATCAACTCGCAGCTGCGGGCTAGCTCGCTGCTTGGGTAGTTGAACTAGCGGTCAACCACGGCCGTTTGCAGGTGCTGAAACAGCGACAGCACAGCCGGCGGACCGTCAAGAACTAGGTCGGCTCGCTCAAGGAGTTCCGCATCAGACTCCTCGCTTTGCACAAAAATCTTGAAAGCCTGAGTTCCAGACCTTGCGAGTTGGTCTAACGCGTCAAACGCAGGCAAGTCGCCCACATCGTCGCCAATAAAGAGCACGGGACCAGAATGAGGCGCTGCAAGACCAAGCAGCACACTCCCCTTATCGACATCAATGGGTGGGTGGAGCTCAACGCTCATACGCGCTGAACGCGCAACAAGGCCCGTGGCTGCAGCAACTTCTTGCGCATACTTCTCGACCGGGGCTGCAAGCTCGGGCCGCCCGCGATAATGCAAGGTGATGGAAAGGCCCTTGAGCTCAACTCGCATGCCGTCGAGGCCCGCTCGTTGGGCCGTTGCAGCAAGCTCTGCGACCTGTACCCGCCAACTCTCTGCCTCGTGATGGTCTGTACGAACACCGTTACGAACCTGCTCCAACCCATACAGCCCGACCAGCGTGAGTTGAGCGGGCGCGAGTTGAGTGGGCGTGAGTTGAGCGGGGAACCGCTCAACTAAGAAATCAACCGGTCGACCAGAAATCACCGCTAGCTCGCCCATATGAGGCGCAAGAGCCTCGATGGCCTGCAAAGCCCCTGGGATCATTTCTGCAGCAGCAGGGTCATCGACAATGGGCGAGAGCGTGCCATCGAAGTCAGTGGCGAGCAGCACGGAGTGAGGAGCCACAGCAACAGCGGCCACAACGTCTTGAGTTGTCACCTTTTGCTTATTGGTGTTTGCCATAGGCGTAGCGCCCGGGTTATTCAACAGTGACTGCCGACTCAGCCCGTGGTGGTTGTGCTCTTGATGGTGCTGGTGGTGGTGGTGATTTTGGTTCCAGCCGACGGGATGGTGCTAGCTGCTGCACTTCCCGCAGTAGTGGTCACCGTTGAGTTGCCTGAGGAGGATGATCCAGAGGAGCTTCCTGCCACCGTGGTGGTGCTTGCTCCCGCCGGGGTAATGATTCCCTCCACATCTGGTCCAAGCACGATGACCACATTGGTATCGGTCGGTACGTCGGTTGCCACCTTGCCCAAAACCGTTCCGGTAGGAATAGGTTGCACTGCACCAATGCTGAGGAGTTTGGCAATCGCCTTGGCGTCACCCTCGTAGCCGGGTGCGTAATACACCGTGGTGGTCTGCACCTGAGCGGCGGCGGTCTTTGCAGCGATGTTGGGGTATCCGGCTAGACCAAGGAAGTTCGCTGCAGTAGCCGCATAGCCGCTTATGCCTGCGCCGTTGAGTACAACAACCTTCAGCGTTGCGGGCGCAACAGAGGTTGAGGGAGTAGTTGTGGTGGGAACTGCTGGCTCGGTAGTGGTGGTCTTGTTGCTTCCTTCACCAATCTTGACGTCTTGAGAATCAGTCTGAAAGCCCACACCGCCACCCTTCAAAAGAAGGATGAATCCGAGCGCGACAGCAACTCCAACAAGGATTAACCCTCGCGAAGCTGGATTCGGGCCTTGGGGTGTTGGTCGCGGTGGACGCGGACGCTGCGTCGTAGTCATCTCATAACCTTAGTCCTGTGGCCCCCGGCGTACGCGGTGTTCGTCATTGGACTAGGTCAAACTCGATCAAAGCCGACTTCAAACCGAAGACAAACGAGTTCGGCATCTCTACTACTGACCCCGGAACAACTCGAAGCTGGTCGACCCGCTTAAGCAGTTCTTCGAACATGACCCGAATCTCTAAACGGGCCAACGAGGCACCCAAACAGAAGTGGGTACCAAAGCCAAAGGCAATGTGATTGTTGGGGTGACGAGTCACGTCTAGGTCTTCTGGGTGATCAAACTGAGCAGGATCGCGGTTTGCAGATGAGTACATCAAGACCAGTTGCTCACCGGCTTTGATGGTTTGGCCGCCAATTTCGGTGTCCTCTACTGCTACCCGACACATATTGTGAATTGGCGTCACATAGCGAATGAACTCCTCTACGGCGATCGTCAAATCTGCGCCGTCTTTGAGCAGTGCCCATTGTTCCGGACGAGCAGCTAGCTCTAGCAAGCTGCGCGCAATCACGGTTCGTGTGGTTTCCGCCCCGCCGTCAAGCAACAGCAAGGAGTCAGAGATGACTTCCTCAACCCCAAAAGGGCAACCTGGCACTTCTGCCGTTGTCCACACAGTCATCACATCATCTGCTGGCTCAAGCTTCTTTGCCTCGTAGAGTTCGGCTGCTGCCACAGCAAAATCCATTACTGCAGCAATGTTGTCTTCTTGGTGATACCGAGGACCACCCCCCAAGGTGATGGTGCGCTCAGACCAGTCCATCAGCTTGGGCCACATGTCTTCGCTGAATCCCAAGAGCAGACCGATCATCTCTGCTGGCAGCGGTGCCGCAATCTCGCTGATGACCTCGACTGCTCCACCGTGGCCAAAGGCTTGGTCCAGCAAGCTCGTCACGACTTCACGAACGTGGTCTTCCCAACTTGCAACCGCTCTGGGAGTAAAGCGCCGAGCAACCAGACTCCGGCGCATCTGATGCACCGGATCATCTAGGCCGATGATGGCAGGATCAGCCGGGATATTGGGCCGGTAGCCGCCCTTGGTCTGATCCGAGTTGATAAAGAGAGACTTGCGCTTCTCGATTTCTACAATGTCTGCATGTCGAGACACACCCCACAACTCGTTTGTCGAGTCCCAGTACACAGGAGCCTGCTCGCGCATCCATTCATAGGTTGAGTAGGGATCGTTGACGTAGAAATCTCCGTCCAAAAGGTCAATTGATCGCTCCTCGGTCATGACATCACCATTTCTTCGCTCTTTGTAGCTCCGAAGCCGGGCTAGCTACTGACAGGTTGGCACAAAAGCCAGATTGGTATATCGAGGGTCAGCCGCACTCTGCAGCGATCCGCTCTACAGTCTGCGGTATTCAGTTCTTACGTTCGTGCAGCTCAAAAGAGGAGCCTAGAAATGTCTTTGTCTTCGAACAAGCGCGTGGTAGTGACCCTCTCGGCACTTGCTCTGCTCGCGGGGGTAAACGGCCTTGTCGGATGTAGCAACTCAGATGAGGACTCAGCTACAACAACTTCCTCTGCTTCGCCTGCGAGTACAGCAAAAGGCGGCGAAACAACTACTACTGCCGAAGTGGCCGTTGACGTAGGCGTCAACGTAAAGATTGTGTCTTCTGGCATGGGCGATGTGCTCTCTGATGGCCAAGGCCACGTGTTCTACATCTATACGCCTGACGGAACGGGACCCGCTACGTGCGTGGACGCCTGCGCAGCCGCATGGCCACCAGTCCTTACCGAGGGTGGAGTTGTTGCAGATGCGGCAGTTTCAGGACTCAAGTTGGGGTCTACGGGGCAGGGGGCTGGCGAGCAACTCACCATCGAGGGTCAGCCTGTGTATTTCTTTGCAAGTGACACCGAGCCAGGTGCAACAGCCGGTCAGGCAGCTGGCGGCACGTGGTTTGTTCTCAACACCGATGGTGTGAAAGTTCAGTCCTAGTTAGCCCTAGGCAGGAACGGCCCGGATCACAATGTTGTCTGCATAGCTGCGACGGCTTTTACTGAAGGATCCGCCGCAGGTCACCAAGGTGAGCACAGGGTCTCCGGTAGTTCTAAACAACTCGGCCGCAGGCAACTCGCCTTTTTCTACTTGGAAGCGCTCTGTGACTACAAAGCGATGCACGGCACCGAGATCATCTGTCACGAGTACCTCTGCTCCAATAGGCAAGGAGTTGAGTTTAAGAAAGACACCCGGCTTCTTGTTGTAATCCACATGTGCAGCAATAACTGCCGATCCTTGGAGCTGGCCGGGGCGCTTCCCATACTGATACCAGCCTGCCTCGGAGGCTCCGGGAAGCCCCATGGAGCCATCGCTTTCCAGCCCCACCTGCACCACAGGTGAGTCAACGCCTAGGTCCGGAATGGCAATCTGAATGGGCACACCCACATCCGGTACTGCTGCAGCTACTTCGGTCGGAGCAACGGGAAGTGCGCTGAGATCGGCAGCCGAGTCGCCCGCCTCTTGGGCAGATGCCAGCGCCCGAGAGGTTGTTGCAGAGACCACTGATTCTCCCTCGAGATCTACTCTCGGCTCGCCAGCTTCACCCAAAAACCATGCAGGTCCGACGAGAAGCAAAACAGCAAAAGAAAGGATCAACAGAATTCGGGCCTGACGGATTTTCATGAACAACTCCTAGAAGATGCTGCGGCTAGAACGTGCTGGGGGAGGGGCAAACGCCCCTCCCCCAGTCCAGGTCATGTGTTTGTGAGCTAGCCGCCACAAAACCGTTCGTTAGCTCCGGCGACGTGACTTGGCGAGCACCAACGAGGATGTGCCAATTCCGATCACTGCAACTCCAGCAACCAAGGCCAACAACAGGCCAGTGGTTCCTGAGCTTGCAGCAACTCCTGAGTTACCGGCGCTCACGCCAGTTGGAGATGCAGGCTTCACGATGACTGCGTCGATCACATGGACCACACCGTTCGAGGCTTGAATGTCTGCCGTCACCACGGTGGCTCCGCCCACGACAAGCTTGTCTCCCACGAGTTCAACCGTCACTGGGCCACCGAGTGTCTCAACTGTTCCACCCGCAGCGGCGATAGCGGCCTTCGAGTCGACAGCGCCCGACATCACGTGAAGCTTCAGAATCGTTGCAAGGTCTCCCTTTGGATCTGCGAGCAAGGTGTCGAGTGTTCCGGCCGGAAGAGCGGCGAAAGCTGCGTTTGTTGGAGCAAAGACGGTGAATGGGCCTGGGCCTGAAAGTGTCTCCACAAGACCGGCTGCGGTGACTGCAGTCACAAGGGTTGAAAGCTCTGGGTTGCCTTGAGCAATCTGAACAATGTTTTCGGTTGCATCGCTTTGGGCGCCAGCAGTGCTGCTGAATCCTCCGATAACTACGGCAAGTGCCGCAACAGTGACGACCAATGATTTACGCATGATTCTCCGATAATTGCTTCTGGGGGCGCACCCCGCCCCGGTGGGTTACTACAAGGGTCTGCGTCGTTGTTTCGCCCACAAGGGCGAGGTTGGATGCAGATTATTGAACGAGTTTCGCAAATTTTTGCGTAAAAGCAACCTCGGGCTTGCAAACAACAGCCTCAATACTATGAGAGCAAAGGTGAGAATCTGGTTTGAGTTCCTTCCGAAGTGCGTCAGGAGCAACGAAATACCCGTACCTTGGAATGAATTCCACCGAGGAGCCCGCACGTGAGTCCCAATCAATCTGCATCGAATTCTGCAGAATCAGCCCGAATTTTAGTGGCCGATGACGATCGCGCTATCCGAGAATCACTTGAGCGCGTGCTTGGACTCGAGGGGTATCAGGTCATAACGGTGGCAGATGGCGCAGCAGCACTTGAGTCTGCTCGGTCAGCCCCAGTGGATTTGATGGTGCTAGATCTCATGATGCCCTCAGTCGACGGACTGACTGTTTGCCGGGTGCTACGAAGCGAAAAGGACCGCACACCGATTCTGATGCTCACTGCCCGCACCGAAACCTCGGACCGGGTTGCGGGTTTAGACGCAGGAGCTGACGACTACCTTGCAAAACCTTTTGACCCAGCAGAGTTGTTGGCCAGAGTGCGCGCCCTTCTCCGCAGAGCGCTTCCACAAAGCGGCGAGTCCGGTGCCCTCATCGGCGCCGGCGGTAAGGCAAACGGATCGAGCGGTAGCAACAGCGCAACGTTACTGAGCGTCGAGGATTTGCGGCTGGATTCGGCAGCCCGGCGGTGCTGGCGAGGAGACAAGGAGCTTGAGTTATCGAAGACCGAGTTTGACCTTCTTGAGCTCTTAATGTTCAACACGGGCATCGTGCTCAGTCGCTCCCATATCTACGAAGAGATCTGGGAGTACGACTTTGGGCCGGACTCTAAAAACTTGGCGGTCTACATCAGCTACTTGCGACGCAAAGTGGATGACGGCCAAGACTTGGCACTTATTCAGACCGTTCGCGGTGTCGGCTACACGCTTCGCCGGCCATGAGTCTGCGCATCAAAATCGTCTTGGCGCTCGTTGCACTCTCGGCGACTGCCACGATGGCAATTGGCGTATTCAGCTACCGCACCACCTCCAAGGTGCTCGGCGAGCAAATCGATCAGTCTCTTGTGGCAACGGCAAACCGACTGAGTCAGCCCCGTAATAACCGCCAAGGCGATAATGGTGATCGACCGCCTCGCAACGAACCTCAGGGTCGAACTCAGGCCGAGCGGGCCCTTGAAGAGATTGTCGGCAATTCTGAGCTTGCGGCACAACTCATTCGCCCTGACGGTGTTGCCGTTTCTTCACAGGGTCTAGCGCCTACGAGCGGCCTTCCAGTTGAAGATATAGATGTAGCCATAGCGTCGGCCGGCACGGCCGAATCAGCGTTTCGGACAGTGCAGGTAGACCAGGTCAACTACCGGATGCTCACTACGAGCAACGGTCGCGGTCTTGGTGCGCTTCAGGTGGCAAGGTCATTGGCGGAAAACGAGGCGCTACTAGCCACGCTGCGTACACGCATTCTTCTAGCAGCCGTTTTTGTCATGGCAGTCGCTGCCGCACTCGGGTGGATCATTGCTCGACAGGTCACCCTGCGCCTCGTGCGCCTGACCTCGGCAGCCGAGCGAGTCACTGAGACTGGAAGCCTTGAGGTTCAAGTCCCCGTGAGTGGCCTCGATGAAACTGGCCGCCTTGGAACTGCGTTTAACGAGATGCTCGCAGCGCTGTCTCGTTCAAAGGGCGATCAGCAACGTCTTGTGCAAGATGCAGGCCACGAGTTGCGAACTCCACTGACAAGTCTTCGAACGAACGTCTATACCTTGCGGCGATCAGAAGAACTCACCGCCGCGCAGCGCACACAACTGCTGACTGATCTTGAGGGCGAGACCGAGGAACTCACGCGGCTGATCAACGAAGTCGTCGAGCTTGCAACTGATCAGCGCAATGACGAGCCGGCAACGGAGGTTGCTCTGTCTGATCTTTTAGCCCGCGTGGCAGAAAAGGCATCGCAACGCTCTGGTCGGCAGGTAGTAGTGCAGGCCGACACGACCCGACTACTTACTCAGCCTCGTGGCCTTGAGCGGGCCGTGGGCAACTTGATCGAGAACGCCCTCAAGTTTGATCAAACGACTGAGCCGATCTACGTCAACTGCGTTGCCGGTCGAGTTGAGGTCTATGACTCGGGACCAGGCTTTGCCGATGCGGATCTACCGCACGTGTTTGATCGCTTCTACCGGGCGACTGCAGCCCGTAGTCAGCCAGGCTCAGGGCTTGGATTGGCCATTGTTGCTGACTTTGTCCATCTGCAAGGCGGGACTGTATTTGCTGGGAATCGCCCAGATGGCGGGGCTGTCGTGGGGTTTCAGCTTCGACTCGACAGCCAAAACGGCACTCATACCAGTTCTTAACCTTTACCCAATACTGTTCTCAACTGCGGGTTCGATACTGATCTTCGTCAACCTGACACAGCGTCAAACAGACAGAACCAAGGAGTGCAAGACAATGAACAAGATGAAGAAGTCAATCGTGGCAGCAAGTGTGGCAGTCGGCCTCTTCGCCGGCGGTAGTGCTGGAGCCATCATGAGCAGCAGCGGAGTCTCGGGAGCACAAGAAACCACAACCACTGTGGCTGAACAACCAGCTCCGGATGCACCCAATGCCAACACTGCGGAACGTCCCGACCCTGCGGCTCGCATCGGTTCAGTGCTGGCGCCTCTCGTAGAGGCTGGAACCATCAATCAGGCACAAGCTGACGCTGTGACCGAGGCACTAGTTGCTGCCAAAAAGGCAGAGGGTCCTCGCGGCGAGCAGGGTGGACCAGGGCGAGGCCACCGCGGGCCGGGCATGGAGGCAGCGGCAACCGCACTTGGCATGACCACTGACGAGCTACGCACAGCAGTTCAGAGTGGCCAGACCTTGGCCCAGATTGCTGCAGACA
Organism: Actinomycetota bacterium; assembly: GCA_009701845.1. Classification (GTDB taxonomy): domain Bacteria; phylum Actinomycetota; class Acidimicrobiia; order Acidimicrobiales; family Microtrichaceae; genus IMCC26207. The sequence continues at coordinate 12,589 of WLJI01000067.1, forward strand.
AGGGCGTAGATGTGCAGGTAGTGATCGACGCTTTGAAGGCTGAGCTTGCTGCGCACCTTGCAGAAGAGGTCACATCTGGCGAGATCACCCAAGAGCAGGCTGATCAGAAGCTCGCCCAGGCATCTGAGCGCATCACCGATATGGTCAACAACGGTCGTCCAGAGCGCGGTGGCCCAGAGGGTCAGCAGGGTCCAGAGCGCGGTGGCCCAGAGGGTCAGCAGGGCCCAGGCGGCAACTGAGCTTCCTGACACTACGCACTACATCACACCTCGAAAGGCTCGACCAACGTGGTCGGGCCTTTCTGGTTTTCGGCAAAGTCAGGCTCGAGCAGCGTGGTCGAGCCTGACTGCTGTGTAGGCAAACCCATTCGCTTTTGATTACGGGAATGATTATCGTTCTAGTTATGAGCCCCTCATGTCCTCCTCGATTTCTGCGCGCTGCGCTACTCATCGCATGCATGCTCGCAGTGGGTTGTAGTTCCGATTCGGAGTCCGCGAACAGCGCTGTTCCGATCGGCGAATGCCCAGCGGCGCCACTTCAAGTTGTGGTCAGCGTTGATCAGTGGGGAGATATCGTTGAGCAACTTGCAGGCGATTGTGCAACCGTTACTACGGTTATTCAGTCTTCCAAAGTTGACCCTCATGACTACGAGCCAACTACTGGAGATGCCTCCGAGTTCACCAACGCAGACCTCGTTGTGGTCAACGGTATGGACTACGACCCTTGGGCCACAAAGATTGTGGCCACGCTGAACCCCGAGCCAGCAGTGGTGAATGCAGGCAACGTGGCAGGGTTGAGCGATGGCGAGAACCCTCATGTCTGGTACGGACCTGACTATGTGTTCGAGTTTGCATCCGCGGTCACCGCAGAGCTTTCTAAGCTCTCACCGAAAGCAGCCAGCTACTTCACTGCGCAATCAGACTCTTGGAACACCAGTATGCAGCCGTACCAGGACGAAATTGCCAGCATCAAAGCCGCCTATAGCGGACAAAGCTACGTGGCCACAGAGTCGGTGTTCGACTACATGGCAGTAGCTCTTGGACTAAAAGATGTCACCCCAGCAGGCTTTGCAGCAGCGGCTGCAAACGAGACCGACCCGTCACCTGGCGATGTTGCAGAGTTTGACGATTTACTCAAAGCCCAAGGTGCGCAGGTGTTGATCTACAACATTCAGACTCAAGGCGCTATCCCCGAGCAAATCCGCAGCACAGCCGAAGCATCGAAGGTA
>WLJI01000068.1 GCA_009701845.1 Actinomycetota bacterium
CGGCGAAACTCCGGTCGGGAATGAATGATGCTGAACTCGGCGTAGGTGTCGTTGTAGTCCTCGGGCTTACTAGCCCCGCCCAGCGATTGAGCAATGGAGTCATAGCCAAAAACCAACTGATCAACTTGCTCGGCGGAGAGAAAAGGCATGACCACATAACCACGGCGTTCGAACTCGCTTTGTTGTTCTGAGTCCCGGAGAACCGTCCGACCAACGTTGCACGAGTCGCTGGGAAGAAATCCGAGTTCCGCTGGCGATGGCGATGGCTTGGTCATACGCTCCCCTAGTTCGACGGCTAATGCTCGACCGGTGATATAGGTGTTGATTGTACTGGGAGGCCGAGCAGTTCCGTAGATGACAGCAGGGCGGATACCGCCTATGTGGCAAAAATAAGAAGCACCCCATCAAAAACGCTGAAACAGGGTTCAACTTGTTGTTTCAGAAGGGAAGTTCAGGTATACATGAAGCCATGACTGAGGCAGGCGGGGGCCGCAATTACGCTGTGATTGCCCAAATCGGGCTGTGCCTAGTGGGTGTGGCCGCAGTCGTGGCTGCAGTTCTGGTGATCAATCCTGCATCAACGCAAACCCAGAACGCCGCCGCAGTTGCCCCTGCAACAACGGTTCCAGTCGCCACCTCTACTCCCGCCGAAGCTGCACCGACAACACTCCCTCCCGATCCGCAGTTTCCGCATGAAACCGTCAACGATAACGATGCCTCCAAGGCCCTCTACGGGTGGGGAACGGCTCAGCCCACCCAAATGCGCGCCACCGTGCATTATGGCGGCACGTCAACCTTGCTCTCACCCGAGCGCCGTCGCCTGCTAGGAGAACAGTTAGTTCAGGTGCGAGAGGCTGCTGTAGAGATCGGAACTGTGGCCGAGGCCGAAAAACTTGGGTTCGTTAGAAATTTCCAGAGGATCAACGGACGAGGGTTCGAATACATCAACTGGTCTAGGTTCACAACCAAACTTGACCTGTCTCGACCGACAATGTTGGCCTTCGACGGCGACAGCCCCGACTCACGAGTGATGTCGGTGGCCTACAACGTGCTCGGCACGGTAGGAGATGGCCCACCCGATGACTTGCCACTTGAGGTCATCCCTTGGCACTACCACTCAAACCTTTGCGAGAAAGACAACTCGATTGTCGGCAGTGTTGAGTACGACGCCAATGGAAACCCATACCCAGAACAGGCGCAGCGCTGTAAAGACCTTGGGGCTGTGTTCCGACCAGAGCTGAATCATTGGATGGTTGACCTTTGGGTTATTCCAGGTTGGGAAAATCCTTGGGGCTTGGTGTCTAGCAAGCATCCAGACATGATGTTCGAGCCCACACCGTGGTTCACCTCTAACAAAACAGGCGAAGTCGACGGGTTTGGTCTGTACTGCGATATTCCCGCTGGCTCAGACCCCGCACCCGCATCCCAACCCTCCTGAGGCAGAGCCGCAGCGTCTAGGTGAGGCGTCGCCGATCTGGATTTCAGGCTCGAGATGCTGCGTATCGACGTGCAATCTCTTCAAATGAGAGTTGCTCAACGCTGTAGTCCTCGATCTCGATAAACGGTTCTCCGACGGGAACATCGCCGATCATGAACGTGGTGTAGAAGTCATCGGGAATCTCGAACCCCTGCACGAGACCCTCTGGCGACTTATAAAAATGGATCGGAGTAGATCCCTCTGCGAGCGCATACAAGCTGCCGACAACCCGCGTGGAGTCCGACTGGTTCGGCGGGGTTCCATGCAGAACGCGAATGTCATACACCATGGCTTGGCCGACCTGAATCGGAACCGTCACCATGAGTTCGTCTCGAACTCGTTCGTGCTCGGCCTCCCACTCCATGGGAAAGCCGGGGCTACCCCTCAGTCCGCTCAGCCACTTGTGGCTTCCTGGCAGCACCTTCATCTGCCCCACTTCTTCGGTGACCTCTGTCAGTGGGATCCAAACACCCATCGTTGGGAACTCAGACTCATCTGCAAGGATCCAATCCTGATGAGGAGAAACCTCGGTGTCTGGGCCTGGATGCTTGACCATGAAATAGCCAACTAGCGGCTCATAGCCCTCGAGAATTTGGTCGAGCAATGGCCAAACAATTGCGCCGACCTCTTCGTTGGCTGCAGCTTTGTATTCCTGATCTGGGCTCATCAATGACGGGTAGTAACCCGAATCGATGCCCGAGTTCAGCCGTGTATAGGAATCAAGCAGGGCGCGAACCACCTCGGGAGAAGCAAAATCTACGATCACATAACCGTCGCGCTGAAAGGCAGCATCGTTGTCGACGTCTCTAAAAGTTGCCCGTGTCACGGTGTCAATTATCTCGCTAGGCCTGAGATCTGTCACGTTGCCGCCTTCGTTCTGACTGTGGTCATACTCTAGCTACAGCAACCAAAAAAGGCCCGAAAAACTTTGCTGCGCAGTAGCACCATGATGCTGTAGGTGCCGAGAAAAGAAGCTACCCCGATACAATTCAAATCGTGACTGCATTGAGCAGAGGGCACTACTGACGTGGGGAGTTCAGCATGATCATGCCAGGGCCAAGCCAAGCTTGCGACTCCCTGCCGCGAACTCACTTCGTTGACGAGTCCGTCAATGACGACATGGCGAACCAAGGTTTTGCCATCCTGCCGAACCCAGTTTCTACAGAAGCTATTGCTGCGCTGAGGGATCTCTATCAGGGGGTCATCGCTGAAGTCGGCCGAGATAGTTCGGGTGTGTTTCTACCCTCGATGATGATCTCTCGGTTGGATTTGCGCTCACGCCTCTGGGACGGCGTGCGCGCCATTCTGGGACCCATTTTTGACCCGCTCTTTGCACCCGAAACAACCTCCGTGGTTGGTGGATCATTTGTCTCTAAACCTGGTGCGCAGAACAGCGCTCGAAACCCACACCAAGATCCCTCTGTCTTCGATGAGACTCGAGAAGTCAGCATCTCACTGTGGATTCCTCTCACTGACTCCCATAGCGCAAACGGAACCCTCTACCTTCTTCCCGGCAGTCATCGCATGGGTAATCGCGTCAGGCCACCCGATGTTGATTCGTTGGATGACGAGGTCAGCACTTTTGCACTCAACGAGTCAGTTGCCGTTGAACTCCGTGCTGGGCAGGTACTGGTGATCGACGGATCAGTCATCCACCACTCCCCCTCAAATACATCTGACTCCGAACGCGTAGCCGCAATTTGTGCGCTCATTCCTCCTGCCTGTGAGATGCGTTACGCGCGAAGCGAGAATGGCGCTACCGAGGGAACGGCTCAGATTTATAACGTGGGCGAAGAGATGTACCGCTCGGGCAACCTCGTCACGCCTTCCTTAGACCCTGCTTGTTTGGTCGAGAGGTCGCCATACCGGCTAGCCACCATGGCGGATCTTCAGGCTTCCCTCGCTGCAAGCTGAACGTCAGTGGCTGTGTGGAACCGTTGCGACAGACCAGTTGGTTCTCAATTTGAGTCCGGGTCGGGCCATGACCTCGCCGTCGATCTTCATCTCGGCAGAAGCCACTGCAAGGGCTGCAGGAAAGACCTGGTCCAAGTGGCGGTCATCTTGTGGGAGCACGGCGATGCGGAACTGGAACCGGCCGGTCGCCATTGGCACCGAAGGGACCTCGGCATCAATGACATACGTTCCAGGGGTTGCCAGGAAGCCTGAGGGTCCGAGTTCTCGCTCGGCAAAGACTGCGCGTTCGGCAGTAAACAGCGACATCACGACTACGCCTTCGCAGGGTTCATTGACCGTTATCGTGGCCTGAATCGTGATTGAGTCCCCTGAGCGAATCACGTCAGGAATCGCGCGGATTGAATCAATCTCGACTTTTCCTGCGATTGCCGGAGGGACTCTGAAGTCTTCAAAGGTGGCACCTGCTTCAGGATCCAATTCTGTGGTCGGTTCCTCACCTATGTACTTCTTCATGGCCTCTGCCGGAGTGCCGTCGACAACGATCTTTCCGTGGTCCAAAAGGATCACCCGCTCGCACATTGAGTTCACTGCCCACAGATTGTGCGTTACCAGAACTAGAGCAGCGCCGGCCTGGTTCATCTCTCGGATGCGTTCCAAGCTCCGACGCTGAAACTCAAAGTCACCTACCGAAAGCACCTCATCAACAAGGAGTAGGTCACACTCAATTGAGGTAGCGACTGCAAAGCCAAGACGTGCGCGCATTCCAGTGGAGTATCGCTTGACGGGCATGTCGAGAAACTCCGCAACCCCCGAGAAGTCAACAATCTCATCGTATTTTTTACGAATCTCGGCTTTTGACATTCCCATGATGTCACCAGCAAAGAATACGTTCTCATGACCAGTCAGTTCGGGGTCAAAGCCAATGCCAAGCTCAATAAGCGATGCGAACCTACCGTTGACTTCGGCATGGCCCCGACTCGGTTCGACGATGCCAGCGAGCACCCTTAATAAGGTGGACTTGCCCGCACCATTATGGCCAATCAGCCCAAGTGTGTCGCCATGCTGCATGGTGAGTGAGACGTCGTCAAGTGCCCGAAAAGTAGTGGACTCTGCTGCCTCGCCCCGCCTGCCTGGAATCAATGCCCGCGCGTTTGATCGTTCTTGACCGATCCGGTATTCCTTCGTCACATGATCAAAGACGACGAGAGGTTCCTGAGCCATCTCAGACCACATCCACGATGCGGTCTTCGATAGAGCGCAAGTAAAAAATCGAACCGACAAGGAGCGCTGTCCCGATACAGAGGTGCACAAGGAGCAGATTGAAGTTTGGCCAGATTCCCTCGAGTGAAACAGCGCGTGTCGCTTCTGCCACTACCGCTACGGGATTGACGGTGCCAAGGAATTTGAGATTCGATGGAATTTGCGACTCGGGGTAGAGAATCGGACTTGCCAAGAACAACACCTGGCTGATCGTTGGCATTGCATGAGCTACATCACGAATGAAGACGGTAATCGTGGCCAGAAGAATTGCTATCGCCGCCGTGTAGACCAGGAGCACAGAAAGCACCAAGGGGAGCGCAACTAGGGTGAAGCTTGGCGGAATCCCTTTCCACCAAGCCACTGCGACTAGGGCAACAAGGCCAACACCTAGGTCGACTAGGGCTGCTACGCAGCCAGAGAGCGGGATGACTTCACGGCGGAAGTACACCTTGCTCAATACCGAGGATCGATCGATAAATGATGTGGCCTGTTGCAATCCAGCCGCAAAATAGCGCCAGACAACAATGCCGGCCACCACAAATGGCAGATACGGAATGCTGCCACCGTTCACATTGAGGATCTGGCTAAAGACCACTGCGTACACGAGGACCAGCAGAATTGGCTGAACGATTCCCCAGAAGAGCGACAACGCACTCTGGCGGTATTTACTATGCAACTCGCGACGGGCAAAGCTCACCGTCAGTCGAGCCTCACTGCGGGCGCGCCTCAGGCTGGCGACTGAGATCGGCCCGACCCGGCGCACGTGATTCGAGTGAACCGTCGCCTCACTCACCTGAGCCGAACTCCCCTAGAGCAGCTTTGACCTCTTGGTCTTTGAGATCCACGGGTGCAATGTTACCAGCGGTTTCTGAGAGATCCTCATAGATGGCTCCGCCGTTGGTGGCTCAAGAACCGCCGTTGCCAGAAGATGCCCGGCAACAAATCGCTGGGCGTCAGTCGGTCGTAGAGGCTTGCGAGATTGCCCGGCTTTGCTGCAGAAACTCAGCGGAAGATACCGGTGGGCGGTCACTTGAAATCCTGCCAAGTGAGTGCAAATAATCGGGCCGCACCCGCCAGTCGATCTGACGAAACACATCGGGGTGAGGCACAGCTAGCTCTTCTACGCTGTCATCAGGGTCACAGAAGTACAGCGAGAGCGGTGCAAGTTTTGGCGCATAGGCCACAGCGACTGCACGGCGCGGAAGGTTGGAGTGGTTCAGATCTGAGCCGTGAGCCAAGGCCATATCGAAGACCACTGCTTCGCCTGCTGCGACTGGCACGGTCTCTGTATCGGCAAAGGTCAGGTCTAGGAGCGGATCTTCTGAGTAGCGGGGGGTCATAGGTACTGATCTTGGACCAGTGTCCACCTGATGGCTTCCCTTGATGACAGCCAACGCGCCGTTGCGTTCGTCAACATCAACAAGTGGAACCCAAATACAGACTGCCCGAAACTCCGACTCGTCGAGCAAGCGAAAATCTCTATGAATCTCTTTTTGGCTGTCTTCCCCTGGGCCCTTGACGATGTAGGAAGACATGACGGGTTCATAGTCGATCAGCAAGTCAGCAGAACCCTGAGCAAAGGCTGCGCACAAAATGTTGTGGATCGCTTCTCGCTGGGCTGACTTCAACTCGGCAGCAGCAGTGTCGTAGAAACCTGTTCCGCCAAAGGATCCAAGCTGTTCGAGTTCTAACATCAGGTGAGACAACTGTTCCGAACTCAAGAAGGGGCGAGTCACTACTCCCTGCTGCAAGAACTCTGTGTTAGCAACTTGATCCTGAAGTATCTGTCGAGGCTGGATTTGAGATGTAATCAGAGTCACCTGCTGCCTCTTTCAAGTCCGCTTGTGATCTTCATGGTACCCAGACTCGATGAGTCGGGCCATGCCCGGATGCTCTGCAGACACTTCGAATCATGCACCCGCATGCAAAGACCCGCTGTTTGTCGGTGTCGACAACAGTCGGATTCTCAGTTTCGTTGCTAGCGTAAAGGGGAGAACAGGGTCTCAAAGGAGCAGTCGATGTGCGGCATTGCCGGAATAGTCGGAGCAGGTGCAGACGCGCTTGTTGACCGCGTTCAGGTCATGATCTCTGCTCTCAATCACCGTGGGCCCGACGAGCAGGGAATAGCAGTATTTCAAAACGCTGTGCTTGGCAGCGCCCGACTGTCCATCATTGACCCAACGGATGGTCATCAGCCGCTCTATAGCCCTGATCAGCGAACGGCAGTCGTGTGCAACGGCGAAATCTACGGCTACCAGCGCATCAGGGAGCAGTACTCTCAGTACCCATTCCGCACCGGGTCTGACTGTGAGGTCGTGCTGCCACTCAATGATGAGTACGGCCAAGGCTTCCTTCCGCATCTTCCCGGAACCTTTGCGCTAGCTGTGTGGGATGACCGCTCCCAGTCACTGCTGCTTGCCCGAGACCGCTTCGGTGAGCGGCCGCTCTACTACGCAACTACGGCCGACGGGCTCTTGGCTTTTGCCTCTGAATCGCATGCGCTGCGCGCTGCAGGGTTTGCCGGCGGGACGCCTGATCCCAAGATGGTGGCAGAGATGTTGCGGCAGGGATATGTCCCATCGGGTCAGTCAATCTGGTGCGACATTGAGTCAGTACCGCATGCCTCTCGCCTGCGCTGGTCTCTTGGGAGTTCGCCGAAGGTAGACCGCTGGTGGACTCCCCCAGAGGTGACCGAAGGAGTCTCTCTCGAGGATGCAGCCGTGTGGTTCCGTGGCGCGCTGGATCACGCAGTGCAGGAACAGCTCGAGGCAGATGTTCCAATCGGCACCTTCTTATCGGGTGGGGTGGACTCCACCACAGTGGCGGCCCTTGCAGCTGCTCATCACCCAGACCTGCATGCCTTCACCTTTGATATGCCCGGCGAGTCAGAGCTTGCATTTGCTCAAGACACAGCAGCCAAACATGCCATGACTTTGCATGTCCTCACCCCTGATACCTCAGATCTTGCAGATGACATTCTGCGACTCGCTACTACCTGGGACGAACCATTTGGTGATTCCTCCTCGCTGCCAACCAGCATGCTCTGCAAGTTCGCTCGTGAACACGTCAAAGTGGCACTCACCGGTGATGGCGCCGACGAATTGCTCGGTGGCTACCTCGTCTGGGCGCGAGGCACCTTGGAGCCAGGTACTCCGGGGGCGCCGCAACTCAAGCAAGCGGGTCTGAGCAACGCAAGCACCCCTTCAACCAACTCTGGCTCTCTGCTCACCAAGATGAAGGCAGGATTGCGCGCTCGGCGCACCCCACCCAAGCCTGCGCGGTCACTTGAGGCCCCGAGCGGTGGGTCAGCGGTTGCACGCCGGTACGCGTCGTTTCGCCAATACTTCTCTGCTACGCAACTCGCCGAGCTTGGCCTGCCAGCACTAGATGCAAGCAGCGTAGATATTTCTCGCTATACCTACGGCACAGCCGATGACATCAGCCGGTTCGATCTTGACCACTACTTGCCGGGCGACATTTTGGTGAAGACTGATCGCGCCTCCATGGCGCACGGCCTAGAAGTGCGCTCTCCGTTCTTGGACGTACAAGTTGCCGAAGGCTGTCTGGCATTGCCTGCGCATCACAAGGTCAATGAGACGCACGAGAAGCTGTTGTTGCGTCGAGCTTGCGGAGACCTTTGGCCAGACTCGGTGTCTGCAAGAACAAAACAGGGGTTTGGGTCACCCATGGCCTCTTGGCTGCAACTCCCTGAGGTTGTTGAACTCAAGCATGCTCATCTGACAGACCCCACTTCGGCATTGTTTGACCTTGTTGACCGCGATGCCGTGCAGTCCCTCGGCGCGAACAACGATCAGCGAACTTGGAACCTGCTCATGCTGTCGATCTGGTGGACTCGTTGCCGTACGGAATTGATCTCCTCATGAGGACGGCTTGAGCATGAGGGTAGACAGTTCTGTAGTCAGATCTGGTCAGTGGTGGGACCATAAGATTCCGCCGCTGATTGCAGCAGCAGCGTTGGCCTCGCTGCCGGCGCTCAATCCGAACGGCCTCCAACTGCTCATAGACCTGATCCTGTTCTTGATCGCAGCAGTCGGAGTGGCAGCCTTTGGCCACGTCGTGAACGACCTAGCCGACATCACCACTGATGAACTGGCTGGGGCTTCCAACCAAATGGCAGCGCTTTCAACTCAGGCACGAGTAGGCGTACTAGCCGCAACAGCACTGTGCGGGTTGCTGCCTTGGATTTGGCTACCCCATACCACCGTGGTTTTGGGCCTGCTCGGTGCCGAAGTCGCCCTGTTGCTGATCTACTCGCTGAAGCCGATACGGCTCAAGGACCGATCAGCAGCCGGAGTTCTGGCCGACGCCCTCTACGCGTACGTCGTGCCCATTCTTCTGAGCGTTGAAGTGTTTACCCAGATTGCGGGCATATCTGCACCAGGTTTGGCAATCACGTTGTCCGTTGGCCTTTGGGCGCTATTGATGGGCCTTCGCGGCATTCTCTGGCATCAGATCGGCGACATCGCTCATGATCAGCGTGCAGGAGTGACAACACTGGCAACCAAGATCGGGGTTACGCACTCCCGAAGAATTCTTGGCGTCATGGTGATTTTTGAGTTTTTTGCCGCCGCTACGGCGCTTCTCATGGTCGCTCAAGGTACTCAACAGCAATGGCTGCCGTACTTTGGTTTGGCCTACGTGGCCTATCGCATGTTCCAGATGTCTGTGCTGTGGTCAGAACCCGTGCACCTTCGGTCCTTGCGCCACTCAGGTGGGCGCATTCGATTCTTGGGCTTTGTCGTGCTCAACGAGTTTGTAGAGAAGTGGATCCCGCTCGCAGCACTCATCGCTCTGGCGCTCAAGTTGCCGCTGCTGTGGTTGGTCGTGCTTGTCTACCTCATGGTTTTTGACAATGCAGCTGTTGAGTTCTTACGCAGAGATCTGCCGGCCCTGCCAGATGCGATGAACCGGTTAGCTCACGAACGCAAGTCCCGAAGGAATATCCGAAAAGTGGCTGCTAGCCGAAAGGCGCTACTTGCAGCAGGTCCTGCAAAAGTGACTGCAGAGATCATGAACCAATGCCGGTGGGTGTTCGTAGTCTGCGGACCAGAGATGCACACCGAAACCCTTCGCACCGCAGTAAAGAATCTTGCTCCGTTAACCTCGCTCGAGATCTGGGTTGTCACCGATTCCACTCGCAATGTCTGCCCGATTGATCTTGATGGGATTCACACCGTGGTCGACGTGGCAACTCCCAAGCATTTCGATGACCATCAGGCCAGCATCTGGCTCAAGACTGGGATCCACAACCACCTGCCTGTTGGAGAATGGTGTTACCTAGACTCAGACATCATTGCAGTGCGGCCCGGCGTTGAAGAGATATTCGAACATCGCCATGGTCCAGTTGCGTTTGCTTCTGACCTCACCATCTCGGTAAATCAGGTTGACCGATTCAGCCCATGGGCAATGAACTGCGAGTGCACCGGCTTCGGAGAAACACATAGTTGTTCGCACTTACGCGAGCAGATCAGCGAACGCTTTGGTGCACAGGTTCCCGGCGACTGGGTGCACTGGAACGGCGGGGTGTTTCTGTTCGGACCCGACAGCACCGAGTTCCTAGACATGTGGAACGAGCGAGCTATTGCTTCGTTTGAGTGGCCCGAGTGGCGCACCCGCGACCAGGGCGCCCTTATTGCCACCGCTTGGTCACTAGGTCAACAGGACTGCCCACGGCTCCCTGCCGAGTTCAACTTTATTGCCGACCTTGGCAATGGTGACCTGTGCCTAGACCCAGAACGAGGTTGGGCACTTCACCCAGCAGGCCCATGGCACCAAGCTCGGCTGATGCACTTGTATACCAGTCGCCTTGAAGACCCTGAGTGGGACCTTGGTCGTGACGTCGAAGCTCCTGTGATTCGTCAGACACTTGTGCGAGCCAATCGCTGGCGTCGTTTCGAGCTTCGACAAATGGCGCGAGACGGTGCCGTGCAGGGTCGGCAGCGGTTGGGTTTTGCCATGGTCGATGCCTATTGGTGGGTGGAAGGTCGGCTGGGCCTTATCTGGCTCAGAATTCGTCGGCAGCCTCAGCGCCTAAAACTCTCTCGCCTACGGGCAAGCTTTGGACGACGTCTCGGGACCAAGGAACCCAGCGCGTGAAGATCCAACAGCGGATCGGGAGAAAGTTGCGCGCCGTTGCAAATCCTGCTTCTGCGCCGCGCCAAGCAACCCCGGCTACGACGGAACGACCTGCGGAATCCCGGTCAGAAAAACTCGCTTCACTTGCCTTCGAGTCAGCTTGCTACGCGCCGACGGTGTCTATGTATTTTGATCAATTCGGCAAGGTCCGGGCCTGCTGTCAGAACACAGGCGCTCTTATGGGTGACGTTGCCGAACAATCGATCCGAGACATCTGGGAAAGTTCGAGTACGGCACGGATGCGCGCTGCACTCAAGATTGGGGACTACTCCGAGGGATGCGGATTCTGCGAATGGCAAGTGGATCAGGGCGACGAGGAAATCGTCTTCGCTCGGATCTTTGATGATCACACGCTGACGCAAGAACATCCCCGTTGGCCAGTGCAGATGGAGTTTTCGATGACGAACTCCTGCAACCTGCAATGCCAGATGTGCAACGGAGACTGGTCCTCCTCAATCAGGACGCACAGAGAGCATCGTCCACCACTACCTGTTGTGTACCAAGATTCGTTTTTTGAAGAACTCGAGGAGTTCTTGCCGCATCTCGAGAAGGTGAACTTCTTAGGCGGTGAACCATTCCTTGGTAAAGAGCCGCTGCGCGTTATGACGATGTTGGCCAGGTTGCCGCACCCTCCAGAGGTGGCGGTGACGACCAACGGCACACAGTGGTCGAATCGAATCGAGCAGATTTGTGAGCAGTTGCCGATCTCATTCGTCCTCTCCCTTGACGGCATTACCGCACCTACGTACGAGGGCATTCGAGTTGGGGCGGAGTTCGATCAGGTGATGGCAAACCTTGACAGGTTCGAGTCCTACGCCACACGCCATGGCACCAAAGTCAGCTTGGCGCACTGCCTCATGCGACCGAACTGGCATGAATTTGCGCAGCTCCTTCGCTTCGCAGAAGACCGGGGATTCGACGTGGGAATGAATGAAGTCATCTTCCCAGTCGAACTCAGCCTGTTCCAGATGCCGCCTGAGGAGCTGAGCTATGTAGTGAGCACGATGGAACGAGACGAGTTCGGGGTTGCCGCGTCGCTTGACTCTTTGAAGCCCATCTGGAACGGGCAACTAGATGCACTGCGAAATCGACTCGCTACCCTTGAGGGCGGTCAACTGCAGTACATCCGACCGTGGGCCCAACCCGAGGAGAAATCAGAAACCTGGTCCGAACAGGCCAGTCGACTGCTTGCTGAATGGGTCTGCGACGAAGTACCTGCCCGAATTGAGCTCCGCGTTGTAGCCGACCTTGGACTATCGGACTCGGCTGCGATTGTTCCTAGCTGCACCTTTGGAGACCGTTCTTACTACTTGTCTCAGCTAGGCCTGCAAGATGCCACAAGCCCAGAGCAGCTCATCAGCAAACTTTGTGATCAACTCGGCAGCGATGCTCCCAAGCATGAAACGGCGAGCGACCTGATTCAAGATCTTGTTATCGGGGACGCAGACGAAAAAGGCGGTCGTCAGTTTCGGGTCGCATGGAGCACCTCTGACACCATCACCACAGCGTTTGTTGCGGTGCGGAACCCACCAGAACCACCCGTGTTGCCAGAGAATCCTCGTGCTGTACTCAATGAGTGGTGCGGCGCAGATTCTGTGATCCTTCTGCGGTGTGACCAAGATGAAGTAATCGTCTCAACCGAGGGTTCGCTCCAGATGATAGGAGCCGACAGCGAATCAGAACTGCGTGGACTCACCACGGACTCGGTTCTGGGCCAACTCATGGCACGGTTTGGCGAGATGGAGATCACACCGGGGCCAAGTGGCTCTTCCACCGATAGCATGGTGGCCTTTAGAGGTGGTGCAGCACGAGAGGGTCTGCAACTGCGCGTCGTTGTAGAACGCCTTGAAGACTCCGTCGTGGTCTATATCGGCAGACAAGGGTTACAAGAATCATGAGGCTGCGGATCAAGCACCTACTGCAACTCTGCAAACAAATTACGAGCTTCGCCTTGGTCAATCGAGTCTGGTGGTTTATCCCGATGATGGCGCTGCTCGGCCTGATCGCGCTGGCAGTAGCTACGACTCAAGCCGTCGTACCCATTGCTGTTTACACATTGTTCTGAACCATGAATCTCGACTCCCAAACAGAAGGAAACGCCTGATGGCACAAGAGGTCTGGAGCCAGAATGAGCTCTCGTTCAAGGAGCGAACATACGGCGTCAAGAGCAGAATCCGCAGATTCCGGTGGGAGTACTCGGTGGGCAAGCCGCTGCGGCGTTGGTTCCCGCGCAGTTTCTTTACTGACCCGCTCGCGCTAGTCGACATCTGCTCCCCCTGGGAGGTCGCCTGGGTGACCCGCTACATGGCAACCGAGTTCACGGGGTCAGGTGCAGTCGTAGAGCTTGGACCATTTCTTGGTGATATCACCATTGGAATCCTGAAAGGCCTCCGACAAAATTCGACTGTTCACTCAGCAACGATTGATTCCTATGACCTCTTCGTATTTGAAGACATCGAGGACCGAACAGCTGAGCTGCCACTGAGTGGTCGATTTCAAAATGGTGAGTCTTTTCTGCCGCTCTATAAGAGCCGTTTGGGTCAGGACCGGGGCCTAGTGACTGCACACCAGGGAGACGTGTCAGACGAGTCTTGGCCAACGAGTCGTCCCATTGAGTTCTTGTTCAACGATGTTGCCAAAACCTGGGATATCTGGAATCACCTCAAGTCCACTTTCTACCGTTCATTACAAGTTGGTGGAACAGTGGTCGAGCAAGACTGGGCTCACGCATGC
>WLJI01000069.1 GCA_009701845.1 Actinomycetota bacterium
TCACTGGCTTCACATCTACCTCGGCAGCAACTCGCAGCACCCAGATCAACGCGCCGGCGACTTCATTGGCATGGCGCTGTGCGAGCACATGCGCATGCAGGATTCGGTCGCGAGTAGCAGTTGGTGCCTCGAGGAGATCTCTAGAGAGCAGTTCCACTGCCACCCCCGAGGGCAAGGCGTCGAGTTGTTCGCTGACCGGCAGCGAGAGTCCTTCCCACAGTTGATGTTCGCTAGGTCCCATGGGGCAATCAGTCAGACCAAATGCACCCGGGGTTGGCCATACCCTTGGTCGCTTCTGCGCACCCTCTAGCTCAGACCGAGCTAGGAGTTCGTCTGCTTCATGAGCTGACAGCAGTTGTGGGGATGTCCGCTCACTGGAGCTATCTGAGTCTTCATGGGATTGACTCTGCGATTCGAAGATCAGCGCATCTTGATCAAATCGAATCATTCGCGCAGTCGAACCCGTCTGCTCAGCAAGGCGTTTGGTTGAACTATCAGGTTGCTGCAGCCGGTATAGCACCGCGAGCCGGCGTCGGTCCGGGGGGTGAAGTGCATTCAGTTCGCGAAGCAGATGGTCAAGCTCATGTTGGGTGGTCGGAGCGGAGACACTCACGCATGACGAGCCTGCTACCAGCAGAGCTGCCATCTCGAGTGCAAGTTCATTACTGGGACCAGGTTGAGAGTCAGAGACAGACCGACTCTGAAGAAGTTCGATAGCGGTCTGCGCCATGCTCAACGGAGCGAGCTTTCGCGGTGAACTCGTTGGATGCACCGCTTGTTCTTCCAGAACCACAATCAGCCCAACGGCGCACTGAGCCACCACCTGAGCTGTAGCACTCGCCGCTTCGAACCGCCGCTCTCCGGCAGCATTTTCTGACCTACGAGGGCTCGGACTTCCAAACGCTGTTCGGGTCCCCTCAACTAAGACGAGATCGTCCGCAGTCAGGTAGCTTGCACCGGAGCGAATCAGTTCATCGGTGAGTTGCTCGCGTTGCGTAAGCGTGCCTCCGCACAGCACAAGGCCATACCCATTCAGCTCAAGACATGGCAGACGAAGGTGAAGCGCCGTGGGGCTGAGTTCTTCAGAGATGTGAAGTAGCTGCGCCCATACTGCTGCTATCAGTGCCTCGGTTCCGTTGCCAACAGCCACAACCCCAGCTTCATCTCTCTCGAGTTCCCAGGTACCGGAGGATTCATCTGCTTGTTCAGGTCGGGAGGCAAGCCTGAGGGTCAATCGGGGAAGAACCCCGATCGCTTTGTGGTCATAACTCGACGGGCCCTCGCTGTCGTCCTCAACCGCCGACCTATCTACAACGAGATCGCCCAAGACCGCTACGACCTCTTGATCAAACTCACCGCGAAGTTCAACCCGAGAAGTTGCAAGCTGTACGACAGCTTTGAGTTGGCCAAGATTGCTCTGCATCGAGGCGTCCTTGCCGGCGGCGTAGCCTTCCCAAGCGGCGTCCCAATCGGGATCCTCCTCGGCCAGATCAAAATGACGCGAACCAGAATCAGCGCTGGCCGAATCGCTGTGTGGTGCATCGCTGCTAGCCCGCCTGAAGGGAATGCGGCGCCGTTTTTTGCGTTCAGGGCGATCATCTGAGTTAGCGCTGTCGCTCACGGGTTACCTCCTTCGAAAACAGCAACGCTACACCGCAGCAAAAATCCCGTCTTGTCTTGCGAGGGTCCTAGAGGGGATCTGTCGCAGGAGGAAACGAGGAGGGTGAGGGCGGATCATTTGAGTGTCGCTGTTTGTAATCAGCGATGAACTCCTCTAAGCGTTCGTCCCTAATTCGTACAGGCAACCGTGCCCCCGAGGGAATCTGAGCTCGCCGAATTCCAAGCTGATCAGCGATGTGCGCAACGGTGCCTTCGATGTCCTGCGAAAAATCCTCATAGACAAACTCATGCACCGAAATTCGCTCGCTATCAAGCGAACTCCAGTACGAATCAGCCCGATGAGACTCATCAATGAGCACCTGCATGGTTTCATCACTAGGCAGGCCAATTTCAGCTGAAGAAACTGCTCCTCGTCCTTGAAAGCGCTTAAATTCGCCCGTCTGCTGTGCACGCCACTTGGACACTGCGGTAGCAACTTTGTCTTTCCGGAGAATAAGAAAGATGATCGAGATTCCAAGGCTCAGCAATATCTCAGTGGGATCAGCCGCGGCCTCACATCCGGTTAACTGTCCAATGGTGCTCAGCGAACCTGTCATCACCTTCAGGCCCGATACTCCGTTCGATGTAGAAGAGGCTTTGTTGTAGGCCCCGATGTAGCCAGCAGAGTCGGACTCAGTCCTCGGAACATCCACATGCCACTGTGCGGCATAGGTTTCTAAATCTGGCTGATTGAAATATTCCTCTGGTCTACCTAGAACCCCTGTGGACCACAGCGCATGAGCTAGCAGGCCAGTACCGGCGCGCCCCTCGGAACCAATCACGTATCTGCTTCGATTGCGCTTGATCCAACCCATTACTTGATCCCCCAGCTTGGGCAGCCCTGAACCTAGGATTTAGCTTCTGAAAGCTACGAGCTGCGCGACGGCATCGTTAGCAACATCAGTTATTGCTCCGGGCACTATGCCCAGCCAGAGAGTGCCAATCACTGCAATAACCAAGGCAATCGAGGCACCAGCAGGAATCTTGATTCTTGATTCCATCATTTCTGCTGCAGCGTCTTCAGAGAAGTACATGGCGACTACTACCCGCAGGTATAAGAATGCAGCTACTACTGCAGAGACCATCGCAATAACTGCCAAGGCATACTGCCCCTCTGCCACCACCGAGTTGATCACGTAGAACTTCGACAAGAATCCTGCGGTAAAGGGCACACCAGCCTGAGCAAGCAAGAACACCGTAAAGATCAGCGCCAACCCGGGTCGCGCCCTACCGAGTCCGCGATAATCGTCGAGAGCATGGGTGCCGTCACCCGTGCGGCCCATGATGGTGACAATTGCGAAACTGCCAGTAACCATGAAGGTATAGGCCAACAGATAGAACAGTGCAGCAGAGGTGCCCTGAGTTGAGGAGGCTTCTACTGCTACGAGGATGAACCCAGCGTGGCTAATTGAAGAGTAGGCAAGCATTCGCTTGACGTTCGTCTGCACAATGGCCATGAACGAGCCAACCAACAGGCTCAGCACAGCTAGCGCATAGACCATCGGTCGCCAATCTGGCCCATAGGTTGGACCAAACGTGACCACAAAGACTCGAAGCAGCCCGGCAAACCCAGCCGCCTTAATACCCGAAGCCATATAGGCCGTCACCGGAGATGGCGCACCCTGATACACATCCGGTGCCCAGGTATGAAACGGTGCAGCGCCAACTTTGAAACCGAATCCAATGAGCATGAAGGCAAAGCCTGCCAGCAACAAGCCGTTCTGAGTCAGGACGGTGTCTGACAAGAAACGCTGAATCTGCACCAGGTTGGTTGAACCCGTTGCTCCGTACGTCAAAGCAATTCCATAGAGCAAGAAGGCCGAGGAGAAGGCTCCAAGAACAAAGTATTTGAGGCCGGCTTCTTGAGAAGAGATGCGCTTGGAATGCATCGCGGTGAGCACATAGGCCGCAACAGAGAGGATTTCGAGCCCGATGAACATCACAATCAGGTCGTTCGCCGAGGCCATCGTGACTCCACCCGAGGCGGAGAGCAGCAACAGCACGTACCACTCTGCGCCCTCAATGCCTTCTCTGCGCACGTAGCCCTCGAGCAGGAGTGCGCCCATAATCACCGAGAGGCAGATGATTCCGGTGACAAACAAGGAGAACCCATCAAGCCCAACAGCGCCGGCCATGACCGTTTGCGCACCCTCATCTTGGACCCGAGCCCAGAGGGGGAACAGCGCAACGATCGCCAGCGTTGCCGTGACCACCGTCCACACTGCAGGGAACCATGAGGGCGACTTGCCACGCATCAGCGAGACAACGGTGAGCAGCAACACCCCACCGAGCATGAGAATCAGATTCGGCGCAATCGCCGAGAAGATAATCTCGGGGGTCCCTGTTGAAGCTTCTGCAACGAGAGTCTCTATGGGTGCATCCTGAACAATGAGAGCAATCATCAGGGCTTCCCCTCGGTCTGACCAGCCTCGGTGTGACCAGCCTCAGAATGGCTCGCCTTGTCTTCAACTTCGCCCGGGGCCGGTGCTACAAACTTCACTTCTTGAAGCTCAAATCCGTCTACTTCTAGATCCACGTGAGCTAACAGTCGCTCGACCGAGGGTTCGATCCGATCCAACATTGGCTTGGGGTACAGGCCAAGGAAGACAATCAGAACTAGTAGCGGCGCAATCACTAACCCTTCGGTGAGCCTCAAATCACGGAAGCCCTTATTGGGCTCTGTGACTGGACCGTGAAATACCCGCTGGTAGGCCCAGAGTAAGTACAGCGCAGCAAGGATCACTCCGCTGACTGCCACAACTCCCCACCAACGAGCGCTTGCAAAGGACCCAAGCAGAACCAAAAACTCACCAGGGAATCCGTTCAATCCGGGAACGCCAATGCTTGACAGCATGACAAGTGTGAACACCCCAGCAAAAATCGGTGCCACTTTTTGAAGTCCTGATAGTTCCGCGATTTTGCGCGTATGGCGACGCTCGTAGATCCACCCCACCAGCAAGAACAGCGCCCCGGTAGAGATGCCGTGGTTCACCATGATCAAGATGCTTCCCTCGAGGCCTTGCACTGAGAATGCAAACACCCCGAGCACGATGAATCCAAGGTGCGCTATAGAGGAATAAGCCACTAGGCGCTTGAGGTCCTTCTGCATCGTTGCGCAAATCGCCCCGTAGATGATGCCGATCACACCGAGCGTCATCATGACCGGAGCAGCCCAATGCGATGCCTCGGGGAAAAGATCTAGACCGAAGCGAATAAAGCCGTAGGTTCCGAGCTTGAGCATCACCGCAGCGAGAATCACCGAACCGGCAGTGGGTGCTTCAGTATGGGCGTCGGGTAGCCAGGTATGTAGCGGGAACAGCGGAACCTTGACGGCGAAGGCGACTGCAAAGGCACAGAAGATCCAGCGTCCGGCAGTAACAGAGATAGCTTGATTTTTGGCAATCTCGACTAGGTCGAAGGTGATTGGACCACCCATTGCTCGGGCGTTCAATACGGCAAGTGACACCAGCCCAACCAGCATGAAGGCCGAGCCCAGCATGGTGTACAAGAAGAACTTCGTCGCTGCGTACACACGGTTGCTGTGACCCCAGAGCCCAATCAAGAAGTACATCGGCACAAGAACAAGCTCGAAGAAGGCAAAGAACAGCACTAGATCAAGTGAGCTGAACACGCCCATTGAGGCAGCCATGAGCACCATGAGCCACCCGTAATAGGGCTTGGGGTCGTGATCCACTTTTGCCCCGAGTAACGCAATCGGGAAGATCACTCCCGTGAGCACCATCAAGAACAGTGAAATCCCGTCTACTCCGAAGTGCAGTGAGATTCCAAGACCGCTAATCCATGGCTGGTCAATAACAAACTGATAGCCCGAATCGCCCTTCTGAAAAGCAACCAGCATGGCAATCGAAAAGGCACCAGTGATCACACTGGTAATAACTGCAATCTGTTTATAGAGGTCAGCTCGAGACCTGGGTATGAGCGCAATGATTGCTGCGCCAATCAGCGGAGTAATGATGAGCGCTGGGATCATCGGGAAATTCGACGCATTCGTTGCTTCCTCGGCGAACTCGGAGCCAAGCAGCAGCGTGGATGGGTTGAGGAAGGTTCCAATCACAGGTTCATCCTCGTGACAATAAAGGCGAGCAGAAGTGCTCCGCCGATGCTGATTCCAAGCGCATAACTTCGCACCAGACCGGACTGCACGGGCCGAAGCCTGTTACCGATGCCAAGCACACCAGCACCGACCCCGTTCACGGCACCGTCCACAACGGTGCCGTCAAAATCAGCAACGCCTTGGAACCCTGCCTCTCCAGGACCACCAGCCACCTTGGCGTAGGTCTCATCGATGTACCAAGCATGCGCCAACACTGGCCGCTCGATTTTCTCTGGGGCAATCTTGTGCTTGCTGTACACCCAGTACGCCATGAAGATTCCGAGGCTCGCAACGGCAATTGCGGCAAAGGCCAGAAGCACCAATACCGGCACGGGCGGCAGTTCGTGTTCGAAAGCCAGCGTGGGCTCTAGCCAGTGTTCGAGGTGTTTGAAGTCTGAGCCAAAGGGCAAGTTGATTGCCCCGCCAAGAATGGACAGCGCGGCAAGTACGACAAGTGGCGCCGTCATCGTCCAATGAGATTCCTTGGGAGTGTGATCTGGGCTCAGTCCGTGATGATCATCGTGATCTGCCGCACCGTGTTCAGCAGCGGCAACCGAGGCAGTCACAAGATCTGACGATTCAACGTCTCCCACCTCATCTGCTTCGTGAGCATCGTCGGTGAGGCGCCACTTTTCACTTCCAAAGAAGGTCATGATCACGACGCGTGTCATGTAGAACGCCGTCATCAAAGCTACGAGTAGGCCAATCACCCACAGCACCGGTCCGGCAGGGCCAGAGTTGAACGCACCAGCAAGAACCTCATCCTTGGACCAGAATCCAGCCAGTGGCGGAATACCCGAGATAGCCAACCAGCCGATCATGAAGGTGGCAAAGGTGACGGGCAAATACTTACGCAGGTTGCCGAACTTACGCATGTCTTGCTCATGAGACATTGACATAATGACCGAACCTGCGCCCAAGAAGAGAAGTGCTTTGAAGAACGCGTGAGTCACCATATGGAAGATGCCAGCCACATAATTCTGAGTTCCAACAGCTAAGAACATGTAGCCCAGTTGGGACACCGTTGAATACGCCAGCACCTTCTTGATGTCAGTTTGCGCAATCGCGATCGACGCTGCGACAAGTGCAGTAATTGCACCAGTCCAAGCAATCACGTCGTTGGCCCATCCGGCCTGAGCCATGATCGGGTTCAAGCGGGTAATCAAGTACACGCCAGCGGTCACCATCGTGGCAGCGTGAATGAGCGCCGAGACAGGAGTCGGACCAGCCATGGCATCGGGTAGCCAAACCGATAGTGGCAATTGTGCCGACTTTCCAACTGCTCCGAGAAAGAAGAGCAGTGCAATTGCAGTGGCAGTACCTGCAGCAATCATCGGTGCCGCTGGGCCGATGTCGGCGTAGTTGATTGAGCCGACGGTGACCCACACCAAGAAGGTGCCCAGCATGAATCCGAAGTCACCAATTCGGTTGGTGACAAAGGCTTTCTTGCCAGCTGAGGCATTCGCTGGATCGGTATGCCAGAAAGAGATCAGCAGATACGAACACGTTCCCACGCCTTCCCAGCCCAAGAAGGTCAGGAGCAGATTGTCACCAAGCACCAAGAGCAACATGGAAGCTAGGAACAAATTGAGGTACAGGAAGAACTTGGAGAACTTCTCGTCCCCCTTCATGTAGCCAATGGAATACAAGTGGATCAACGCGCCGATTCCTGTGATGAACAGGCACATGAGAATGCTGAGCGGGTCGGCTAAGAATCCGATACTGACCTTGAAGCTGCCAGAAGGAATCCAAGTGAAGAGGGTCTGGGTCAGCGACCGCTCTTCTTCTGGTAGAGCCAAGAGGTCAAAGAAAACCTTGACCACGACCAGGAAACTCGCCGCGACAAGTCCGGTCCCCCACCATCCGGCACCAGGGTCACCGAGCTTTCTACCGGCTACTAGGAGGACTAAAAACCCAAACAGGGGAAGGCAAGGAATGAGCCAGATCAGATTCATCAGCTCAACCCCTCATCAAAGAAACGTCGTCGGCATTTGCGCTTTGGCGGCGACGCATGATCGCCACGATGATCCCAAGCCCAACTACAACCTCGGCTGCGGCCACCACCATCACAAAAAAGACAATTGCTTGGCCGGCAATGTCGTCCAAGGCTTTCGAGAAGGTCACAAAAGTCAGATTGACTGCGTTGAGCATGAGTTCAACACACATGAACATCACGAGCGGGTTCTTGCGAGTGAGCAGCCCTAGAGAACCGATCGTAAAGATCATCGCCGCTAGGACCAGGTACCAGGTTTCATTCAGTGCAAGCATCAGCGGAGAGCCTCCTGTGTGGTCTCATCTTCTGCATCGCCATCATCTGGATCGTCACCTTCTAGATCGTCACCCTGAGAGTCGTCACCTTCGGCCTCATGGCGCTGAGTTTTCGCAGCATGTCTGGCTTCGAGCAGATCTGCAGTAGTTCCCTCTGGGAACTCACCGAGATCAATCGCTGGGCCGGCCTTGCGTGAAAGAACTACAGCGCCCACGACTGCAACAGTGAGCAACACCGAGGTGATCTCGAAGGCGAACACGTAATCGGTAAACAACACCTTCGCGAGCGCATTGATGTTGGGCTCGGAGCCATCAATTGCTGCAAGGGTGGAGGCTTGGCCAGTTACTCGTGAACCTACAGAGAGCAGGGCAGTCAGGCTGAGTCCAAGAATTGCTACAGCAACAGCGATTGCGGCTGGTCGTTGCCCCAGAATCGGATCTCGATCGAATCCCTCGGCTCGATCAACGCCGAGCAACATGATGACAAACAAGAACAAAATCACGATGGCCCCGGCGTAGACAATCACCTGAATCGCTGCCAGAAAATATGCGCCCTGTTGAATAAAGAGCACTGCAACACCAAACAAGGTTGCGACCAAACTCAGGGCGTTATGTACCGGATTACGCAAGAGCACCACTCCGGCCGAACCAGCCAAGCAGATCGCCGCGGTGAGCAGAAAAGTAAACATCTCAACTCTCACTTACCGAACCTCCTCTTCTTTTCGGGGAGATCGGCCGTGGAATCAAAGTGGCCGGGGGTCTTGTTGGTAAGAGGTGAGTCTTGCTCGGCAGGATCTGCGTGATCTGCGTCACCGTGTTGCCCGTGGTCTGCATGATCGTGGTCTGCGTGATCGTGGTCTGCGTGATCGTGACCGGCGCCTGCAGGAACTGGTCCTGACTCATCCTCAATCGATGCACGCTGAGGAGCCCGCACCCCGTACCCAAGCTCACCTGCCCAAGCAACAATGCCAACAAAATCGGCGTCGCCGCTTGGCGCAGTTGCTCGCATCCAGCCAGAACTGTCTGTTGCTGGATCGAAGCCACCGGACCAGTTTTCCCAGGGAAGCTGCTGTGGGCGACCTGCGTCGTCGACAAGGAGCTCATCTTTGGTATAGATGGCATCCGCCCGGTTTGTGAAGGCAAATTCAAAGAGTTTGGTCTCTGTTATTGCCTCGGTTGGGCAGGCCTCGACACACAGGTCGCAGTGGATGCAACGCAAGTAATTGATCTCGTAGACAAACCCAAAACGCTCTCCAGGTGAGGTGGGGTTTTCTACATCGTTGTCTTGGCCGCGCACATAAATGCACTTTGCGGGACACACACCGGCGCAGAGTTCGCAGCCGATGCACTTTTCCATGCCGTCCTCATAGCGGTTCAACACGTGTCGACCATGGAAGCGTTCTGGTTTTGGTCGAGTCTCTTCGGGGTATTGCTTCGTAATTCGCGCGCCCGTGGCTGACTTCACGCCAATCCACTTTTTCATGACTACGCCGAAGCCATTCAGGTAGCCCATCAGGATCCTTCTCCTGGCAGCGAAAGTGCTGCACGTTTTGCCGCGGAAGCGCGAATCGACAGTACCAACAAGAACGCTCCTGCCAAAAGACCAGCTGCAGCAGCAAGCACCGTAGCTGGCAGATTCCAGCCTTGGTCACTAGCGACTCTGACCGCAACGAGCAGCAGGAACCAACCAAGAGAAGCTGGAATCAGCAACTTCCAACCAAGATCCATGACTTGGTCGTAGCGGAACCGTGGCAAGGTCGCACGGAACAGAACGAACATGCACAAGAACACGAGCAACTTCAAGAAGAACCATAAGAAAGGGAGGATGTACACCCCGACCCAGTTGGTCAGGCCAAAGGTGGGCCCCGATGGACCGCCAAAGAACAGAGTCACGATGATGGCCGACATCGTCACGGTGTTCAGGAACTCTGCCAAGAAGAACATGGCAAACCGGAACGAGGAGTACTCGGTGTGGAAACCGCCAACAAGTTCTTGTTCCGCCTCTACCAAATCGAAAGGTGGACGATTGAGCTCGGCTGTTGCGGCAATCGTGAAAATCACAAATGGCACTAAGCCAGTCATCCAAACATTCCAGCGGAACCCTGATTGCTCGTTGACTATTGCGTTGGTAGACAACGAACCAGCAATCAACAACACCGAGGCCAAGGCCAAGCCGAGTGCTGCCTCATATGAGACCATCTGCGCTGTGGCTCGAACCGAACCCAACAACGGGTACTTCGACCCGGAAGCCCAGCCAGCGAGCATGATCCCGTACACCGCTAGGGACGACATGGCTAGAAATAACAAGATGCCAATCTGTGGATCTGCAACCTGCATAAACGTCTGCTGACCCAAGATCGTTACTACCCCGTCAAGGCCATCGTTGAAGCTGCCGGCAATCGGCACAATCGCAAAGGTCAAGAAGGCAGGAACCAAAGACAAGAACGGCGCCAGCTTGAAGACAAACGGGTCGGCTCGCTCGGGCATGAGGTCTTCTTTGAAGATCAACTTCATGCCATCGGCGATGGTCTGGAACAGGCCGAACGGACCAGCCCTGTTCGGGCCGAAACGGTTCTGCATATCTGCAATGACCTTGCGTTCAAACCAGACCATCAAGATCACCGAAAGCAACAGACCAACAAAGGCCACCACTACTTTGATGAGCACCACAAGCAGCGTGGTGAGTCCGACCTCGCCGCTCAACAGCGGGTCGTTGGCAAGAATTCCTGCAAGCGCAGACGTCTGAAGAATCGAGGTCATCTCAGCTCACCTCAACCCTGATTTCACAGACCACATCAGTAGCGTCAACGAGCACACCCGGGTCTGCGCCCTCAAGGTTGTGACGAACTACAGCAGAGCCCTTTGGCACGCCTGAATCAACGATCGCCCCAGCAGTGATCGAACCATGAGGCGAACTCACCGTCACCTTGGTTCCGTTCTCAACCCCTAGTGGCGCAGCGTCAGATGGGCTGAGGCGAACCGAGGCAGCCGGCGCCAAACTCGCCGAGGAATCACAATGGTGAATCTCGGTTCCTTGGTCGTACAGGGTTCGATTGACAATGAGGCGCAATGAATAAGAACTTTGCGGCGCAACATGGGGCGCAACGGGTACTGCAAAGGAAGACGGGCTGAGATCAAGCAGCAGTCCGTCAGCAGCCGAGGGATCGGCCAAGGCTGCAGTACTCACGCCCGAATGCACTGCGGAGTTCTTAGTGAACTCATCCCAAAGTTCTTGAGCGTCTCGTTCAACGCCCAAATCGTTTCCAAGCAACCCGGCGAGTTCTGCAGCGATCATCCAGTCGGTTCTTGCCGTGCCCGGAGCCGTCACCTTCTGATTCAAAGTTGTGACGCGACCTTCGAGGTTGGTATGTGTTCCCTCGCATTCGGCAAAACCTGCCACGGGAAACACAATGTCTGCTTGACGAGTTGAAGCGGTCAGGAATCGGTCAAGTGAGATCACGGTTCGAGCACCAGCAACGCCACGACGAGCCAACGAGCGGTCAGCAAAATCAGCTAACGGATCAGCGCCCAACAAGATGAGCACGTCCACCTTGCTAGCTGCTGCGGCCTGCAGAATCTGCGTTGTGTCCATTCCTGCAGTTGACGGAACAGAGCCCCAAAGATTTGTCCAGACTTGAGCTTCGTCTGCCAGAGGGGTCCGTCCTGGGAGCATTCCGGGGGTGAGACCAGCCTCGAGTGCTCCACGAAGGTTTGCACGGCGAAGAGCCGACAAGAATTTTGCGCCGGGAACTGCATCTCGAACTGCTGCGGCAGCAACAGCTACGCAATCGGCTGATTCGGCCAGGTTGGCTCGACCAATCACTACCTGCAGGTTTTCACCGGCTGCGAGCAGCGTTTTCGATGCCGCTGCGAATGCATCGGCGTCGATGCCAGCAAGGCCCTGCTCTGGGAGTTCGCCACTGAGTAAGGCTGCAACAAGTTTGGGTAGGTCGGCCGGGCGATATTGCAGCGACTCAGCCGTATACGCCGAGAGGCCGGATCGGGCTGGACTGAGTTCGATTATCTTCACGCCATCTTCGTCGGCAGCGTGCTTCAAGCGAATGTAAAGAACCGATAGCTCTTCTTTTGGATCAGGACCGATATAGAGAACCGTGGAGCCGGGAGCGCAGACCTGATCAATCGTGGCACCGGGAAGGCCCAACACCAGCTCGGCGGCGAGGCCATCTCCAAGCTGCGCATCAACATTGTCAGTGCCGATAATTCCCTTTGCGAACTTGGCCCAAGCGTATTGAGACTCGTTCGTGAGCTGCGCCCCGCCAATGACTGCAACAGAGCTAGGGGCGGCACTACGAATCGCATCAGCAGCGGCGTTGAGCGCATCGGACCAGCGCGCAGGCGCAAGGGTTCCGTCCTTGCCGAGCATGAGCGGCTCGGCTAACCGGTCCTCGGAATTGACTGCCTCGAAACCAAAGCGTCCTTTGTCGCACAACCAAGACCAGTTCACAGGGTCAGAGTCGACCCCCTGATACCTCAGCACCTGATTGCGACTCGACTGCACCGTGATTCGACAGCCCACTGAGCAACCAGTGCAGGTGGACTCGACCTCTTCAAGGTCCCACGGCCGCGCACGGAACCGGTAGGGCTTGGCTGTGAGCGCACCCACCGGGCAAATCTGCACGGTGTTACCCGAGAAGTAGGAACTAAAGGGCTCGTTCGGGAAGGTCGCAATCTCTGTGTTCGACCCGCGATCAATAAAGTGAATCAGCGGATCGCCTGCAACATCTTTGGCAAAGCGGGTGCAGCGATCACACAAAATGCATCGTTCGCGGTCAAGGTAGACCGTCTCAGAGATAGCAATCGGCTTCTCGTAGTGCCGCTTTTCTTCAACCCAGCGAGATTCCCCGGGCCCATAGGCCATTGTCTGATCTTGGAGTGGACACTCTCCGCCCTTATCGCAGACTGGGCAATCAAGGGGATGGTTTGCTAGCAGAAACTCGAGGATTCCGTCTTGAGCTTTCGCAACCTGCTCGTTTGTGGTGTCCACCACCATGTCTGCGGCAACCGGAATCATGCAACTGGGCTGCAGAGCCGGCCCACGGCCAGTGTCAACCTCGACGAGGCACATGCGACACATGCCCACGGGGTTCATACGCGGGTGGTAACAGAACCTAGGTATGTAGGCGTCGTTTCGCTCGCAGGCATCGATGAGCAGCTCGCCGTTTTGAGCGGTGACCTGACGACCATCCACGGTGATGGTGACGGGGTCAGTGATTTCAATCTTGCGTGGCTTTTCAGACATGGTCGGCCTCTTGCTGAATCGAGGCCAATGGCTCAGGCGCTGCTGTGAAGGGTTCTGAACTGACCGAGATCAGGTCTCGCTGCACAA
>WLJI01000007.1 GCA_009701845.1 Actinomycetota bacterium
GCATTCGGGTTCCGAGTCCGTTCAGAATTGCCAGCCAGCTGGCCCAGAACAAGAAGAGTCCCGCCGCTGCTGCTAAGAATGAAGCCAGATAATCGGCGGGTGTGAGCAGGCCGAGATCTTCACTGATGGCATCCCAATTTCGCTTGAGGGCGATAGCCACGAAGACCGCCACGAGCAGCAGGAGAGTAATCCCGAGCAGTCGTCTGAGGTGTCGTCGCGCTGGCCCGGGACCTTCGGATATGGCGTTCAAGCGAACCACATCAGGGGTCACCGGGAAGAGTCACGTTGGAAACGATACTGCCCACAGGCAGGGCCCACGCTCCGAGGTGAACTTCTTCTCGCTCACCTACTGCCAATGAAGAACCTGTAGCCTGCGTGGCTGTGACTACTGCTAGCGAGGTGATCCCTACCGGCAATGCGTACGATAAGTACGGCACCTCAAACCCCATAGAACGCCGAATGATGGCAGGGTTTTTTGACGCATTTGACGGCTTTGTAGCTAAGAGTAACCCGTCATCAGTTCTTGAAGTGGGTGCCGGAGAAGGCAGCATTGCCCGCCGACTGCTGGAACGAAACCCTGATCTGGGCATCACGATCCTTGATCTACCCGATCCAGAATTGGCCTCCCACTGGGCAGGCCTCGAGGTGGCGCAGGTGCAAGGCTCCGTTGAGGAACTTCCCTTCCCTGACCGCAGTATGGATTTGATCCTGGCGATCGAGGTGCTTGAGCATGTTGTTCACCCAGAGGTTGCATTAGCCGAGATTGCACGAGTTGCGGATCGTGAGGTGATCCTCTCAGTTCCTCGAGAGCCCATCTGGCGAATCGGCAACCTAGCGCGAGGGCGCTACCTGTCGGACTTGGGCAATACGCCGGGGCATATTCAGCACTGGTCAAAACACACATTCGCTGCACTTGTTGGCCGCCACTTCGAGGTGCTGAGCGTCGCAGCACCACTTCCGTGGACCATGATTCACGCGCGCCGCCTAGAGCGTTGAACTAGCTGCGCTTGGCCATCACGGCAAAAGAGTTCATGCCAAGTTGAAAGGTGGAGTACTTGATGACCTTAAGGCCCACTTCGGCAGCGAGCAGATTCATACGTCGCTTGTTCAAGATGTTGATGTGATCGGCAAAGGCATCTGCTGATGTGAGGCCAAAGCGAGCGGTGATGGGCAGAACGATGTCATTTCCGAACGGGGTTGGTGTCGTCAGCAGGATGTTGCCCCCGTCTGCTAGCCGGTCGGCCAAGCGACTCATCACCATCTCGAGGTTGAAGAGGTGCTCGATGACAGCGGTGGCCAAGATGGTGTCGAATGACACCCAGTCGCGGGGCAAGTCCTGGTGGTCAAGATCTACCGCTTCGTAGGTGGCCTCTGGGTATCGATCCCTCAGCCGCTCAATGAGTTCGGCATCAAGATCGCAGCCGGTATACGAGGTAAAGCTTGATCGGAAGTCATGCACGAGTGGACTCGTTCCGCATCCAACCTCAAGCAGGTTCCCGCGAAGGTACGGCAACACCTTGGCATACCGAGAGGTTCTGAGTCGGCCCGAGGCGCGCCCCCCAACTTGTTCCTCAGCCGCTTCGGTCATCTGGACAACTGCTGAGCTCGCAACTGTTTAGCTCGCCGGAGTGGGCTCGATAACCACAACGACTTGACCGGCAGTGACAGATTCGCCGGACTCCACCTTGACTTCGGTCACGCTGCCGTCAACGTCTGAGGCCACGTTGTTCTCCATCTTCATGGCCTCGAGCACCACCACGGTGTCTCCCTTGGTCACGGTCTGGCCAACTTCGACTTCAACCTTCACGATGGTTCCTTGCATAGGCACGGCGATTTTTCCGCTACCAGCAGCCCCGGCCGAACTTGCACCTGCTCCGCCACGCTTGGGGCGAGCTTTGGCAGACCCAGCTGCGCCAGAAGAGGCTACGGGTGCGAGTTGGGATTCGGGAACAAACATCGACACTGCAAATCGTTTGCCGTTGACCTCTACATCAACTTCTCGTTTGACCTTTGGCTCGGCGCCGTCGGTTTCTGCGGGGGCTTCTCCTGCCTTGCCGCCAATGCCAGTCAGGTCGAGCGTGTCTTCTACCCACTTCGTTGAGTGAGTAATCGCAGAGAAGTCGGGGTGACGAAGAATGGCAAGGTCTGCCGGAATGGTTGTGGCTACGCCCTCGACCACCATCTCTTCGAGTGCTCGAATCATTCGGGCAATCGCAACGTCACGGTTGCGCCCCCACACGCAGAGCTTGCCGGTCAGGTTGTCGTAGTACTGGCTGATCTCGTCGCCCTCTTCGTACCCGCCGTCCCACCGCACGCCGTAACCAGAGGCAACCCTCAACTTGCTGAGCGGTCCTGGGGACGGAAGGAACTTGCCCTCGGCCACGTCCTCTGCGTTGATTCTGCACTCGATTGCGTGACCGTGAATCCGCACCTGCTCCTGTGTGAAGGGCAGTGCCTCTCCTGCGGCCACTCGGAGCTGAAGCTCTACTAGGTCAACGTCGGTGACGAGCTCTGTTACAGGGTGTTCCACCTGCAAGCGCGTGTTCATCTCTAGGTAGTAGAAGGACTCGTTCTCGTACAGGAATTCGACAGTGCCTGCGTTGACATAGTCGCAACCACGTGCGACTGCGCAGGCTGCTTCGCCCATCTCGGCGATGATCGCCTCTGGGATGCCAGGCGCTGGAGCTTCTTCAATCAGTTTCTGATGACGACGCTGAGCCGAGCAGTCACGTGTGCCTAAGTAGACCACGTTGCCGTGAGTGTCGGCCATGACCTGAACCTCAATGTGGCGAGGCCCGGTCAAGTAACGCTCCATGTAGCACTCGTCCCGGCCGAAGTAGGCCAAAGATTCACGCTGCGCAGACTCAAGAGCAGACACAACTTCATCCGGTGAAGCAACGACCTTCATACCGCGACCGCCACCGCCGTAGGCAGCCTTGATGGCAATGGGGTAGCCAAACTCGGCGCCGAAAGCCTCGACCTGTGATGGGTCGGTGATGATGTCAGTGGTTCCGGGTACTCCGTGTACTCCCACCTTTTCTGCTGCAAGTCGCGCCGAGATTTTGTCTCCCATGACGTCGATTGCTGCTGGAGGCGGGCCGATAAACGCCACGCCAATGTCCGTTATGCGCTTTGCGAACTCGCTGTTCTCGGAGAAGAATCCGTAGCCAGGGTGAACAGCTTGAGCGCCGGAACGGGCAATCACATCAAGGATCTTGTCTGCGTCGATATAGCTCTCGGCTGCAGTCTGACCGCCGAGTGCGTAAGCCTCGTCGGCTAAGCGCACATGAAGCGCATCACGGTCAAGGTCTGAGTAGACAGCCACGGTGGAGATCCCGAGTTCACGACATGCTCGGATGACCCGAACTGCAATTTCTCCACGATTTGCGATGAGTACTTTTGAAAACACGCTCTATCTTTCCTTTGTGAGCTTCCTTCGCGCCAAACCAGCGCTCAACAAGACCAGATTTGCAGACGTTCGAACCGTGACCCAAACAGGCTCGACCAATGCCGACATGAAACTGTTGCTCAGTTCGGCAGGGTCGGTCGAGACTCGCAAGGAGTCACCTCAAGTTAGCCCCATTGTGCTGCTAGCAGATCATCAGACGGCCGGCCGTGGTCGTCTGGACCGTACATGGCAGGCCCCACCGGGCACATCGCTGCTCATGACGATTGGGCTCCCGCTCGTTGGGATCTCAGGTGAGTACCAAACTTTGCTGACCACCTGCTTGGCATTGTCTGTCACGGATGCAACTCAGAAACTTGGTCTTGAGCAGGTGAGAATCAAGTGGCCGAATGATCTGGTCTGCGATGCTGGCGCAGTTTCTGGTGCTGAGGAACCCACCGAGGCGACCTCTCGCGACGAGGAGCCGCGGTTTGGCTACTTCAAGCTCGGCGGGATTCTGGCCGAGTTGCATCAGATTCCCGGTGCTGGCTCGTGTGCGTTGCTCGGCCTTGGCCTGAATGTCAATTGGCCCGAGGTGCCAACGGAACTCTCGGGTATTGCATCCTCGCTGAACAAAGTCGTGGGTCACGAGATTGATCGTGAGGAGCTGCTCATTCAGATCCTTCTAGCCCTTGACGCTCGGTGGCTGCCGATGCTTGAAGAACCCGCTGGTGACCTCTCCGTTATGTTCGATACGTATAGGTCGCGTTCTGCCACGATTGGCTCACGGGTGCGAGTTGTACTTCCTCAGGGTGAACTTGTTGGAACCGCCGCTGATATTGCAGCCGATGGTGCACTTTTGCTGCGCGATGATTCCGGTGTCGAACATGTAGTCACCGTCGGAGATGTTGTTCACGCCCGTCCGGCAAGCTAGCGGCTGAGCCGTTGCTGCGACTCAGCTCAGGGAAGGTTCAGCACGGGGAAGATTCAGCTCAGGGGTCTGCTCAAGGGTCGATCAGCGAGCCGTATGTGTGATCGAAGCACTTCTGAACAAACTCGGTGACGGGCCGCTGCGTGGGTAGTTCTTGGAAGTCCAGCAGGTGTACTGGTTGCACTTGTCGAAACGTCGAGACCACAAAGAGCTCTTCTGCGCGTTGGAGTTCAGAGAATCCAATCGCAGATTCCAGTGCTGGGTGCTTCGTTCCTGCGAGCGCTTCTAGGAGTAGCTCTCGGGTCACTCCGGGCCGGCAACCAGAGCTCAGATCTGGAGTGTGAAGCTGCCCATCAAGAACTACAAAGACGTTGCTCAGAGCAGCGCTACAAAGATCACCGTGAAGGTTTGCAAACACCACCTCTGCACTGACAGAACTTGCTGCTAACAGGGCCACGTTTGGCGAATACCCCGAGGTTTTGAGCCCCGCTAGGGCCGAGTCGGGGTCACACCGGAACGAACTAGTCCTGAGTGCAATCGGCGACCGTTGAATAGTCATTGCAGACACGGCAAGGGTGAGTGTGTCTGAGAACGTGACGCGCAATCGGCCTGGCTCAGCTCCCCAAGCCTGGCAGACCTGCTCGATCCCAAGGGCGAGTTCTTGATCCTCTGGCAGTTCCGGCAGCAGCTTGAGTTGAGCGGCCGAAGAGCGGAGTCGCTGCAAGTGCCGGGTCAGAGCAAATGGCCGCCCGTTGCGAATCTCGATCGTTTCGAAGACAGCGATGGCCGAACTCACAACTGTGATGTGCCGACGGCCACCTGCAGCAGGTGCCTAGCCTTGAGTTGGGTTTCTTGCCACTCGCCAACGGGGTCGGAGTCGTAGGTAATTGCTCCGCCCGTTCCAAAACACAACTGGCCATCTTCAATCCAAAATGTTCGAATCGCCACGTTGAGGTCGCCGACAACTCGGTCCGCGTCAACCCAGCCCACAGCTCCGCAGTAGATGCCGCGGCCGCCCGGCTCGAGGCGCGCAATTGACTCCAGCGCAGCCAGCTTGGGCGCACCGGTCACTGACCCGGGCGGAAACGTGGCTTCAATGGCCTCTGACCATCCAAGGCCCTCGCGCAGAGTGCCCTCGACAGTGCTGACTAAATGAAAGAGGCCTGGGTGTTCTTCGACGTCGAGCAGGTTGGGAACAGTGACTGATCCCCACTCGCAGACTCGGCCGAGATCATTGCGTACAAGGTCCACAATCATGATGTTCTCGGCTCGGTCCTTTGCCAGAAATCCGTCGGCAGTAGCGGATGTGCCTTTGATGGGCGAGGAACAGACTTTTCTTCCGTTTCGAGACAAGAAACGCTCAGGCGACGCACTCGCAACTTGTACCCCGTGAGCAGGGAGGCGTACCACAGCAGAAAACGGTGAAGGGTTACCGAGCGCGAGTGCAGCACCAAGTGCTGCAATATCTTGCGAAGAATCTTCAAGACCTCTGCGGGTCGGCATCTCTGCCCGTAGGCGGCGAGTCAGGTTGACCTGATACACGTCGCCGTTAGCGATTTCGTTGCGAATACTCTCGACTCCGCTCACAAAACCAGCCTGATCAAGGCTGCTCGACCAAGCAGCAGGAGTCGGTCCGCTCCACGGCAACCCCGGCCACGGTCGTGCGGCTCGCACGGAAGCGAATCTTGCGCAGGTGGCTTCGCCTTCAAATGGCAACACCACAGCCCAAAAACCTTGGGAGTCGAGCGCCGCAAGATCGGTGGTGACATCCACAAGATCGGTGCAGAGTCGGCCGCCGAGTACAGCCAACGGCTCGGATTGGCCCTTTTTGCCAATGTGGGGTGCAGAATTCACGATCTGATCATCCTACGGCTTCGGATTTGGCCGAAGGACTGCAGCTTGCTCAAGCACGGTCCTGAAGGAATGCGCAGGATTGTGCATGAGTCTGATCCCCTCGGACTGCTACTTTCCTGCAGTGCCCCGAGTGAGATCTTCGAAGCCGCATCGGAGCTGGACCCAGAGGGCCCTGCTCGGCGTGAACCTAGTTGTGGTTTTTGCATGCCTTCTGAGCGCGCTAGCGCTCACCCGGTTGCGTTCGACGATCGAGAACGTGCCAGTGGTAGACATCGGCTCCGCCCTAGCCCCTTCAGCCGAGGTCACAGAGCCTCGAAACTTCTTGATTATCGGCACTGATTCAGCCGCAGGGTTGGCCGATGATGATCCGGTACTCAATAAGCGGTCTACGGGTGGCCAACTTGCAGATGTCATCATGATTCTGCGAGTAGACCCTAGAGACAAGTCTGTCCGGTTGTTGTCGATCCCTCGAGATAGTCGCGTCGAGTTGTCGCCGAGCGGAAAGATGGAACGTATCAACGCTGCAATGGGCGGGGTCGACGGCGAGGCCAACCTGGTGCAGACCATCACCCGAAATTTCGGAGTTCAGATCGACAACTACGTACAAGTTGACTTCCTGTCCTTTAGAGATCTCGTTGAGGTGCTCGGTGGTGTGCCGGTGTATTTCACGACACCGGTCCGAGACGAAAATTCTGGGCTTGCAATCGATGAACCTGGATGCAAGCTGCTTGACCCTGTTCAGGCCCTGTCCTATGCCAGGGCCCGTCACTTTTACTTTTACAAAGATGGTAAGTGGCGGCCTGATGGTACGGGCGACCTTGGCCGCATTAGTCGGCAGCAGGACTTCATGAAGCGGGCGCTTCGTCGCGCTGCAGATAAAGGCATGCGGAACCCCAACACTGCGCTGGGGGTGATCAACGCTGCTGCTAGCTCCGTCAAGATGGACTCGACCTTGGATGTAGGAACGCTGCTGTCGCTTGCCACTCAGTTCCAGAGTTTCAACCCTGATGCTCTGCAGTCAGTTCAGATTCCTACCTTCTCTGCACCCAGGGGCGGCATTGCCTACCAAGAGGTCGACTGGGCGGCTGCAGAACCTCTTCTCGTCCCATTTAGGGGAGTGGCAACGGGAGCAACTCCAACCAAGCAGCAGGTCATCGTCGATGTAGCCGCTCGCCCAGCTCAGATTGATACTGCAACGGGTGCTGCGGCGCAGCTCGACACGGCGGGCTTTGATGCCGAGGTGGTAGAGAATCGAACCGCCGGCCCAGTGACCAAAATCACCTACGGTCCGCTCGGCAGAGATGCAGCGGTTCTGCTCGCTGCACAACTCAACACCATTCCGCAGTTTGAACGAAACGAAGAGATTCGCGGGTATCGCGTGGTCTTAACAGTTGGATCAGATTTCTCGGGCGTGTCCGATGCTGGGGTCCCGGTAGATTCGCTACCCGCTGATCAAGTACCGCCAAAAGATCCCCCGACGCGTCCACCAGCGACCACCACTGGGGAGTCTGGGCCAACCACGCTGCCCATTGATGGCGAACCGCTCGCTGAACCCGCTCCGGATGTGGTCAACGTGCCCGGGGTGGTACCAACGGATCCTGCGGCCGCTGCGCTGTGTCGCTAACTCTCTTCTGACGGCTCGGGCAGAGATCTTCAGAGAGGAGCCAAAAACTCGAGTTGAGGACGTAACCTGAAGAGCAGGTTCGAATCATTCAAGGGAGTTCAGTCGATGGGGCGCAAGATTGCAGTGGTTGGTGCAGGGTATGTGGGGCTCACTACGGGTGCATGCCTGTCTCACCTTGGCCATGACGTGACGTGTATTGAGTCAAACCCCGACAAGATCGAGATGCTGTCTGCGGGTCGGATTCCTATTAGCGAACCCGGGTTAGCCGAGATCGTCGAAGAAGGTCTGAGTTCTCAGCGCCTTCGGTTCACCATGGACCGCGAGGAGGGCGTGAAGGACCGTGAATTCATATTTCTCTGCGTTCCCACTCCGCAAGATGAGGACGGTTCTGCAGACCTGTCGTACCTGGTGCAGGCCGCTTCGGAGCTCAAGCCCTACCTGCAGCCGGGCTCCATTGTCATCAATAAGTCGACAGTTCCAGTCGGATCAACCCACGTTGTGGCCGACGCACTTGGCAGGTCTGATGTTCACGTCGTATCGAATCCCGAGTTCCTTCGCGAGGGGTCCGCTGTAGCTGATTTCTTGAAGCCGGAGCGAGTAGTGATCGGTGCAGATGACTCAGATGTTGCAGCCAGAGTTGCTGGATTGCAGTTGCGGCGTTCTGCGCCGCTTCTTGTGACCGACCCAGAATCGGCCGAATTGATTAAGTACGCTTCGAACGCCTTCCTTGCCACAAAGATCAGCTATGCCAATTCGATTGCGGCACTGGCCGAGGCTGTCGGTGCAGACATGGACGACGTAGTGATTGGAATGGGCCTAGACAGTCGAATCGGGTCAAGCTTTTTGCAGCCCGGCCCAGGTTGGGGCGGAAGTTGCCTGCCCAAAGACACCAGCGCACTCATCTACACGGCAAATACCGTTGGGTATTCCTTCACCATGCTTGATGAAGTGGTTCGAGTAAACAACGCGCAGTTTGATCGAGTTGTTGAAAAGACAGAGCAAGTTGTTGGCCAACCCCTCGATGGCAAAACCATTGCTGTGTGGGGTCTCACGTTCAAAGCCGGAACTGATGACCTGCGCGAGTCGCCCTCGCTCGAGGTCATCAGCAGGCTGCAGGCGAAGGGTGCCAAGATTCGCGCCTACGACCCAGAGGTGAACGGGCCCTCACCGCTGCTTGATGGCATCGAGATTGCGCTTGATCCCTACAAGTGCTGCACGGATGCAGATGCGCTCGTTGTGCTGACCGAGTGGCCAGAGTTTGGAGCCCTTGACTTGGATCGCGTGGTCCAAGAACTCAGCTCGCCTCGAGTGGTAGATACCAGAAACGTGCTTGACCGTGTGGCCCTGCGGCGGCGAGGGTTTGTGTACCGAGGCATCGGCCGAGTTTGATGCTCTGCTCAACTGAGTAGAACCGCACCGAATCCGAACTGCACCGAACGTAATCAGGCCGGAATGCCGGGACGCAGGCTCAAAGGACTCAAACGCTCCTACTAGCCGCGCGAGACTCAGGAGATGTCAGAGACGCCACGTGTGGCCATCACGCTCACGCAATGCTGGCATCAGGTGCCCGGAGGGACTGCCACCTCAGTTCAACGCCTCGTTGGCGCGCTACATCAGACCCATCAGGTTGACCTTGTCGGGGTGGGTGCCTGCGGAGACCTGCGACGGCCAGCGACTCTGTTGACAAATGCGCCCCCAGGAGACTGGACGCCACCGATTGAGCTTGTACGGCTACCGCTACCACTCCCCATTTTGTACGACCTGTGGTCCCGAACTGACTGGCCGAAGGTTGCCGGTAGCGCCGGAGCGATCGACCTCATCCACCTGACCGTACCGATTCGGCCACCTGAAGAGAAGACTCCGCTAGTTGCAACAGTGCATGATGTGTTTCCTCTGACTCGGCCAGAACTCATGACTGCGCGCGGCGCCAAACTGATGCGCACTGGCCTTCAGGCCATCTTTGGGCGCTCCAAGCGGGTCATGGTGCCTTCGCAGTGCGTGGCCGATGATTGTGTTGCAGCAGGCGCTGATGCGGCGAGTATTCGTGTCGTGCCTTGGGGGGTTTCAGCAGTCGAATTCGGTGCAGACGCCGTTCACCAAGTGCGGACTCGGTATGGGCTACCCGAGCGATATGTGTTGTTTGTGGGAACCGTTGAGCCGCGCAAAAATTTGTCCACACTGATTCAAGCCATGCAGCGCCTAGCCGAGCCCGATCTAGACCTAGTTCTTGTGGGTCCCGGCGGGTGGGGTGACGCACTTGGGTCGGCGAGTGGAGCCTCGCTCGACGAGCTCCCATTTAAGGTCATCCAGCTTGGATATTTGCCTGAGCAGGACCTTGCAGCCCTAGAGCGCGGTGCTGCTGCTTTTTGCTTTCCCTCGCTAGCAGAGGGGTTTGGTCTGCCGGTGCTTGAAGCAATGGCGGCAGGAGCTGCAGTGATTACCTCATTGGGTACAGCGACGGCCGAAGTCGCAGGTGAGGCGGCGCTTTTGATTAACCCGCTCAGCGCGAACGACCTTGCCGGAGCGCTCAGCAGGTTGCTGCGAGACAGCGATCTCACTGCTGAGCTACGAGAGCGAGCGCTCGAACGGTCTCGACTGTTTACGTGGCAGAACTCGGCGGAATTGACCCTCGAGGTCTACAACGAGGTTCTCGGATGACTGAGGTACACGAAGGTTTTTCGGCGAGCCGTACGAGAGTCCTCATCAACTTAACTTGGCTGGTTCCAGGCGTAGTGGGCGGCAGCGAGGAATCAACCACCGATGCTCTACGCGCAATCGCTGCAGATCCTCCTGCTGATCTTGAGAT
Organism: Actinomycetota bacterium; assembly: GCA_009701845.1. Lineage (GTDB taxonomy): Bacteria > Actinomycetota > Acidimicrobiia > Acidimicrobiales > Microtrichaceae > IMCC26207. The sequence continues at coordinate 10,601 of WLJI01000007.1, forward strand.
TCACCTTGCCGTGCTCAAGCCGTTTCTTGCCGCTCACCCAGACCTTGTGGAGCACTTCTCTCATCATGTGCTCGCAGTTTCTGGTCGTAACAAATTTACGCGCGTCCTAGCTGAGCAGAGTTGGTTGGCCCGGCTGACAAGAAGGATTGACGCTCAGGTGGTCCATCACGCCGGGGGAGTCGTGCCGCTGCTTCACCCCGGCAGAGTTGTCCTCACTATTCACGATCTGCAGCCACTCGATCTGGCACGGAACTTTTCAGCTACGAAACGTCTGTACCTGCGACTCATGCTTGGTCGCTCTGCGAAGGCCGCTGCAGTGATTTGTGTGCCGAGTGAATTTACTGCAGGCCGTGTTCGGGAACTACTCGGCGTGAATCAAGATCGATTACGGGTCGTGCCCTGGTGTCTTTCGAAAAAACCTGATGCAGTTGAGCCAGAACTTGGGCTTGGAAGCAACGCCAGCGATGCGGCCGAGCATTCCGAGCAACACCTCTCGGCCTTGAATCAGCCGAGCTTGAAACTGCCGGGCATAGGTTCGCCATATTTCTTGTATCCAGCAGTGACGTATGCCCACAAAAATCACCTCATGCTGCTCCAGGCTTTTGCCCAGCTGAAGCAGAAAAATCCTCACGTGTCTTTGGTCCTCACCGGTGCCGCTGGCCCGCTAGAGGAACAGGTCCTCGAGACTATTCAGTCGCTTGGTCTTTCTGAGTCGGTATACCGCACCGGCCGCATTGCCTCGGATCAGCTAGATGAACTTGTGAGCGAAGCATGTGCAGTTGTACTGCCGAGCTTGTACGAGGGGTTTGGCCTACCAGCGCTTGAAGCGATGGCTCGAGGGTGTTTGGTCATTGGATCCAATAGCGGTTCGCTACCCGAAGTGCTGCAAGCCGAAGACCTGCTTGACCCAAAGGATCTGACAGCATGGGCCGATGCCATGCAGGCTGTACTGGTGCTCACTGACTCACAAAGGACTGAGCGGATACGGGACGGACTGTTACGCGCAGCTGCTTTTACTCCGGAGAGAACTGCACAGGCACTGTGCGATTCGTATCTTGCTGCAGCGAATCAGGATCTTGCAGCTGGGGCTCGAAGCCATGACCACTAAGCCCATGAATCTGCTGATTCTGTGCCCGCACTTTGCCCCAGACCTTGCACCAACGGGTGAAGTCATGACATCCATAGTGACTGCCCTTGCCGAGCGGGGTCATCACCTGCACGTGATTACTGCCCTGCCTTGGTATCGCGATCATGCTGTAGAGGCGGGCTGGGGAGGCCGGCCATGGAGGACCGAGCGAACTACCTGGGGAAAGATCACGCGCCTGCATCCTTTCCCGACGTCGAAGACCAACATCCCAGCACGCGCTGTTGCTTTTGGTGGCTTCACTTCTATGGCAACGATTGCTGCCTTGCTGAGCCGAAAGCGACCAGACGCAGTCATGGTGATGTCCCCGCCGTTGCCTCTGGGTATTTCGGGGTGGCTAGCTGCGAGTACCCGACGCGCTCCGTTTGTGTTCAACATCCAAGATGTGTTCCCCGACGTCGCTGTGGAACTCGGTGCGATCACCAACCCGCGGGTTATCTCTGTTGCATCGTGGCTCGAGAAGTTTTTGTATAAAAAATCTCAGGCCGTCACCGTATTGTCTGAGGACCTCCGTACAAACGTGGTGAACAAATTGCAGGGCAATCGCCCAGAACGCGTTCACGTGATTCCGAACTTTGTGGACACAGTGCGAATCCAGCCTGCTGACTCCGAAAACTCGTATCGCTCTGAGTACGGACTTGTCGGCAAAACCGTGGTGCTGTACGCAGGCAACGTTGGCATGTCGCAGTCGCTTGAGTTGCTAGTGGAAGCTGCCCGCCGAAACGAACACCGTGAGGATTTGGTGTTTGTGATTAACGGGGGCGGCTCGGCACTAGAAGGCCTTCAGGACTCCGCGTCGGGGTTGCAGAATCTAAAGTTCATCCCGATGCAGCCTCGCGAGCGCCTGCCCGAGTTGCTTGCGGCGGGCGACCTGCATGTGGTGCCACTGAAGCGCGGACTGGCTCGCTCGAGCGTTCCGTCGAAGCTGTATTCAATTCTTGCGGCTGCGCGCCCGGTGCTCGCGAGCGTGGATGGCGGAACCGAGGTGGCTGAAACAATCAGGCGAGCCGGAGCAGGTCGGGCAGTACTGCCCGAGGACCCCGATGCATTCTGCTCGGCCCTCGACGAGATGTTGTCGGATCGTTTGGAACTAGATCGGATGGGTGCAGCCGGGCGAACCTTTGTCGAAGGGTGGGTCTCGCCAGCAGCAGTGGGCGCTGCGTATGAAGACCTCTTCGAACAACTCAGGCGCGGCTACTAGCAGTTCAGCGGCTGCGCTTTCATGGCCCTGTGATTGACTTCGGGCCAACTTGAGCAGATTTTCTTGAGTTCTTTGGCTTGGAGTTCAGCGGAACCGGACTCTGCGACTAGCTTGTAAAGCCGTATGGGTAAGGCCTCTTCTTCAAAGAAAATCAAGCGCGTTCAGCAAGCCGGCGTTAGCCGAGCTCCTGGGCAGCGTCGCAACCTTGGATTCCCGGCGTTGATTGTCGGAATCATTGTCTTGGGATTGGCGATGGTGTTCTTTGCCCGCAGCCAAAAAATTGAGAAGGTTGGCGAGGCACCCGTAGTTGATCAAGACAAGTGGTACTCGGCCTACGGCCTTGATATCTGCGGTGTCTTCCAAGACAACCCCCTGCCGATTGGTCCTGATGAGACAGGCATTACTCCAACCACTGATGGCCTGATCCAGATTGCACCCTTCGTCGAGTCCGCAGCTGGCAAGGATGCTCAGTTCGGCCTGTTTGCAGATCAGATCGGCCTCAAGCTCAGCAACGGAGAGTTAACCCTTGCCGATGGGACCACCAAGAAGAACGGTGATTCCTGCACAGGCGAAGATGGAAAAACCACCGAGGGCGAAGTTGTGATGTACGTCTGGCCTCCGCAGGCAACCGATGTCACAAAGCCAGAGGTGGTGACGACAGACCTTGACGCCCAGCGCTTCACCGAAGACGGTCAAGCCTTTGTGTTGGCATTTGCTGCAAAGGGGTCCAAGCCGAAGCTACCCCCATCTTTGGAAGCCTTGCAGAGCTCAAGCCACACCGCAGCAACGCCCGCCACCGATGCGCCCTCAGGTACAACTACTACGACTGTTGTCGAGGGTGGCAGTACTGCTGAATCAACTACCACCACAGTGGCTGGCGGTTAAGGACGAACATGCTGGCTGTTGTTTTGGTTGGAGGTTTCGGCACCCGCCTCCGACCGCTCACATTGTCGAAACCAAAGCAGATGTTGCCGGTTGGTCAGGTGACAATGCTTGAGCGCGTGGTGGCCAAACTCGCAGCTGCTGGAGTGACTCAGGTGATTCTTTCGCTGGGGTATCAGCCGGACGCTTTTTTGGAAGAGTTCCCCGATGGCATGTGCGCCGGTGTGAACATGCACTATGCCGTTGAGCCCGAACCGCTTGATACTGCTGGTGCGATTCGCTTTGCGGCCAACCATGCTGGAATCACCGAACGGTTCTTTGCCGTCAACGGAGATGTGCTGACTGATCTGGATTTAGCGGGCTTGTGGGCAGCGCATGAATCATTCGGGGGAGAAGCAACGTTGGCGTTAACTCCCGTAGAGGACCCCTCGCGTTATGGCGTGGTCCCCATAGATTCTGCAGGCCGAGTCGAAGCATTTATTGAAAAGCCCCCAGCAGGCACGGCGCCGAGTAACTGGATTAACGCTGGAACCTATGTCTTGGAACCCTCGATCTTTGACCGCATTCCGGCTAACGGCAGGGTTTCGATTGAGCGTGAGACCTTCCCTGCAATCGTTGCCGACAAAGCCCTGTACGGGATGCATTCCGATGCTTACTGGATTGATGCCGGAACCCCCGAGGCCTACCTGCAGGCCCACCTTGATCTGATTGACGGAGTTCGCGGAGCACCCGAGGAATGTGTTGATTCTTCGGCCACCGTGCATTCTGACGCAGTAGTGAGCAGGTCAATGATCGGCCCCGGTGTGCACATCGAAGCTGGAGCGCAGGTTGTGGATTCAGTTGTCATGAGCAACTGTCGAGTGGGTGCGGGCGCACAGATCAGTCGGTCGATTTTGGGTGGAGGTTGCTCCGTTGGAGAATCCTCGAGCCTGAGCGATCTCAGCATCGTGGGTTTTGATCAGGACCTAGGTGCTGGCACTGTGTCTGTGGGTGGCCGATTCCCTTCACCCGAGACCTGGTGAAAAACCCAACAAAGAGGGGCACACAATGAAGGCATTGGTAACGGGTGGCGCTGGATTCATTGGCTCCAACTTGGTGGATCGACTCTTAGCAGAGGGCCACAGTGTTGAGGTTGTGGACAATCTCTCAACGGGCAAACTCGCTAACCTGTCCGATGCGCGTGCCAATCGGGATCATGATTTTTCTTTCCACCAGATTGATATCTGCGATCCATCTGTTGCCGACTTGATCGAGCGGAATACGCCCGACGTGGTGTTTCACCTTGCGGCACAAATCGATGTTCGTGTCTCTGTTCTCGACCCAACCTTTGATGCGCGGGTGAACGTCTTGGGAGCACTCAACGTGATTGAAGGTGCCCGCCGAGCAGGTGCCCAAAAGGTGGTCTTTGCCTCTTCTGGCGGGACAATTTACGGGGTCGTAGACCCAGAGGACTTGCCCGTCACCGAGGCACATAGCCAACACCCGGTCGCTCCCTACGGAGTGTCCAAGAAGGTTATTACTGACTACTTGTATGCCTTTCGGGAACTGCATCAAATGGAGTACACATCTTTGGCGTTGGCCAATGTCTATGGGCCGCGCCAAGATCCGCACGGCGAGGCCGGAGTAGTCGCCATCTTTGCTGGCCGACTCCTCTCAGGCGAGAGTTGCACCATATTTGGAGATGGCTCACAGACTCGTGACTACGTCTATGTTGACGACGTGGTTGACGCCTTCGTTCGCGCCGCAGAACGCGGCAGTGGCTTGCTCTGTAACATCGGAACAGGCATTGAAACCTCGGTGCTAGACCTCCATGCGGCGATGGCTGCGAATGCGGGCGTGACTACTCCTGCAGAGCTGGCACCCGCACGAGATGGCGAATTGCAACGTTCATGCCTCAATGCAACTCGGGCAAAGATGCACCTTGCCTGGGAGCCCTTTACTGATCTTGCAACCGGAACTGCCGAAGTCCTCGACTATTTCCGGGCGCAACAGAGCGTTCGATAGCAGTTCCCGATGTGCAGAAATCGAACAACTCATCCCCCGATTTGAGAGCGAGAGAAAATGGAACGTTTTGCCAACAAGGTGGCGATTATTACTGGGGCGGCCTCGGGAATTGGTCGGGCAACGGCAGAACGCCTTGCCAGAGAAGGTGCAACCCTCGCTCTGGTAGACCTGAACCAACAAGGGCTTGAGCAAACAGTTCAGACATGCAGAGACATCGGTGCTCAAGTGCTGTCGCTCGTTGCTGATATCTCTTCAGAGGCTGCTGTGGCAGAGATCATTGAGTCGACGGTGACCGAGTTTGGTCGGCTTGATGTGCTGTGCAATATCGCTGGAATCTTGCAATTTAAAGACTTCCGCCTCACAACTTTGGATGATTTCAACAGAATCATTGGGGTAAATCTGACAGGAACATTCTTGATGTGCAGGGACGCCCTTCCGCATCTGTTGGAGTCTCAAGGCAACATCGTCAACATGTCCTCAACTGCAGCGCTTGGCGGGCACCCATGGACGGGGCCGTACTCGGCATCAAAGGGTGGAATCCAGGCGATGTCTCTTGGGATTGCCGTTGAGTTTGGCAAGTTGGGAGTTCGCTGCAACTGCGTTGCGCCGGGGTCAATCCTGACACCCATACAAGAGGCATTCGAGCTTCCAGAAGGAGCCGACCCAAAGCTCTTGCATCGCATCATGCCCCTTGATCGAATGAGGGGCCCTGAGCAGATTGCGTCAGCAGTGGCCTATCTGGGATCGGATGACGCGGCACACGTCAACGGCACTGTGCTCAAGGTAGATGGAGGAACCCTCGCATGAAGTTCCCAGAGGTGAAAGGCTGCAGCGTGTGTAGGTTCGCAGGGGTGACAGCATGAAGTTTTCTCTGGCCCTACCGATGTTGCCGCCACATCATTTCATTCCACTTGCGCAGGCTGCAGAGGCTGCGGGCTATGCATCTATTGCTGTTCCCGAGTCAGTGTTCTATCCAGAGGTGGTCTCGGCCGAGTACCCGTATAGCAGCGACGGTGGCAGGTTCTGGGCGGCAGAAACCCCCTTCTTGGACCCTTTCGTTGCTATCCCAGCGATGGCCGCAGTTACCGAGCGCATCTCGTTCTTTACCAATGTTCTCAAACTTGGCATACGTGACCCGCTTCTCGTGGCCAAGACAGTCTCTTCGATTGCTGCACTTGCAGACGGCCGATTAGGACTAGGCGTGGGCCTCTCTTGGATTCCGGAAGAGTTCGAGTGGCTTGGCAAAAACATGCGCACGCGTGGAGCTCGGACCAACGAGGCGATCGAGATAATCCGCCTGGTATGCACCGGCGAGTTTGTCGAGTTCCACGGCAAGCACTACGAGTTCGGCCGCCTGATGGTCCGGCCAGTACCAACGCATCCGATTCCTATTTTCGTTGGCGGGCTGTCTGAGCCTGGCCTGAAGCGTGCGGCCCGCTTAGCAGATGGTTGGATCTCTGTTGCTAACACATCTGCCGAGGTGGCAGATGTGTTGCCAAGGTTGGCTGAGCTTCGCTCGGAGTACGGCCGCTCCGATCTGCCCTTCGAGATCAAAGCGCTCTGCACCGATGTGTTTGATCAAGCAGGGTTTGAACGCATGGCACAGATGGGTGTTACCGAAGCAATGGTCTGCCCTTGGTATTTTCGGCCCGGCGACACTTCTGCGCTGGATCAGCAACTTGATTCAGTCGCTTGGTTCGGCGAAGACTTCGTGAGTCAACTCAGCGACTGAGTAGCTCTCTCAAGCAGGCACCCTTCTAGCGAAACAGATCTTCTTGCGGGGAGCGAATCAGGTTCTCCATCACGCCGACGCGAGCGTTGCCAAGCTGGAATGCCGATTCCTCTACACCGCGAACAATTGCTACTGGTATGCCTGTGGACTTGCCCATAACGAGTTCAGCCGCCCCGGCGATCTCGTCCACAATGGCCACCTCGGTCACCTGCAGTTCACGTCCGTAGGAGTCTTGGGTGCCTCGCAAGTCGAGCACGGGCAGAATCCCAGCGGCGCCAATTGCCACATCAGTCACGCCGCGTCGCCAAGCACGCCCAAAGGTGTCAGAGATAATCACAGCCACCTCAATGCCTGTTAAACCCTTTATCCCGTCGCGGATACGGCGTGCGGAGCGGTCAGGATCGACTGGCAAGAGGGCTGCTTCCCCTCTTGCAACGTTCGACAGATCGATTCCAGCATTGGCACAGACAAACCCGTGCTTCGTTTCGCTAATGATCAGGTCGCCGCGTCGACGCAAAATCCGTACCGATTCCTGCTCGACGAGTGGTTTGTGGCTCAACGGATCCTCAGGGTCAACCTGAGCCATTGCTCCTTCGGCTTTAGATACGATTTTTTGGGTTACGACCACGACATCTTGATGGGCCAACTGCTCGTTGGCTTCGGCAACAGCAGCACAGATCAGAGCGGCAATATCGCTTGCTCGAACAATTTCGGGCATTCCCAGAACGGGAATCAGCTGTATTGGCTTCATGTTCAGTAGTCCCTCATCTAGTGATACTTGCGTCAATGCAGCGCTGCGCCAACTTGGCTGCTGCTTCGCGGTCTGTCATCACGGTAGGTTCTACGACACACTTCATGCCGATAGCCTCAACCTGCTCTGCAAGGTGTGCATCGATGGTGTCAATGACCAAAGTTGATGCAAATTCAACGTAATAGCGCGCAATTCCGACTACCGATACCTCGTGGCCGAGTTCTCGTAGTAGCCGGTCCGCTGGCCCTTTGAGTGCCGCTCCGCCAACGATCGGGCTAATAGCAATCGTTCGCTCTCTGGCAGCAGTGACTGCTGCTCGCACCCCGGGAACTGCGAGCACGGGGTCGATCGAGACCACCGGGTTTGACGGCGCTATGCAGACAACATCGGCTTGTTCGATCGAATCGAGTACTTCCGGTCCGGGCACAGCAATCTCAGCCCCTGCAAAGCGAATCTGACTGACCGCAACATCATGATGTTCGCGCACAAAGTATTCCTGAAAACTCAACTCGCGTCCGTCGACGGTTCGTACCTCTGTGCGCAGAGCATCATTGGTAACGGGAAGCAGATTGAGCTCGAGGCCCCAGGTCCTACAGATTTCTGCAGTGACCTGAGTGAGGGTCGCCCCCGCAGTGCGACGAGAGGTGCGGTACAGGTGTGTACCTAAGTCCCGGTCTCCGAGCGCAAACCAGCCAGCAGCATCGTTGCCGAGCTCGTCAGTTTGTGAGATCCCGTTGCTCTGCGCATAGTGGCGCACCTGCTCAATGGCCTGCCAAGTTTCACCGATGAGTCCCCAACCAGTGACGGGGTTCACCGACTCGGCCAAGGTATAGGTGATGGTGTCAATGTCGGGACTCACCATCAGTGAGTGCAGCACTGTGTCATCGCCCACGTTCACAATTGCTGTGACCTGAGCTTGCGGCACAACCATGATCAGGCCACGCAAAAACTTGGCCGCACCAACGCCGCCAGCAAGAACTGCAACCTGCGGTGTCACAAGGAGTTAGCTAATCCCGTGAAGTTTGCCCGAGAGCAGTGCAAGATCTGCGTCCACCATCATGGTGACAAGGTCCTCAAATCCTACGGTGGGAGTCCAACCCAAGACTTTTTCTGCCTTTGCTGGGTCGCCCACAAGCAGTTCAACCTCGGCCGGCCGATAGAAGGCCTCGTCGATGACGACAAACTCCTCGTAGTCCAATCCAACGTGGCCAAAAGCCACCTCGCAGAACCGGCGCACTGATTGGGTGTCTCCGGTGGCCACTACGTAGTCATCAGGGCTGTCTTGCTGCAGCATCAACCACATAGCGCGCACATAGTCGCCGGCAAACCCCCAGTCGCGTTTGGCTTCTAGATTGCCAAGGCGTAGTTCAGTTGCTTGGCCAAGCTTGATCTTTGCCACCGTGTTAGAGATCTTCCGGGTCACAAACTCAAGGCCGCGGCGAGGCGACTCATGGTTGAACAAGATGCCGCTCGATGCGTGCAGGTCGTAGCTCTCGCGGTAGTTCACCGTGATCCAATGCCCGTACATCTTTGCTACGCCATACGGAGAGCGTGGGTAAAACGGTGTGTCTTCGGACTGTGGTACCTCGACGACCTTGCCAAACATCTCTGATGAGGAGGCCTGATAAAAGCGAATTCCTGGGTCTGCAATTCGGATGGCATCCATCAGACGGGTCACGCCAAGACCGGTGACATCGCCGGTGAGTACTGGCTGGCTAAAGCTGGTTTGCACAAAGCTCTGTGCCGCAAGGTTGTACACCTCGTCGGGGCGATGTGTGCGAAGAAGGTCGATCATGCTTGCCTGATCAAGCAGGTCGCCAGGCACAGTGGCAATACGATCCTGAAGGTGCGCAATGCGTTCGAAGGTCACGGTAGAGGAGCGCCGGACCATCCCAATGACCTCGTACCCCTCGTCAAGAAGCAGTTCGGCTAGGTAGGAGCCATCTTGGCCAGTAATGCCGGTAATGAGCGCGCGCTTAGTCATAGCGTTGAAGTTACTCCCTGTGCTCGGGTGAGTCTGCCAACTGAGTTGGCAAAATCGAAGCTTGTAGACTGATCATACTGATGACGTCTCGCAGGCCTTGATGATGAATCCACCAACACCGAACGACTCCCCACTGCTGCATGTTCACGCTCAAGCCGCCGAGCTTGCGGCGCTTGGATTGCGGATTTCTGCGCTGCGCATGGGACTTGGGTTCACCCAACAGGAGTTGGCGGAGCGACTCGGGATCTCTCGAGTCGCTGTCTCTAACTTGGAGTCTGGTCGAAGTGTTCCCGGCGAGCGGACCGTGACCTTGATGGCTGGCCTGTTCGGAATGGAACCCTTTGAACTTGTGCAGGGTACGGCCTACCCGCAAGCCAAAGTCGACCGCCTACCGCTGGTGACGGCGAAGTACACAGAGGTGGAGTTACAGCTAGCGCTTCTTGAACGAGACCTTCGATGGTTGGAATCTGCCCCAGCCCAGCTAGCCATTGAGCTTCTCGATGGATGGAAGCGACAGCTTCGGGCACTCGCTGAAACCACAGCCGATCGCCGCCAGCTTCTTTTGATTCGCAACGCTCTCGATACGCTCCCGGGTGCCTCAGGCGCACATTAGGACTCTGCTTGAAGCCGTTTGCGGCGGTCGTTCAGCAGATCCTCAAGAGTCTGATCAAGCGGAATCTCGGGCTTCCATCCAGTATCGGCGAAGATGCGAGAGCTATCACCGAGCAGGATTGGGATATCGACAGGCCGCTGAAGGTCCGGGTCTGCCTCAAGAGTCATGGGAATCGTTGCTAGGGAGATGAGTCTCTCGGCGAGATCCTGTACAGGGATCGCTGCGCCAGAACAGACGTTGTACACCTGACCGGCCTGACCTTTGTCTACCAACAGCCGGTAGGCCCGAACCACATCGCGCACATCGGTGAAGTCTCGCTGAGGACTCAGGTTGCCAACGAGCACCACCGAGTTACCCTCGATCTCGTTTGCTGCAACTCGTGATGCCAGAGCTGGAGCTACGAATTTGTCTGTCTGCCCTGGGCCGAGGTGATTGAAGGGCCGCGCACGCACCACATGCTGCTCGTACCCTAAAAACGCCTGTAAAGCGACGTAGTCGGCTGCCACCTTCGATGCTGCGTAAGGACTCACGGGCCGCAAAGGCAGGTCTTCGGTTATGGGCAAGTCAGCAGCAGTGACTTTGCCATAGATGTCGGCCGAGCCAATAGTGAGCACGCGTTCAGTGCCAGCCTCTCGGGCAGCCCACAAAATATTAAGCGTGCCTTCTGCGTTTGCACGGAAAGTTGCTTGTGGGGTCTGCCACGAGCCACCCACATCGCTAGCCCCGGCTAGGTGATACACGACCTCTGGCTCGCAGCGTCGAAAGAGTTCAAGCAGTGCAGCGGCATCAAGAATGTCAAGACCGTCGGTGACGCGATCGGTAGCCGTCACCTCATCGCCGCAGTCTTCAAGGTGACGTTGAAGGTGCGCGCCGACAAAGCCTCCTGCACCAGTAATGAGCGCCCTCATGAAGCGACCTGAGAAAGTTCCGAAGTGAGTCGAGGTTGCATGGGCAGACACTCTACGCGTGAGACGGCCGCGCGCTGGTCTCGTTCGTTGGTGTCGCAGGTTGCGCAATGCTGCGCGGTACGATCCTTGTTCCCCGGATGAAGGATGCAGTCATCCCAGCTGAGAATCAAGAGCCCAATTCAGATCCAGATTCTGTTGCCGAAGAACCGGTGGCAGAGATTGGTGATTCCGCGCTGATGGCGACTGGGGCAGCTTCGCTTGAGCAGTCCGAAGCAGACGAGGCCGACCTTGATGAGAAGTGGGGCTTTGTTCAGCCAGAACCGCTCGTCGGCGTCGGCGCTCCTCCGGTAGTGGCCGTGGTCATTACCTCGAATCCTGGTGACTTCTTTGAAGAAGCCCTCGAGTCAATCGCACTGCAGGAGTATGAGAATCTGTCGGTCCTCGTTATCGATAATGGCAGCACCGAGGATCCGACACCTCGAGTTGCAGAGATTCTGCCCACCGCTTTTGTCAAGCGTCGCGAGCAAGACGTGGGTTTCTCTGCTGCTGCGAACGAAGTTCTAGTAGCAGTCGAAGGCGCAGCGTTCTATCTACTCCTGCACGACGACGTACGGTTGCCCGAAGGTGCAATCACTGCACTCGTGACCGAGGCCTTTCGCTCGAATGCGGGGATCGTTGGCCCAAAGCTGGTGGATTGGGATTCTCCGAGAGTGCTTCGCTCCGTCGGCTACGCAGTTGATCCATTTGGCTTCTCATCTTCTGTTTCGGAGCCTGGTGAGTTGGATCAGTCTCAGCACGATATCGCTCGAGAGGTGTTTGCCGTCTCTGATGCGTGCATGCTGATTCGTGCAGATCTTTTTGCAACTCTCGGAGGATTCAACGAGCAGATCCCCTTCTTTGGAGAAGACATCGATCTGTGTTGGCGTGCGCATGTTGCAGCAGCCACCGTGCACCTCTGCCCCTCTGTCGCGGTAGGTCACCGAGAGGATTTTGAACAGCGCCGCCACTCAGAGGAGCGGTCTGAACGCCTAGAACTTCGCCACGAAGCATCGATGATGCTCAGCAACTACGAACTCCTTCGCCTGCTCTGGGTGGTCCCGGTTGCGATTGCGTATTCAATAATTGACCTGATTGTCTCCTTGGTGCTTGGCAGGTTCAAACATGCTGGTGACATCTCAGCCTCGGTTGCGTGGAACTTCGGGAACTCCTTCTCGCTCTTTTCTGCTCGCTCTCGAGTAAAGAAAACCCGGCGAACCCATGATTCTGGTTATCTGCCGCTCATGCGCCAAGGGAGTTCTCGACTGAGGGGGATACTCCGCGGTCAGGACACAAGTGAAAACCGTGTGCAATCCGCTACCAACGCGAGTCGCGAGTACCTGCGAGATATCACTGCTGGCCCAAACCGAGTTGCCGTGGCGGTGTTTATTGTTGCGGTGGCGCTCATGGTGATCGGTGCAAGAAATCTTATTTCTGGGCCATTGCCCGTGTTCAGAGAGTTTGTCGACGCTGGCAACAGCGGAGGCCAGTTGCTCTCGCAATGGTTCACCGGTTGGCGTGATGCCGGCCTTGGCGAACCAGCAGTCTCACCCGGAGTTGTGCCCGGGCTTGGCCTTGTGGGCACGTTGCTGTTCGGCGCTATCGGACTTGCGCGACGACTCCTCATTATCCTGCCAATGCTCGTTGGTGCTGTCGGGGCGTGGAAACTCTTCTTCGCGACGCACTCCACTCGAACCCGAGTAGCGGCACTCGTTGCCTACGGACTGAACCCCGTCGTACTCAACGCTATGGCCGAGGGGCGGTTGCAGGCCTTGTGGGTATACGCCGCCGCCCCATGGTTATTGCGTCGACTCGCAATGCAGGCAGGAATGGAACCGTTTGCGAGGCCAAACGTAGCGTTGCCTTCACGGCTGCGACAGCTTGCAGGAACGGCGCTCGTCTTTGCCCTAGTTGGTTCGGTCACACCGCTCGGCGCTGCGATTTTGGTGCTCAGCATGTTGCTGCTAGCGGCAGTGTCGTTGTTCAGTCAGACTCCCGCTCAAGCCCGGCGAATGGCTGCCTCCACACTGGGTGGGTTGCTTCTTGCACTGCCAGTCTTGTTGCCATGGGTGCTTGCTTCGGTGCTGCGAGGCGATGTCGCATCGCTGACGGGCCTCTGGGCCACACGGGGGGCATCCCCTTCCGCAGCAAGTCTTCTGACGGGTTCGGTTGGCGCAGTCACTGTGGGTCTGTTTGGTTGGGGACTCATCATCGCAGCCATGTATTGCCTCATTGCGGGAAGCAGCTGGCGCCTGCGCTGGGGTATCACCGCATGGGTGTTGACCTTTGTGTCATGGACGGCCGCAGTGGCGCTCGCTAAGTGGGGATTCTTGGGTGGCGCCGGTGCAGAACTCGTCTTGATGCCCGCAGCGCTTGGATTGTGCCTAGCTATTGCAATGGGCGTGTTGGCATTCGAACAAGACGTTGTTGGCTCAGACTTTGGGGTATCTCAGGTGCTGTCGGGAGTTGCTGTTGCGGCTGTGCTGATTGGCCTAGTTCCCATCGGGGTTGCCGCGGCAAACGGGCGCTGGTATCAGCCAGAGGGTGACTTTCGGAACCTGCTCAATGTGGTCGATAGCGGAACCGATTTCCGAAGCTTGTGGATCGGAGATCCCGATGTGCTGCCTCTTTCGGGCTGGGAACTTCATGACGGCGAGGGCCTAGCGATGGGTGTCAGTAGCGGGCTTGACCCGCTCATTACTCAACGCTTCCGACTCGACGGAGGAGCAGGAGTCGCTACCCTTACTCAGGCTGTCGATGCGGCGCTCAACGGCGAGACAAGTCGACTCGGCCGACTTCTAGCGCCGATGGGGATTCGCTACATCGTGGTCATCAACCGGCCAGCGCCCGAACCCTTTGCCTCGGCAGAAGTGCCGATGCCGGCGCCAGCTCTTGCAGCATTGCGGGAACAACTCGACTTGCGTGAGGTCGAGATCAACCCAGGAGTCGTCCTGTTCCAAACCGGCTCGGCTTGGCCCCTTCGATCAAACGTGACTGACCTGGATCTGCCCGCTGACGGTGCCCCGAGTCTCGAGGATCAGTTAAGCAATGGTTGGGCCGCTCCGCCAGCAGTTCTTGGGGTAGACCCCGGAACCACATTCTCTGGAACCCTCCAGCCAGATCAGAAGATCGCTCAGTCCGTGACTGCAGATCCTGGATGGCAGATGAAGCTTGACTCTGGCGAAGCACCACGAACTGACCTGTTCGGCTGGTCTCAGCAATTCAATACGGCTGCAGGTGGATCCGTGACGTTGGAGTGGGTAACACCACTTAGCTTGCGAGTTCTGCAGTTGGTCCAAGTGCTCGGCCTACTCGGGCTGCTAGTTCTTGCCATTCGCAACCCTCGAATGTTCCCTAGATCCTCGCGTCGGAGCGCGCAGGCCTCTGCGGGTGGGCGTGTAGTAGTTGGCCCCGACGGGTTGAGATCAGAAGCAACAACAGCCACAGTTGCAGGAAGCGCCATTCAAGGGGTCGACGCGAGCAGCGGGCCACATGGAGAGTCATCATGAAGACTTCACGGCTTGGACTTATCACGGTTGTCGTACTCGGCATTCTCGCCTTGACTGCGTTCTGGGGTGGTAGCCCAGCAGTGCCTGTAGATAGCTCAATCGACGAGATCCTCCCGGAGTCAGGCTCAATCAAGACCCTGTCCTCTACTTGGTACTGCGCCGTTGGCGGACTCGGCGAGTCTGCACCGTCTTCACATCAGCTGCTGCTAGCAAACCCTTCGGAAGAAGTCGTTGCTGTTCGTATCACGGCCTATAACGCTCAAGGTCCTGTTGGCGAAGCCAAGATCATCACCGCGGTTCCCAAACAGGTCACCACGGTTGACGTGAACGCCGTGTTTGGTGCGAGCGAACTATCTGTCATGGCCGAGTTTGATTCCGGTGCACTGGCAGTTCAGCATCGCATCACTACATCAACCTCGGCAGACTCGGTTCCGTGTTCAACAACCTCCTCCGAGAAGTGGTTCTTTCCGGCCCAAACCTCGGTTCTAGGTTCCTCTGCTCTGCTTGTTTTGTTCAACCCATTCTCTGCCGACGCAGGCGTTGACATCACCGCCGCTGTTGTAGACGGGCTGCGCTCGCCAAAGGAGTGGGCGGGAGTTGTTGTGCCCGCAGGAACGACACGAGTCATTGACCTTGGTCAGTATGTGCAGCGTAGGGATCAGTTTTCGGTCGCAGTTCGACTCCGAAATGGCAGCCTGATTGCAGAGTCGGCTCAGAGTTTCGATATTGCTGCTGCAGGGGATGTTCCCCCTGAGCGAGGCCTTCGACTGCAACTTGGCGTGCCCGAGGCCCGCGCAGGATGGACCTTTGCTGGCGGTTTTAAGGGCACTGGGGTGAAGGAGCAGGTTGTGGTGTACAACCCCGGCCGACAGATTGCATCGGTGATTGTTCAGGTCACTCCCTATGGCGGCGCAAGTGACCCGCCGGAGCCATTCGAGTTGTCCGTCCCAGCGAAGCGTTTTCTGATTCTTGATCTCAGTGCCGAGCAGCGCATTCCAGACACGGGCTTTCATGCCATACGCGTCGAGAGTTCAGCCAAGACTCCTGTAGTTGTTGCTCGCACCACGCAACTCTTCGGCCCGCCTGCGGTCGATGCAGACCCTGCAGTGGGTACACGCCCGAACGAAACTCTCGGGGTAGCGATAGCTACGGGAACACCTGTGTACGCGCGGCGATGGACAGTGCCGGGAGTGCGAACAGGCCCGGATCAGCAGCCGATGATCTTGGTTCATAACCCCACAGCGGGCATCGTGACCATTGCTATTGAGGCTCTTGCGGGCGAGGCTCAACCTATCAACATTGCAACAGATCTAGAGGTAGGTGCAGGCGACAGTATCTTTGTGCCGCTCGCAGTCCCTGAGCTTGCAGGAGCGGCTGACGTAGCGCTGACCTTTACGGCTAGTGATTCTGTAGCAGTGGAACAACTACTGACGTTCGCTACACAGAACGATCTTTCATTCGGCTCCGCCGTGCCGGTGGTTGGCCCGCGCTGATCAGACACGCAGTCTGGGTTCTTGAGACTCCCTGATTGTTCCCGCTGCCTCTACTGCGCCACACTTTGGTAGTGGATCGCTTGTTGCCAGCTGTACTTCTTGCAGCCTTTGTCATAGGGGTTGCGCTGCTCTTGCAACGCAAGAAACAAGCCTCGCCTACAGAGGCGATTACTGAGCACCGTGCACCTACTCACCTAGATCGTTCAGATTTTGACTTCCCAGAACGACCCTGGTTGGTCGTGGTCTTTACCTCAACCTCGTGTGACACCTGCGCCGATGTGTGGGCAAAAGCCACCGTGCTCGAGTCTGAGGAGGTGGCTGTTCAGCAGGTCGAGGCGCATGAATCAGCGCAGCTCCATGAGCAGTACGCCATTACTGCAGTGCCCATCGTCGTTCTCGCTGGCGCCGACGGGGTAGTGCAGTCGTCGTTTCTCGGGCCGGTCTCTGCAACTCACCTGTGGGCTGCAGTAGCAGAACTCCGTAGCCCGGGAAGCGTTCCGCCGGGCTGTACTGAGCATTAGCTGTGAACCGCTAGCGGTGCTGATCGCTAGCGGTGTTGAGCATTAGCTGTGAACCGCTAGCGGTGCTGATCGCTAGCGGTGTTGAGCATTAGCTGTGAACATCTAGAGGTGCTGATCGCTAGAGGTGTTGACCACTAGCTACGCGGTTTCTGGCCCAACGGTGCCCGGGTTATGAAACCCAGCAGGAGGAGCGGGCTGTGGCGCCGGCGGCGTTGCTGGAGGTGCTGCTGCGGGAATCGCTCCATCAGCAGGATTTTGATGTTGCTCGGTGCTGAGGTGCGCCGGAATCGGCGGGGGAGTGGCCGAGGCACCAACGGTCGCCACAGGTGCTGCTGGTGCAGGCGAAGTTGTGGCCGGAGCGGACTCACCGTTCAGTGCCAAGGTAATCAAGCGGTTGACCTCATGGCCCGAGATCGTTTCTTGCTCTAGCAACCCGCGGGCGATGAGATCAAGGGCGTGGCGATGCTCGGTCATCAAATCGGTGCAACGCTCCTCGCCCTCACGAAGCATCCGTTCGACCTCATCATCAATAAGACGCGACGTATCTTCAGAGAACTCGCGTTGTTGGCCGAAGTCCTCGCCAAGAAACACAGGGGAAGAGCCTCCCCATGCTCGAGGCCCAACACGGTCACTCATACCGAACTCGGTCACCATGCGGCGAGCTCGCTCGGTAGACACCTGCAAGTCGTTGCTTGCTCCCGTTGAGCGATGATTGAAAACCAATTTCTCTGCCACTCGGCCACCCATGGCAACCACGATTGATTCCTCAAGGTATTCGCGTGAGTAGGAATGACGTTCTTCTTCGGGAAGCTGCTGGGTGACTCCGAGGGCCATGCCGCGGGGAAGGATCGTAACCTTGTGCACAGGATCGGCGTTCGGAAGGAGTGCCGCACAGAGTGCGTGACCAGCCTCGTGATAGGCAGTGATTTCCTTCTCACTGTCGGACAACACCATCGACTCGCGCCGCTGACCCATGAGTACGCGATCTCGAGCGTCTTCAAAGTCGTGCATCTCAACGATTTTTGCTCCACGTCGAACTGCAGTCAGTGCCGACTCGTTGACCAAGTTGGCCAAATCTGCACCCGACATTCCAGGAGTTCCTCGGGCTACGAGCGCTAAGTCAACTGAGTCGCTGAGCTTCTTGTGTTTCACGTGGACCTCAAGAATGGCCCGACGGTCGTCGAGTTCCGGAAGTGGCACGACAACTTGTCGATCGAAGCGGCCGGGCCGCAGGAGAGCTGAATCTAAAATGTCAGGACGGTTGGTGGCGGCGATCATGACTACTCCGTCGGTGCCCTCGAATCCGTCCATCTCTGAGAGCATCTGATTGAGGGTTTGCTCACGCTCGTCGTGGCCGCCGCCCATGCCAGCTCCACGCTTGCGCCCCACCGAGTCGATCTCATCAATAAAGATGATCGCCCGTCCGTGCTTACGTGCAGACTCAAAGAGGTCGCGAACGCGAGATGCTCCAACACCGACAAACATCTCCATGAAGTCCGAGCCAGACACAGACAGGAAAGGCACTCCGGCCTCACCAGCTACTGCTCGAGCAATGAGCGTCTTGCCGGTTCCGGGGGGACCCACTAGCAGCACACCCTTGGGGATCCGGGCACCAATTTCTAAGAAGCGCTCAGGTTCCTGCAAGAAGTCGACCACTTCTCGAATCTCTCGCTTCACGCCCTCGTAGCCAGCTACATCGGCAAAGAGCGTGGCTGGACGTTCCGTGGAGTAGGTCTTTGCGCGACTGCGACCGATGGACATAATGCCGCCCATCTGTCCCTGCGCACGACGTTGCATCCAAACAAAGAAGCCAATAATCAACAGGATTGGCAGCATCAGGGGGATGATCTGCATCAGGAACCCAGCAGTAGGAGTGTCAAACTCCACAGCAACGTCTTTTTCATCCATAAGGATCAACAACTCAGGGGGCGGATCCGTTGGGCCAGTTGTAGTGAATGCCTCACCACTCTTCATCTCACCGGTGATGGTTGCATCAACGTTGTTCCAAGTGACGCTTTTGACGTTTCCATCTTGGATTTCTTGGGTGAACTGCGTGTAGGGGATTGGTTCGGTTTTCTTCGAACTCAGTTGCAGCGCACTAATCACCACAAGACCCACAACAAGAACTAGGACCCAGACCAGCCAAGATGGCAGGTTGCTCGTGCGTCCGGTTGAACCCCCGGAACCGCCAGACCCGGATGGTGAAGTTTTATTTTGCTCAGCAGGCATACCTACAGCCTAGAAGGAGTCGAGGCGTTCTCCCTAGCGTGATTACGAAGACTCTGAGAATGCTCTGCTGTTTAGGCAGTTATTCTGCAAATTTCTGCCCGAGCATCCGCAGTTTTGAACGCCATCACAAGTACGTTCGGCGTTCGTGAGCCGGAGCTGCGCCAGACCAACTTGTTCCCGTACCGCTGTTGCGACCATGTCGTATGCCTATTCGGACGGGGTGGTTTGGCTAGAGCCGCTTCGGCCTGAGGCACACCCCATGGTCCACGACCTCTGTGCGCAACATGCTGACAACGTGCGTGTGCCGCGGGGCTGGGAGTTGCGCAACGCCTTTGTAACTGAGGTGGCAACCGAACAGCTTGCGGCAGAGTCTCAGTCGCGTGGGTATCCGGAGTATCGAGGCCCTGACCAACTTGATTTGATCGGCGCCTAAGTCAGCTATCCTCCGCCACTATGCAGCAAACTGCTCGAAGGATGTTGTGATCGAGTTCGCAGAGAGTGGCCTACCCCAAGGTGATGAGGATCTGCGCTGGGGCCTCGGCGACGTAGCCATTGGCATATTCGCAAGCCTGATCCTCTCGGCAGTTTTGGGCAGCCTCGTGTTGGCCGCTGCTGGTTGGAAATCTTCCGCTGACACGCCCATCTGGGGTCTTGCATTGCTGCAAATACCCTTATGGGCGGGCTATTTGGGCGCCGTAGCGTTTGCCGGATCGAAGGGCCGCGGGGTCACGAGCGACTTTGGGCTGCGCATGCGAGCATTCGACGCTCCACTTGGCCTAGCAGCCGGCGTTTTCTGCCAACTTCTTCTGCTGCCACTGATCTACGCCCCGATCTTCTTTCTTACTGGTACTGACAACACAGAACTCTCCAAGCCTGCGGAACAGCTTGCGGAACGCACTGATGGCAACTTCAGCTGGGTGCTGTTTGCATTGTTGGTGGGAATCTTGGCCCCAGTGGTTGAGGAACTGTTCTACCGAGGCCTTCTACTTCGATCGCTCGAGAAGCGCCGAATGCCGATCTGGGCGGCAGTTCTTGTGAGCTCAATCGTTTTTGCAGGAATGCACCTGCAAGCACTTCAGTTTCCTGGATTGCTGCTCGTTGGCCTGCTCGCCGGAACCTTGGCGGCAGTGACTGGTCGTTTGGGGCCATCAATCTGGCTGCATATTGGCTTCAATATGACCACCGTTGTGGCCCTTTTCATGAATATGGGCACCTAAAGTTTTTCGAAACTCCTCAACTGTTCGGGTCTTGCGCCGAATGGTGAAGTGTCCGGAACTAACGCACGCGGTGGCACAACACACACCGCGTTCTTCGCTCCGGTTTGACGAAAAAAACAGACCTGCTGGGAGTCCCTTTATGACGAAGACCGAATGCCACCACGAACAAGTTGAAATTGCGTTGACCATTGACGGCGCCAAGCTTTTCATGCGTTCCTGCTCAATCTGCGATGTCCGTAGCTGGCGTCGAGATGGCGAAGCAGTAGAACTCGATGGATTGCTTCACGACATCAGCGAGGCCCCAACTCGGTACCGCCGGACCCTGACTGCCTAGGCGCTCATCTTTCTCTCGCAGCCCCCGCTCGCTTGGGTCACATCATCCTGAGTCGCAAGTAGTGACTGCCTCTGCTGTCTCAGTAACCTGTGAAAATCGCGTGCCACCTGTCACGGGTTGAGGCCAATTTCGTGTCAGGATGAGTTATGGATGAGATGCCCGCAACCGGGTCAGAACCGGGCGGTGGACAGCTAAGCGCAGACTCTGCTTCCCTTGATGGATCTCAAGAAGAGTCGTTCTCTGATGTCCTCACCGATGAAGCTGCTCTCAGCGGTGAGCAGGTCTCCGCCACTGGGCGAGCTCCGGCCGAGACTGATCGCATGATTGCTCTAGATGATCCAGAGAACTCGGGAGCAAACCTTGCTAAATGGGTGTCCTGGGGCATCGTTGCCACATGCTGCGCCATCGTGTTCATATCGCTTGATCCGCGTCTGATTCTGCAGAACACAACTGCCACCGGCGGCGATATGGGTGCCCATGTTTGGGGACCACGCTTCCTAGCCGATCACCTTTTGCCACAGTTCCGTTTGTCTGGCTGGACTCAAGACTGGTATGCCGGATTCCCTGCCTATGTGTTCTACATGGTGGTTCCATCGCTGTTTGTGCTCTGGCTCTCCTACGGCCCGCCCATTTGGCTCAGCCCACTTCTCCTAGCACTGCTGGGGTTCGGCGTATGGAAACTCAAGCCACGCCTTCCCGAGGCATGGATGCGAACGGCTATGTGGATCGCAACGGTGTTCATAGCGGTCTTGCTCGTACCGATTCCCTACAACATTGCCTTCAAGCTGGTCACCGTCTCTGGCATGGTGACCTTGCCCATTGCTGCGTACTGCCTAGCCAAGGCCGCTCGCGTCGCCTTCCCCGGCCCGCCGCTTATTGCCATGGCGTCTTTGGGGTTTATCTACGACAAGGGATTCACCATCCTCGGCGGAAACGGCGCCTCCACCTTGGCCGGCGAATTCGCATTTTCTGTCTCCCTGACGCTTGCCGTTCTGTATCTGGCTGTCATCTTCAAAGGCGTGCGCACGGGACGCGATCGGGCGCTCGGCGCAACGCTGCTGGCGCTCACCATCCTGTGTCACTTGATTCCAGCGATCTTCGCTGGCATTGCAACCATCCTCATCTTGTTGTTCTTGCGCAGAGAAGACCGCACGCCATGGTGGGATGCAACGAAAGTGGGGCGTTGGGTCGCTGGGGTGCTGGTTGTCCTCACGCTGTTCACCCTGATCTCTGACTCGAATCTTCCCGTGCTGAATCAACTGAGGGACTTGCCTGGCGCCTCGGTCTGGTTCCCCTCACAATGGTGGTTCCCCGGACTCGCAACGTTTGCCGCGATTGCGCTGTTTACTGGGTTCGAGCCGCGTTTTCTTCCCTGGCTGAAGCAGCGTCTGGCATGGATCCCTGCAGCGGTTGCGGTCGTCCTTGGCGGGGTCATGGTTGCGATGTGGTCCACATGGTGGGTCCTGGTGCTGGTTCTGCTAGCGCTAGCAATTGCGTTCTTTGTAGGCATTGACACACGCCTCGGCAAGTGGATTCTGCTAGTAGGCCCCGTGGGTGGGCTCTTGACTGGCTTCTGGTCGTTGCCCTTCTTAGGAAACAGCGCCTACATGAACGACATGGGCTGGGAGAAGTACACCAAGTACTCCGATTACCTCCTTGCCATTCCCGAGCTTGACTCGGGCGGTATGCCCTATCGGAATCTGGTGTTTGCCCTAGCCGGACTTGGCTTGTTGCTCTCACTCATTCAACGAGTTCGCTTCGGGTGGTTCCTAGGTCTCACCATCTTGGTAGTCGCTTGGACTTTCCGGTACTTCCCTCAGTATCGGCTCTGGAATGCCCGACTATTGCCTTTCTACTACTTGGCGTTCTACCTCTTAGCCGGTCTTGCATTGGCTCTGATCATCAGGTCGATCTCTCTTGCTGTTCAAGACATGACTCATCGACGAGAAGAGCCGATGATGGTCGCAGTTGTTGGAACTTTTGTTGTTGTATTTATCTTCCTAGTCGGCTTGCTCGGAGCCTTCCGCGTACTGCCCGGGGGAGCGCTCGTTGCAGATCCGGGCCGGCCTACCTCTACGGTCTATCGCTGGGGTGGAATCAATTTTCAAACGGCAATAGTCAATGACTGGGCCAGATGGAACTATGCCGGGCTCGAAGGTAAAGATGCATATCCAGAGTTCATCGGGATCATGAACATGATGGAGGACGTCTCCGCCGAGAACGGTTGCGGCCGGGCATTTTGGGAGTACGACAGCGGGCTAAATCGGCACGGTACGACCATGGCACTGATGCTGTTGCCCTATTACACAGATGGCTGCGTAGGATCGATGGAGGGGCTGTACTTCGAGGCTTCTTCGACCACGCCATTTCACTTCCTGACTCAATCCGAGCTGTCTACCGCACCCTCGCGGGCTCAACGAGAACTCCCGTACAACAGCTTCAACATTAGTGAGGGCGTTTCACACCTTCAGCTACTTGGGGTCAAGTACTACATGGCCACAACCCCTGCTGCGATTGCGGCTGCAAAGACTGAATCTCGCCTTACGCAGGTTGCCAACGAGACCTTCACCTACTCAGATACGGCAGGCACTCCGCAAACAACCAATTGGGCAGTGTTCGAGGTAGCTGACTCCGAACTTGTGGTGCCGCTAGAGAACGACCCCGTGGTTGTGACTGATGCTGATGATCACATCGACGGGTGGGTGTACTCCAAAGAGCGACTCCCTGCGACCGCGGCTCAGATAGAAGCAGCAGTTCAGGGATCAAAGGCGCCCGGGCCTGCAGTTACTTGGTTCAATGACCCAACAAAGTGGGATGTCCTGCTCGCAACCTCCGGACCCGAGGACTGGCCACGAGCAACTGCTGCAGAAGCCTCGTCTCAGAAGCAACCAAACCCCCCAATCAAGGTGAGCAACATTGTCACGACTCAGGATTCAATTGAGTTCGACGTAGATAAAGTTGGCGAGCCAGTGCTGGTCAAAATCTCGTACTTCCCGAACTGGCATGCCAGTGGCGCCGAGGGCCCGTACCGTGTCAGCCCCAACTTTATGGTCGTGGTTCCTACTGAGAAGCACGTGTCGATGGGGTATGGCTACAGCAAGTTCGACATTCTCGGCTACTTGGCAACCTTCTTTGGTCTGATCGCTCTAGCTGGTCTCGCAGTGCTTGATCATCGTCGGAGAATTCGCGATGAAGACGACTCTGCCGACAAGACCTCAACAGACCCCGCTCCGGACTCAGATTCGGATTCGGATTCAAGTCCGGCTGATGCTGATGCTGACTTGCGTGCAGATATCGAACCGGGTGCGGATGCCGAGCCCCTTTCGGTGGAGCCCTGATCACATGGCCGCACCGAGCCCAGCCTGCTTTATCGCAGCCTTGATGACCTAAGGCCGACCGACGTGGATCTGCTTCGCCGCTTTGCCCTCGTGGGTTTCATCGCAACTGCTGTTGACGTCCTGGCCCTCTTAGTTCTGCGCGAGCAGGTGGGCTTGGCGATTTGGCTTGCAGACTCACTAGCAGTTGCCCTAGCAACGGGTATCTCTTGGGTGCTTCATGGTCTTGTCTCTTTTCCCGATGACCCTTCTCGGCGCTGGTATCGCAGGCCTGCGGAGTATGTACGAGCATCGGCGTTCTCACTGCTAGCCGATGTTCTCGTGCTCTCCTTGCTCTACGAGCTCTTGCACCCCGAGTGGTGGGGCGCCCTGTTAGTCATCAAGCTGCCAGCACTGACGGTGGCATTTCTTGTGCGTCTCGTCACCTACCGCGAAGCAATGTTTGTCACCGTCCGACATGACCAGCGAGCACCTCACCCGCGTGCTCCCTCGGATGGCGAGGTGCGACTTTCAGTGGTAGTCCCTGCATTTAAAGAGGCTGATCGGATTGCAGCTTCGGTGCAGCGAATCCGGTCGGCCCTTGCATCAGTTGACAATGATGGAGGGCTGCAAATCGTGGTGGTCGACGACGGGTCGCTCGATGACACTGCGGCCGAGGCCGAGCGCGGGGGAGCCGATCTGGTTCTCAAACAGGTTGTGAACGCAGGCAAAGGTTCTGCAGTGCGCGCTGGCGTCCTAGCGGCCACTGGCCGGGTGGTTGCTTTCACCGATGCAGACCTTTCGTACGCACCCGAGCAGATTCTGCAGCTGCTTGAGGGAGTGGAGGAAGGCTGGGATGTAGTCGTCGGCAGTAGGCAGCATGTTGATACTCAGACGGTGGTGAAGGCCGGACGTCTGCGAGAAGTTGGAGGCCGCATTATCAATGTCTTGACTGGCTTGGTTCTGCTTGGACGCTACCGAGACACACAATGTGGCCTGAAAGCTATGCGAGCCGATGTCGGGCGACTGATCTTCTCTCACGCCAAGATTGATGGCTTTGCTTTCGATGTTGAAGTATTTGCTCTTGTCGAGCGCTACCGACTCACGATGCACGAGGTGCCGGTAGAAGTCGAGAACTCCGAGCGTTCCACCGTCAACGTAGCGAGGGATGCATTCCGGCTGGTGCGAGACCTGTTTCGCATTCGGCGCTGGGGGCGCCTCGGCCAGTATGAGGCCGACCCCAATGAGTTTCCCCCTACTGCAACGGCGGCATAGCGGTTCAAGGGGCAAGGTTTTGACCACTACGCTCAGTACCCGTGAGCACTCTCGAAAATATCTTCAAGGCATATGACGTTCGTGGACTAGTTCCAGAACAATTCGACTCCAAGATTGCGTATGCGGTCGGTGTGGGGTTTGCACAGTTTGTGCTTGGCGATTCCGATTCAACGGATCGGCCTAGCAAAGTCTTAGTTGCGCGAGACATGAGGCCGTCTGGGGTTGAACTCGTGGCCCAATTTGCTCTCGGTGTGCAAAGCCAGGGTCTAGATGTTGTTGATCTTGGTTTGGGGTCGACGGACTTGTTGTACTTCGCCGCTGGAAGCCTCGATGCGCCGGGTGCGATGTTTACTGCCTCGCATAATCCGGCTCAGTACAACGGCATCAAGTTCTGTAAGTCGGGTGCGCGCCCGGTCGGTGAGGACTCTGGCTTGAGCCAGATTCGCAGGGTGGCCGAGGCCGTACTTAGCGGAGAGGGTCCAGCGAACGCTGCGA
>WLJI01000070.1 GCA_009701845.1 Actinomycetota bacterium
CTGATCATGACGACTCACCTTGAAGAACTTCAGATTGATGGCGCAGTCGCAGTGGTTACTGGTGGTGCAAACGGCATTGGTAAGGCCATTGTCAAAGCGCTGCTCGGTGCGAATGCAACCGTGGTCATCGCCGATATCGAACAGGCTGTTCTATCTGCCACGGTTGCCGAACTGTCTCCCTTGGGGGCAGTAACTGGCATCCGAACCGACGTGACCGATGAGGCCTCGGTAGCTGCCTTAGCCGACCAAGTCTTTGAGCAGTTTGGTCGGTGCAACTTGTTGTTCCTGAATGCCGGGGTGACCTCGGGTGGTGGGGGACTGCCCTGGGAGCAAGAGCCAAACGACTGGCGCTGGTGCTTCGGTGTCAACGTGTTTGGCACCGGTATCTGCAGTTCGGTATTTATTCCGCGCATGATTGAGTCGACACAGCCCGGGCAGATCATTGTGACCTCATCCAAAGATGGTGGTGTTGCCCCCGTGCCAACGGCATCTATCTATGCAGCCTCAAAGGCCGCGTTGACCTGCTTTGCCGAGTCGCTGGATCACAACCTGATCAACAACAAGACGGCTCTACGAGCCTCGGTGTTTTATCCATCAGGTGGGCTGCTCGACACAGGGCTGTACTCGGCTGCTAGAAACCGTCCCGAGCATCTGCAGCGTCAGGGCGCTGGCACTGGGCGAGGAAGCATGAGCTTTGATGAACTCGTGGCCCGTGTGGCGAAAGCAACGGGCAAGGACCCTGCAGTGGCCGACCTGGACGAGTTGGCTGAATTTGTGGTCGAGGGTGTGCGCAAGCGCAGGTTCATCATCGCTCGAGATTTGGATGCCACCGCAGAGCTGTTACATCAGCGTGCAGATGCAATCGGCCGAGGGGAGTTGCCTCCGCAGCACGGGTTGGTTCTGGGCTAGCGCTGGCCGTTCGCAATTTCAGACCCTGGAATTGCCATGAAGGTGTCTTGGCGCGGGCGTTGCTCAGAGGTCGCTAGCAGGCTCACGAGCAATCGTTATAGATTGATTTCCTGAACGAGAAAACTCGCCGTTTTCATCAGCAAAGGCTTGAAACCACATGGAACATCTTGATGTCTTGATCGTTGGTGCTGGCCTGTCGGGAATCAGTGCAGCGCATTTTGTGCAGACAGAGTGCCCATGGGCGAGCTACGCCCTGTTTGAATCACGCGACTCAGTTGGTGGCACGTGGGACCTGTTCCGCTACCCAGGCATTCGATCCGATTCAGACATGTTCACGCTTGGATTCTCGTTTCGGCCATGGCAAGGCGAAAAGTCGATTGCCGATGGCGACTCAATCCTTCAATACATCAAAGACACCGCTGCCGAAGAAGGCATCGATCAGCACATCAGGTTTGGGCACCGCATCGTCTCGGCTGACTGGTCATCAACAGAGCAAGTCTGGCGAATCACGGCAGAGCACACGAGCAGCGGCGAGCGCTTTGAGATCACCGCAGGCTTCTTGTACTCCTGCACCGGCTACTACCGATACGACCACGGGTATCAGCCAGAGTTCGCAGGGTTAGATGAGTTCCAAGGCCAACTTGTGCACCCGCAGCACTGGCCCGAGGACTTGGACTACGCAGATAAGCAGGTTGTGGTGATCGGAAGCGGAGCAACAGCGATCACGCTGGTTCCCTCGCTGGCGCGTACAGCCAAACACGTCACCATGCTGCAGCGTTCGCCTACCTACATTGCAACGCTTCCCGCCAAGAACCCCATAGCAAATTCTTTGCGAAAATACCTTCCGAAACGAGTCTCTGGGCCAGCCATCCGCTGGATGCTGGCGCTGCAGACACAGGCGTTTTACACACTCAGCAAACGTCGGCCGGAGTTTGTGAAGCGGACCCTGCTGAAAGAGGTAACCAAGCGTCTGCCCGAGGGATACGACGTAGACACCAACTTCACCCCGAGCTACAACCCGTGGGACCAGCGCGTGTGCGTGGTTCCGAATGGTGACTTGTTTAAGGCAATGCGAGCAGGCTCGGCCGAGGTAGTAACTGACACAATCGACACCTTCACCGAGCATGGACTGCGGCTCAATTCCGGAATCGAACTGCCTGCTGACATCATCGTTTCGGCAACTGGCCTAGAACTGCTGTTTATCGGAGGTATTGAACTCTCGGTTGATGGCGAGCAAGTCGATGTTGCCAGCAAGCTCACCTACAAGGGCATGATGCTTGAAGGCGTGCCGAACTTGGGAATCGCGATCGGCTACACGAACGCGTCGTGGACACTGAAATGTGAATTGACCTGCGCGTACATCTGCCGGCTTCTCAACCGAATGCATTCCGACGGGTACTCGCAGTGCACACCGAAGAACGCCGATGGTGCGATGTCCCCCGAACCGCTGCTCGACCTGACCTCGGGCTACGTGCAGCGCTCCTCGGCTCTGCTACCCAAGCAGGGTTCACGCTTTCCCTGGAAGGTGTATCAGAGCTACCTGCGGGACTATCCGTCACTCAAGTTCAGCAAACTCGATGACGGTGCCATGAGGTTTTCTGGGTCCACGGCCTTTGGCGACAGAACCCAAGCAGAAGCATTGCAGATTGGATCAGAACAATGAGCATCAAATTCTTGGGAAGTGTCGTTGCGGTCACTGGCGCAGGCTCCGGAATCGGGCGTGCACTTGCTCAAGAACTGACACAACGCGGAGCCAACCTTGCTTTGGCTGACATCGACACTGATGGTCTTGCCGAGACGGTATTGCTCTGCGAATCTGCCATGAACAGCAAAGCTGCGACCAAAGTGACCGCATCAGTTCTTGATGTCTCCGATCGCGAGGCCGTTGAGGCTTGGGCCGCTCAGGTGGAAGAAGAGCACGGCCGAGTCAACATGATTATGAACAACGCCGGTGTAGCGCTCAGTGCCACTGTGGCAGCGATGTCATATGAAGACTTCGAATGGTTGATGAACATCAACTTCTGGGGCGTTGTGTACGGAACCAAAGCATTCTTGCCCTACCTCAAAGAGTCTGGCGCAGGCCATGTGGTGAACATCTCGAGCGTGTTTGGGCTAGTCAGCATTCCCACACAGTCGGCCTATAACGCTGCCAAATTTGGTGTTCGCGGGTTTACCGATGCGCTTCGGATGGAGCTCGAGATTGAGCAGTCAGGTGTCTCGTGTACCACCGTCCATCCAGGTGGAATTAGAACAAATATTGCGCGCAATGCGCGCACCGATGGTTCTGTACTCTCGATCAGTGGGACAGCTCAGGAACTGGCAGATAACTTCGACCGCCTGACTCTTACCACGCCAGAGAAAGCCGCCAGGCAGATTCTCAAAGCAGTGGAACGAAACCGCCGACGAGTACTTGTTGGGCCAGACGCCAAGGTGTTCGATCTCGTGTCCCGCCTGCCGGCTCCGCTCTATCAACGAGTACTAGTTGCAGGTTCCAAACGCTCATGGGTCGGCGTCAAGAAGTAACACGGGAGTGAAACCGCAGAGCTAGGGCGCTTACTTGGCGTGTTCGTGCTCAAGCGGCAGATTGAGCCGAGACACGGTTTCTTTGTCGAAGTCGAACTGAATCAAAACCGCTGTCTCATCGCCGATCACGGTTGCATCATGGCCGGGATGAATGATCACGGCCTGCGGAGCGACCAAGTCGATGCAGCATCCGTCGGGGTACTCGATGCGCATGTGACCCTCTGCCAAAAACCCTACGTGAGCGTGCATGCAGAGGTCAGTTCCGACAATGGGTTTGAGGTTGGTCGACCACTTGTAGCCACTCGGATACACCACACGCTTGATGTGCGCATCGCCGGCAGAGAAGATGTCCTCCGAGACTCCACCAACTTCTCGGCGCACTGCGCCCCCGATGGGTGGAATCATCTTGGAGTTGTTGTTGGTAGTGGGCTGCTCATTGCTCATGGCCACACACTAGAACCTTGATCAGAATGCAGAGCAGATGGTCTGCTCTTGGGAGAGATTTCAGATGTCTCGGGCTAGGCGAAGCCCAGAAAACATCCAGTTCGAGCTAGGGGCAAAGAAGTTGCGATAGGTCTTGCGAGCGTGGCCGGCTGGCGTGGCGTAGCTGCTGCCGCGCAGAACTTGTTGGTTCATCATGAACTTGCCGTTGTACTCGCCGATTGCTCCGCGTGGGGGCCGGTAGCCGGGGTACGGTCGATACGAAGATTCGGTCCATTGCCAGACCTCTCCGAACCATTGCTGCGAATCAGGTGAAGTGGCAGCAGAGCGAGGAGCGAGCACGTCTAGGTTGAGATGTGCGCCTGGCGGCGGCGAGCCAGCGGCCAGCTCCCATTCGGCTTCGGTCGGCAAACGGGCATCGCTCCAGCGGGCAAAGGCATCGGCTTCAAACCAACTGACATTGGTCACTGGCTGCTCAAGG
Source organism: Actinomycetota bacterium (assembly GCA_009701845.1). Taxonomy (GTDB): domain Bacteria; phylum Actinomycetota; class Acidimicrobiia; order Acidimicrobiales; family Microtrichaceae; genus IMCC26207. Next base: position 4,355 of record WLJI01000070.1, read on the forward strand.
TTCAGTGCACGCTCGCCAGCTAGTCCAAAGACTTTCCATCTGGCATCAACTCGGTTCCAGTACCTCGGCGCCGATTGCTCGGATTTTGCAAGCGCTGCCCAGCCTTCGGACATCCAGAGATCGGAGCGCTGGTACCCGCCGTCATCGATAAATTCGAGCCACTCTGAGCAGGTGATGAGACGGTCAGAAATCTGAAACGGTTCTAGATGCACCTGATGCTGGGGGGTTTCATTGTCAAAGCAGAACTGCTTCTGTGCGGTCGGAGCAGAGTGTCGTTGGCCGATGGTTGCAAGGCCACCTTCGTGTTGCAGCCATCGCTGCGGGCGAGGCTCATCCTTGCGAGTGTCTTCGGCGTGATCGCAATATGCGGGCCGGAACGGGTGACGAGAAAGCATGTGAAGAGCGTCCATGCACAGCAACTCTTGGTGCTGTTGCTCGTGGTGCATCCCGAGTATCAGTAGGTCAGAAAGTTCAAGAGACAGTTCCGACTCTGTAAGGCGCTGCAGCGCTTCGTCTACATGGCCGCGATAGTGAGCAATCTCGGCGGTGCCGGGCCGCGAGATCAGGCCGCGCTCATGTCGAGGGTGACGCGAGCCAACTGCCTCGTAGTAGGAGTTGAAGAGATAGGGGAACTCTACGTTGTAGAGCCGATAGTCGCTGAGGTGCGGCTCTAACAAGAAGGTCTCGAAGAACCAAGTTGTGTGAGCTCGGTGCCATTTGGTGGGCGAGGCGTCAGGCATTGACTGCACAGTCTGGTCCTCTGGGCTGAGGGGACTCGCGAGCTTCTCGGTCAGGTCGCGGACCTGTTGAAGATCTGCAACCGAGAGCTCGCAAGGGGTGGCACCCGAGTCTGAGACGCTCAACGTAGGGCCAGCCAGAGGGCAAAGTCCTGTTCAGGATCAGTCCAACAATGCAGAGTCCTAAACCCCGCAACGCTGAACTCCTCCTCAACTTGTTGCAAGGTGAACTTGGTACTGATCTCGCTGAGAAGATCCTCGCCTGCAGCAAAATCGACCTTCAGGTTGAGGTCACGAATTACAACTTGTTGATCACAAGTCGACCGAAGCCGCATCTCGATGCACGAGTCAGCCTCATTAAACAAGGCCACATGCGTAAAGGAATCCAAATCGAATTCTGCGTGCAGTTCCGTATTCAGAACTGACAGAAGATTCTTGTTGAATGCTGCAGTAACGCCAGCGCTGTCGTCATAGGCAGCAATCAAGCGCGAGCGGTCTTTGATGAGGTCGGTCCCAAGTAGTAGCGAATCTCCGGGCTTCAGAATCTGAGCCAGCGATGCGAGAAACGACTGGCGTTGCGGAGCATGAAAATTGCCGATCGTTCCACCAAGAAAGGCAACCATCCGGGTGCCCGCCGTCGGCAAGACCGAAAGATCTTGGGTGAAGTCCCCAACAATTCCTGTCACCTCTGCCTCTGGGTAGTCAGCTTGGATCTTGGCTACGGCATCACGAAGTGTCTCTTCTGCAACATCAAAGGCCACGAAGCGGTTCAGGCATTGAGCATCTCGAAAGGCAGTCAGCAGCAGGCGAGTCTTCTCAGAGGTTCCAGAGCCCAACTCAATGAGCGTGTTGGCAGCGCTTAACCGCTGGATCTCTGTGGCGTGTGAGTCAAGGATTGAGCGCTCCGCGCGGGTTGGGTAGTACTCGTCTAGTTGTGTGATCTGATCGAAGAGTTCGCATCCAAGGTCGTCATAGAGCCACTTAGGAGAAAGTTCTTTGGGGGACGCGCTCAGCCCGGCGGCCACTTCTGCACAAAGGGCCGCTCGAACCTGCTCGGGCTGAAGATGGACAGAGACATCACCCTGTTGCCGGTTTGGTTTCTTCGTATCGGTCATCGGCTGAGTTCCTCGGGGGAGTACCTAAGCGAGTTGCTAGGCCAGAACTTATGGCTTTTCTGGGTGACGGGTAGGTCGGCTTCCTCCGATGGGCGAGCCCAGAGCAGCAGAAGAATGAGCATCGCAAGGTTGATCCACGTGGCACGTTGCTCAAGTAACTGGCCGAAAGCGCTGAAGGGCTCCCGGCCAGCACCATTTGCATAGGCAAGGAGCAAGAAGGCCGCTTGGAGTTGCAGCAGAAGTGTCGAGCGGGAACTCCAAGCAAGCATGGCAACGGGTAGCAGCATGGCGCCATACCAAGGCATGACGTACGCAGCCGAGACACAGAGCAGTAGCCCAACAGCGGTGCCGGCCTCGCCTGGGTGACGTGCGCGACGGAAGCGCCAGAGCACCACCAAGAGGCAGAGCGTGAGCAGTATCAACGAATATCGCGAAATGCTTTGAGCTACGGCATCGATTGCTGCATCTCGAGTTGATCCCAGATCCAGTAGGGACTGAATCTGGCGGGTGCGCAGGGATTTCCAGACAGAAAACCGGCTGTCATCGCCAGCGCTCTGTCGGATAGGCCGAAGAGATCCGAGGCCTCCGACGATCAGGTAGGCAACAGTCACCGCCGCCGCGACCGGCGCTGCAAATTTGACCGCGGGCCGAACTCCGCGTCGCCAAAACACCCACGCAGTAATTGCCAAAATCGGAAGGGCGACCGGCAACTTGACCGCTATCGCTAGAGCAGCGACTGCGCTTGCCAAGCCGAGTCGGTCATCCTCGACAAGGAGCACAACGGCTAGTAACGCCAAGCCAATGAGCATGTCATTGTGGGCATCGTTCACTGTCGCCAGGATGACTGGTGAGCATCCAAGCGCCAGCACCGCCAAGCTACTTTTCGTACGCCGAGCAATGAGCAGTACCGCTGCAAAAGCGGCAGAGGCCATGAGGGTTTGCCAGAGTAGGCGGATAGCAAGCTCAGAGGTTCCCGCAAGACTCGAGATGACTCCGGCCACTCCAACAAAGGCGGGGCCATACATAGAGCTTTGTTCGTGCCACCTTGAGGCCACAAAACCCAACGTTGGGTCTGCGGGTGCCGAGTTGGGAGGGTTGAAGAAGGGGTTCAGATGGTGCTGAGAAACTAGGCGACCGTAGGAGTTGTACAGGTAGAGGTCTCTGGAGTGATGGATCGGTGCGATCGCAACAATCACGAGCGCAGCGGCGCTTATTGCAAGTGCAGCATTGACCGGCACTGCGCTACCGGTTCGTGAACTCGCCAACATGGAAGCGTAGGCGGCAAAGGCTGCAAGCAAAATAATGAGGCTGGTAGCCCCCGGCTGGTTCGCTCCCCAGAGAATCCAGATAGCGGTCAGTGCGATCGTCGCAGGTGGCGTTGCCCACTGGGTTGCTCGCAGAAACTTGTTGCTGGGCAAGGTAACTGCTCCTGGTGTGGCAATTCCTGGAGCAGTCACAAGATGAGGATTTTACACTGCTGTGGCGCCTACCTGCGGCAGATCTGCCGGTGTTCAGCCATGATCGGGAAGAAAACCGCTACGAGCTAACGCTGCGGACTAGGCATCTGAAACCGCAAGGAGTTGGCGAACCTGTTCGCTCACCGAGACTTCTCCTCTTCGAAGCGCAGCCTGATTTGCGGGGCGATCCTCTGGTTCATACGAGTAATTGGCCATCATGGAAAACGACTGCTCGCTTCGCTGAGCGGAAAGGTCGGCTTCGAGATTGATCCGGATGAGGCGGGCACCGTTGCCAAGGTGGAATCGCGCTACCGGGTCGATCGGGCGACCACGGTCATTCAATTCACATAAGTAGCGAGCGCAGTCTCGGAGTAGTTCTTCGGGGGTGTCGTTTGTGGTCTGTTCAAGAGAGCGCCACTGCCGAAAACCGGGAATCGGCGAGAGCGTCAACATCTGCGTCAGGCCTGCGAATTCTGCGCTGAGCACATCGAGTACTCCGGTCAGTAGCGATGCTCCACCCGGAATCCCGCTGAGGCCGGGTTCGACATTCCAAATCGAATAAAAAACTGCCGTGGTTGCTCTCGCAGGGTCGAGCACCTCTCTTGCTGGATCGAGGATCTGCGAGATTGAAGTAGGCGCGCAGTCAAGGAGCGCTACCCAAACCACGTTCAGTGGGTGACCCACCAGGAGTGGATGCTCCAGAACAAAACAGCGTCGGTCCGCAGCGAAGCGATCCGCGAGGTCTGCTTGATGACCCTCGGGACTTGTAGTGGCAAATGGGTGAACAGGCTCGGCAGTCGCCAAGCGCTCTAGCAGATCGCCGGGCTCGTCAAGTGTGAGCCTGCGAACTGCCATGGGAGCGCTCTTCAGGCGAGCCTTCAGCGTTTTCGTGAGTTGTAAAAGTTCATCCGCATTCTCGGAATCGGTGCTCGCCTCGACAGAACCGGACTGGGCCGCCTGCATCAAGTCGGCACGGCGTAGGACCAGATTCAGCAACTCAGGTTCGCTTGCAAGGTGGTCGGTCACTTCTGTATTGAATACAGGCGAAGGGTTTGAAGCAAAAGCTTGCTCTCAGCTATATGAAACAACGCGGGGGAGTTGCGGCCCTCGGGCAGTACGCTCTCTAAGGCCATGAAGACCCATATTCGCATCGGAAAATTGCTCGGGGTTCCCATTGGGCTCAATTGGGGAGTCCTGATTGTCTGTGTGTTGTTGGCCTTTAGTCTGGCCACTATCTCGCTTCCAACGGCGGCTCCTGATCACCCATCTAGCGCCTACTGGTTTGCTGGGGTGGTCGGAGTGATTGGTTTCCTCGTGTCGTTAGTCGGCCACGAACTCGGCCATAGCTACATTGCAGACCGCAACGACGTGAAAGTCGTAGAGATCACACTCTGGCTCTTTGGCGGGGTCGCAAAACTCGAAGGTGACGCAGACAATCCCGGAGCGGAATTCCGTATTGCGGCGGCCGGGCCTGCGATGAGCTTTGTCATGGCAGCGATCTTTGCCGGCGGGTTTTGGCTGGTCAATCAGTTCGACGGGTCGCGAGTGCTGCTGAGTTTGCTGATATGGCTCAGCGCAATCAACGTGGTGCTAGCGGTCAGCAACTTGTTGCCAGCGTTCCCACTAGACGGCGGCCGCATGCTGCGCGCCATCCTGTGGCGGCGTTCGCAGCGCAAAATCCCAGCAACGCGACTGGCCTCGTTGATTGGGCAGATTCTTGCTGCGGCGCTTGTCGTGTTCTCGCTGGCTTGTATTGCTTGGTGGTCAGTGTGGTCCGGAGTCTGGATCCTCATTCTTGCCTTGTTCCTTCTGATTGCTGCTCGATCAGAATGGAAAGCATCAGCGGCACAGCCCGAACTTCTAGACAGAGCAGTCGGAGGCCTTGGGCGAAAGCTGCCCAATCCGCTTGCCTGCACAGCAACCATCACTGAGCTTGAGCGAACGCTCAAGACGCACCCCGGGACCCCGCTTGTCCCTGTTGTGGATTCGTTCGGGCATGTGGCTTGTCTAGTCATGCCTGATGTGGTGCTTCGTGTGCCTCCAGCGCAGCGATCAGTGGTTCCCATTGAGTCTTTTGTCGAGCCTCTCTGGAGTTTGCCACGGGTGCATCCCAGCGAATCAGTTGCCGAGGTACTGAGCCGACTGGGCTCGGGGCAGTCTTGGCGAGCTGTTGTGACCGACGGAACCACGATGCTCGGAGTGTTGTGTTCAGAAGACATGGAACAAGTGCTTGAGTTGGCAACAACATGAAGCGCCTGATGGGCAGCCTCACCGGCTTGCGGCAACTGCAGGAGTAGGGTTCGAAGGATGTCGTTCGTTTCCGGTAAGCGGCCCGGAATCGGGACCTGGCGGATGTCTGTCGCCGTGCTGCGACAGCGCCGCCGTTTGGTGCTTGCCACTGTGGCGATTGCGCTCAGTGTTGGATACCTAGCAGGCGCACTCACGCTGCTTGATCGCGTCTCTGAAGGTCTCGCCGATTTGGCCGCTGCGGGGGCTGAACCTGCCGACTTCATTATTGAAGGAGATGTCGCTTATGAATCTGCGCTTGAGCAAACCCGAAGACTGATTCCTAGCTACATCGCCGGTTCTCTTGAGGGGCAAGAGGGCATTGCGGCAGTCTCTCCAAGGATCGAAGAGGCAACTGTCTTGCTGACCGCTAGCGGCGATCCGATTGTGGCACCTGGCCTTTCGGAACAACCCTTGGGCTCGAACTGGCCGTCGGACCCACAGCTGACTCCTTATGAATTTGTTGGCCAAGGTAGCCCTCCTGTCGCGCCAAATGAGGTGGTGATCGACAAGCGCTCTGCAGGAAAAGCGGGGGTCAGAGTTGGCGATCAGATCGTGGTGGCCGGAAAAACGAAGATCGCCCCCTACGAAATCGTTGGGATCATTACCACTGATAAAGGCAACTTGCCCGACGGGTCGAGCTTGGCGCTGTTCTCAACCGAGCAGGCTCGAATCTTGTTTGACCTTCCAGATAACGACAATCGGGTAGCCATTCGCCTGACGAGTGACGCCGATCCGAGCATTGTTGAAGCCAGAATCGCAGCGGGGCTTCCTGCGGGCGCCATCATCGTTGACGGCCCAACCGGTGCAGTGCATCGCCAGGAAAGCTTGACCCGCAGTTTCGCTCTGATTCGCGGACTGATTATTGGGTTCGCAGCGCTCGCACTGTTGGTGGGCATGGCCACCGTGGCGAACTCGTTGACTCTTCTCTATTCCTATCGCCGACAAAGCTTTGCCACTTTCCGTCTGTTTGGTGCAAAGCGACATCAACTGATGCAGGTTGCACTTCTTGAAGCCGCTGTCCTTGCCATGATCGGGTCGCTCATTGGTGCTCCGGTTGGGCTTGTGCTCGCAAGATTGATCGAAGCAGTTCTGGGCTCACTAGGAACCGCAATTCCTGTTGGCGGATCGCTGGTATCGGTTCCAGCTTTGGTGCTGGCCGTGGTAGTCGGGTGTGTCGCAACGCTGCTTGCGGCGTTGTTCCCTGCTTGGCGAGCGTGTTCTGTGGCCCCGATCGAGGCAATTGTTGAGGCTGACTCGGTTCGAACTCCATCTCTGTTGGTCCGCTTGTTGCGGTCGGTTCTGCTCGGTGTGGCCGGGGCAGCGATCGTTGGCGGTTTCATGATCATTACAAACACAGCAAACAGCGTTGCTGTAACGGTCGCAGTTTTCGTTTTTGTTTCGGTGGTGTTTGTCTCGATGGTGCCTACGGTGCTCGCCTCTGCAGTCGCACTTGGGATTCGAGTAGTGCCTACTCGATCGAAGGCGCTGAGACGTATTGGTGCACGCGATGCACTTCGCAACCGAACACGAACGGCAGCCACGACTGGGGCACTGTTGTTGGCCACCGGTGTAGTGGTGGGTCTTGCCGTGTTCTTGGCATCGTTTACAGCGGCAATTGACTCCGACGTTGGCGACCTTGTGCAGTCCGACTTAGTGATCGACTCCGGGACGTTTACGAAAGGAGGCCTTCCTGCCGACCTGTTGGAGCGCGTCGCGGAACTACCTGATGTTGAGGCAGTCAGTGGCTGGCAGGTAGGCCGAGTCACAATCGATCAAGTGCCAATTCGGCTCACGGGTATCGACGGCCAAGCGCTGTCTGACGTGCTTTCCCCCGGATGGATCGGTCCTGTACCAACACAAATCAGCTTGGATGGAGTTGCTCTGGCTGAAAAAACGGCCACCCAACTCGGGGTTCAGGTAGGCGACCAAGTTGCCGTGACCTTTACGAGCCAAGGAATCGAAACTCTCAAAGTCGAAGGAATCTATAGCAGTGGCTCCTTGTTGCTCGGTGAGGCTGTCCTCGACCGTGAAGTAGTCAGTCGCCAAGTTCCTGCATCGGTAGATATTGCAGGCCTCGTGACTCTCAAAAAAGACACACCCGCAGCGCGCCGTTCAGTCGAGAAGTTAGCGAAGACCTACGGGGTGAAATCAGTCCTTCGTCCAGTGGAGTTTGTCTCGAGCAGAGCGGATCTACTGCGTGGCTTTGAACGCGTGATCCAGTGGATGCTGCTATTTACGCTTCTACAAGCACTGGTGGGAGTAGTGAACACGCTGCTGTTGTCTGTGGGCGAGCGCCGCCGAGAGTTCGGTCTGTTGCGTGCTGCTGGAGCGAGTCGCCGTCAGGTCATGCGTTTAGTTTTGGTCGAAGGGGCAGCTTTTGCTGTGATCGGTACCTTGTTAGGTCTGCTTCTAGGTATCCTCGGGGCTCGAGCAGCGGTGAACGCGTTAAGCAGCTTTGGAATCTCAGGGTTTGTGGTTCCAGTACCTATTCTGCTGGTAACTGCAGTTGCGGCCTCAACTCTCGGAATAATTGCCGCAGCGGTTCCAGCGCGATGGGCTGCAGCGGTGCCGCCGCTTGAAGCACTCGGAGATTCTGGAGGATCCTCGTCGATGAGGGGCAAACGCAAGAACGAAAAGGCAAGTGCAAAAGCTCAGAGCGCGCCTGCTGCAAGCTCGAGTGCCCAGACCAGCGCGCCTACTCCGGCGGTTTCTTCGGGTGATGATTACTTGTCCGTTCCCACCTTTACTCGTGAACAAGCGCTTCACTCCATAGCAACTGCGGCGTTGGTCTCGGAAGAGGACGTGTTTGCCATCGCTACTCCGACGGCTGCTACACCAAGGACTCCAGCACCGAGTCCTGAACCTGCACCGAGTCCTGTACCTGCACTGACTCCTGAACCTGCACCCACTCTTGAATCAGCACCGAGCCCTGTACTGGCACTGACTCCTGAATCTGCACTGACTCCTGAATCTGCACTGCGTCCCGGACCAGTATCACCGCAGCTCTTGCCGAGCCCGGCTGCTCCGCCTGCTCCAGTCCCTGCTCCAGTCCCGGCTCCAGTCCCTGCTCCAGACCCGGCTCCAGAATCTGTTCCAGTACCTGCCTCGCCTCAGGCAGACAGGGCTGCACGAAGGCCCACCCGACCACTGTTTAGTAGGCCGGCTGTAGTAGCTCCTGTCGAGCAGTTTCCTGATCCGCCAGAGCCAGATCAAGCACAGCCAGATCAAGCACAGCCAGATCAAGCACAGCCAGATCAAGCACAGCCAGATCAAGCACAGCCAGATCAAGCACAGCCAGATCAAGCACAGCCAGATCAAGCACAGCCAGATC
>WLJI01000071.1 GCA_009701845.1 Actinomycetota bacterium
AGTTAGGTGAACGCAGAGTGAACCACTACCAAACATCTCAAGTTGCCTGTTTGAAATAGCACGAGATGACTTGAAAAATGCTTTTTCTATCGTTCAGATGTTGACATTGAATGAACAACATCAAGGTCTGAAGAAAAAGTACAGAGCGTGGGCAGGTCGTCAAAGGCCACCCACCGAAGTTCGTCAACCTCATCGTTTGGCTCGAATCCATGATCGGTTTTTACTGTCATGGACCAGAACCGAACCGTTTTTTCGTCGCCCCTTGGGGTCAGGTAGTGAACGGGAAGCAACTCCTCGCCTAGTTCACACTCCAAACCAGTTTCCTCTTGCACTTCACGCAGCGCCGTTTCTTGGCTTGACTCGCGTTTCTTTGCCTTACCTTTCGGCAGGCTCCAATCCTGATACCGCGGACGATGAACTAGCGCGAACTCCAGATCCTCCATGGAGCTCACTGGTTCTGGCTCACCTTGAGGCGAGCCCTGCCCGACCATCCTCCACACAAGACCACCAGCGGCTCGAATATGCCTTGGCTTTGAGTCAGTCATGAGTCACCTTCACCACTCATCCCAACTCAGCGAATCTCGATCGAGGCTCGCTCCATCGCCAGTCGCTGAAGTTCTAGGTGAGTCTCTACCGTGCGCCGCCGAGTCACGGGAGTCCAGTCGCTATCGGCCAGCTCCCAAGCGAGCGAGTCGTCCGACAAGCTCACCTTCAGCACGTCATCAATTCGCTGAGCCAGCGCGGGATCCTCGATAGGTACCATTGCCTCAACGCGTCGATCAAGGTTGCGCGGCATCAAATCAGCCGAGCCAATGAAGTGAAGCGGCACCGAGGGTCCTCGGCCGTTTCCGAATCGGTAAATCCTTGAATGCTCCAAGTAGCGGCCCACAATGCTGCGGACGGTGATGTTTTCAGACAGCCCCGGTACGCCAGGTCGCAAACAGCAAATACCGCGAACGATCAGTTCTACTCGCACACCATCCGCAGAAGCAGAATAGAGCTCTTCAATGAGTTCGGGATCGGCCAAACTATTCATCTTCATCACGATGTGGCCCTTGCCCTGACCAGCAGTGCGCTCATTGCGGATGAGCTCGACTAGCCCGGAACGAAGTGAATGTGGTGCCACAAGCAACCGCTGATACTCAACATTTCGGGCATAGCCAGTGAGGTAATTGAACAATTGACTCAGGTCTGCTCCTGCCTGCTCATCGGCAGTCAACAGCCCAATGTCTTCATAGGTACGCGCCGTCTTTGAGTTGTAGTTGCCAGTCCCAATGTGACAATACCGGCGCACCCCATCGCCCTCTTGGCGCACTACTAAACAGGTTTTGGTATGAGTCTTCAGACCTACAAGCCCGTACACGACGTGTACCCCTGCCTGTTCGAGTCGGCGAGCCCACTCGATGTTGCGCTCCTCGTCGAACCTGGCCTTGAGTTCGACCAAAGCCGCAACCTGCTTACCCTGCTCTGCAGCGCGAATCAGCGAGGCAAGAATTGGACTGTCACCAGAGGTGCGATACAGCGTGAGCTTGATGGTGAGCACCTTCGGATCCATTGCGGCCTGATGGATGAACTCCTCAACGGAAGAGACGAAGCTGTCGTAGGGGTGATGCAGAAGCAGGTCACCCTCTGCTATCACGCTGAAGAGATCTGGCGCCTCATCTTCGATCTCAGAGCTCAGCCGAGCCTGCGTCAGCGGGGCGAAATCCTCGTATTTGAGATCGTCGCGATCAAGGCCGTACACCGTGAACAGGCCGCCAAGGTCAATCGGGGCAGCGTGAGCAAACACGTCGTCGTCTTCTAGCTCAAGTTCTTGGCGGATCAACTCAAGTGATTCCGAAGAAATATCCTCTTCAACCTCAAGACGTACGGCCTTGCCGAATCTGCGCCGGCGGAGCTCCATCTCAATCGCCGCTAGTAGATCATCTGCCTCTTCGTCTTCCACCGTGAGGTCTGCGTTGCGCGTGACGCGAAACGTCACGCAATCCTCAACGTCCATCCCAGGAAATAGGTCCTCCATATGTGCAGCTATCACTTGCTCGAGTGCAACAAAGCGCACACCATCGGGAAGCACCATAAAGCGAGGCAACAACGGCGGCACCTTTACCCGAGCAAAGCGACGCTCCCCGCGATCCGGGTCACGCACAATCACTCCCAAGTTGAGCGACAGCGTAGAGATGTAGGGGAAGGGGTGACCGGGATCGACCGCAAGCGGGGTCAGCACCGGAAAGATTCGTCGATGAAACTCCTCGGTCAACCACTTGCGATCAGCGTCTTCAAGCTGAGACCAGGTAGAGAAGGTGATTCCAGCCTCCGCTAAACCCAAACAAACCGGCCCAAGAAATGCTTCATCTGCCCGCACGGTGAGTTCCCGTGCCATCTTCAGGATCAGCTCAAGCTGCTGCTGAGCGGTTCGGCCGTCGATACTTCGCTTGCGAACTCCCGCTGCGATCCGGTCTTTCAGACCCGCAACTCGAACTTGGAAAAACTCGTCAAGATTTTTGCTGAAAATGGCCAAAAACTTGACCCGCTCCAGCAATGGCGTCGCGGGGTTCTCTGCAAGGGCCAGCACACGTGCGTTGAAGTCCAGCCAGGACAACTCACGATTCAGGTAATGATGCTCCGCTGATTCAGCGGTTTGCGTTCTCGTCATCACCGAGGTCCCAGTCCAACGAGATGAGCTCGCGCTCGGCGTCTCGGTTGACCCGCTCTTTGTTCCTGCGGAACTGGGGGTCATGAGGAGGAAGCAACATCAACCGAGCATTCACCCGAGTCCGAAAGCCGCTCACGAGTTGCTGATCGCCAGAATCGGAACGAATATCCCAATGAGGTGCTACCGCTCCGAGGTACACGATGGTGACATGTGCCTTCGGGGGTTCTGCTGGGGCATCCGGATCAATCTCTGGCTGGTTGTACATAGCCCGAGATCCTACCTGCTGCGCCTGCAGAAGCAGGATTCGGTGCACCCGCTAGGCGGATGCACCGAAAGCTCACTTTGATCCAAGCGTTGCAGTGACATCGAGCTTCTCTCCCGAGCGCTCAATCGTCACCTTTATCTGATCTCCCGAACTCTTTGCTTTTACTGCCTGCCCAACATCTGAGGCAGTACGAATTCGGCGGCCATCCACAGCAACGATCACGTCTCCGGCCTGCATGCCCGCAGCCTCGGCGCCACTGCCAGGAGAAACCTTCTGCACGAAGGCACCCGAGGTGGCACTGATTGAGAAACGGTCGACTACTGAAGTTTCGACTCCTGCTACGTCAAGGGTCTCAACCCCGAGCACCGGACGGTCACTGTTAACTTTCCGCCCCGAACTCACGTCGTCGATGATGCTCTTGATGGAGTCGATCGACAACGAGAACCCGATGTTTTGAGCGTCAGCAAGAATCGCTGTGTTGATCCCAACGACTTGGCCTTGACTGTTCACCAGCGGGCCTCCGGAGTTTCCAGGGTTGATTGCAGCATCAGTCTGAATGAGGTCCGTCAGGGTCTCACCAGAGGGCGAGTCAAGCGAACGTCCCAGCGCAGAGACGATTCCAGTGGTCACACTCGGCTCCTCACCCAAGTTAAGTGCATTGCCAATTGCGACCACATCGTCCCCCACCTGAAGGTCGCCCGAGTTTCCAAGGTCAGCGGCTGTGACAGGATCCCCGAGACCCTCTGCTTTGATGAGGGCAACGTCGTTTTCCGGAACTGCCCCAATGAGGCGGGCTTCCACCGTGCGGCCATCAGAGAAGTCAATCTCAATCGAGGTTGCCCCTTCCACCACATGGGCATTGGTGAGAACCAAACCGTCTTCGCTAATCACGACTCCCGAACCCGCCGCCTCGCCTTGGCGAGTACCCGTGTGGATGGCAACTACAGACGGGCTCACCTTGGTCAGGAGTGACCGCACGTCCAAGCCTCCCCCCGGCACGGTTGCAGAGGGTCGAGCATTCTCCGAGGTTGCAACTGGTGTTGCCGAGTTCGTGCTCGAGCCGCCGTTGTTCCACAGCGCCGCACCTACGACGCCTCCGGCCACGATTGCTCCGACCAAACCTCCGACAAGTGCCGAGCGAACTCCGCTGCTTTGACGTGGCGAGGAGGAAGCCTTTCGCTTTACTGAAGGTGCTGGCTGCGGTGCTGACGGAGGAGTTCCACCAAGGCTGGCAGTCGGTGCGCCCAGAGATGAGGCAGCAGCGGGTCCTGACCATCCGGTAAAGGCCGGGGGCTGCGGAACTCCAGCAGAGGGTGCAGCCTGTGGGCCTACCGTCGGCGGGCCAGCTAGGGGGCCGGCAAGCGGCGGGGCGCTCGGCGGTCCCGCCTGCGGAGCTTGAGGCGTAGGCACCGAAGGTGGGGTCCACGCGGGGTTCATGTTTGAGTTGTTGGGAGTGTTCGCCTGATCCATGACTGCGAGTATGCGTCATCCGCAGTCAAATACCGAGCGCGAATCGCTCAGATCAAAGAGAGTTCTCAGAGGCCCATGAGCTTGGTCTCAGTGTGACCGCCGTGATGCACCCCCGACACCACGAGTTGAGCTAGACGACCCGCTGCCAAAATGAGCCCCGTCCTGCTCTTGCGAGAGCGCTCTGAGGTAGCTCTCAGTTGTCTGAAATATTCGGGAACAGTTTTGGATCGAAGGGGGTCAGAATGAACATATGAAGGCTTCACCGCTAGATACAAAATGGATGGCCTCGGGCAATTGCGCCGAACAACCCCCCAGTCAGTTCTTTCCCTCCGACGGAGTAGGCGTAGATGCGGCTCGACGCATCTGTGTGGACTGCCCCGTGAAGTCACAGTGCTTGGAATACGCACTCGACCACCGGATCGATCATGGCGTCTGGGGCGGAACCTCGGAGCGAGAGCGTCGGCGAATCCACAAAGCCAGATCCTCGAGAACGTTCATACCAGTAAACGCTGGCTAAGAACTTGCCGGCTAGCAACTTGCCGGTAAAGAACTGCTTCGCCACAACCACAGGGCCTAGCTCTGTGCGTTTCGGTCAGCAGCGAGTCTGACTAGTCGGCTTGGCTAACTAGTTGTCTGAAGGTGTCTCTGAAGCAGCAGGTGCGTCCGAAGACTTTGGAGCGGAGGATGGAGCGTCTGGCGTCTCGTCATCTTCCTTGCCCTCTGCAAGGCCCTTCTTGAATTCCTTCTGAGCTGAGCCAAGATTCTTGGCAAGCTTCGGAAGCTGCGATCCTCCGAAGAGAACCAAAGCAACGATTGCGACTATGAGCCATTCGTTTCCACCGAACATAACTTCATGGTAGCGCCATCAGCCACTAAACGGGGCATCACTCTCTCATGCTTGCTAGAGCGGCATCATCTTGTCTGTGTCTGAGAAGCCAGAAACAAGAAATCAGCTTCGTCTCCGGCTGAGAGAGCTTCGTCGAGAGTTGCTACCCGGGCAAAGGAGCAACGCGGAGCAAGCAGTCGCCAAGCTGCTTGCAGAGTTCGTTTCCTCACAGCCCCCTGGTTTGGCCTGCACCTACATACCTACCGACGGCGAGCTCGACCTGCGACTCTGCACAGAACGGCTACAAGACCTTGGCTGGCGCATTTTCCTACCTGTCATCGGAGATGGCCGGCAGATGGGCTTTGCCGAATGGACAACTCATTGCCGACTTGAGCAGAACAGATTTGGGATTTTGGAACCTGCTTCCCCTGCGGAACTGCTCACAGCCGAGCAGATGGACCTTGCGCTCATTCCCTGCGTAGCCGTTGACGCATCGGGAAATCGACTGGGTTTCGGTGCTGGGTATTACGACCGGGCGTTTTCTAAAGCAGAGCTAGAACGGGATCAGGATTCATCGGGCGCGGGGCCAACCTTGATAGGTTGCGCGTTCAGCCAACAAGTAGTTCACGAGCTCGCCGCCGAACCTTGGGATGTAGCAATGGACTACATCCTCACAGAAACTGCCATAACGAGATCACTCCCAGCATCGTCCTCATCCTGAGCAAGCTGGATGTACGCGGTGCTGGATGTGCGCGGTACGCGGCTGCTGGATTTACGCGGTGCGCGGCTGCTGCGCCTGTGTTGCTCGAGCTAGCGCACGCTGACGGCGGATGCGGCGACGCTCACGCTCGCTCAGGCCTCCCCAGATGCCAAACTTTTCTCCGTTGGCCAATGCGTACTCCAAGCAATCCTCTCGGACTACACAACCCTGACAGACGCCCTTGGCTTCTTTGGTAGATGCTCCGCGTTCTGGGAAGAACAAATCGGGGTCGACACCGAGACAGTTCGAGAACATTTGCCAACTCTCGGCGCCTGTTGCCTCTTCTGGAAATGCCATCTCATCCTCCAAGTCGATCTTCATATGACGATCCCCCCAGATCTTTCAGTGGGCTAGCCCGTCGCCCAGAAAAGTGTCATACGTCTCACGACAGTGTAATTACGTTGGTGTAAGTAGGTATTCTTACCTGTCTACCTGCAAAACGCAAGGAGTTTTTCTGCACCGCGCGAGACGCGCGAATCACTCAGAGTGAGATAGGAAGCAAATCGGCTTCAGCGACGAGCGGTCAGTAGCTTGCGACGGTGCTCGAGGAAGTCCACCAGCACGTAATCGCCCAAGGTTTGAGGGGTCGTGAAGAAGGCCCGTCCGCCGTTGAGCTTGGTCATTTGCTCAATAAAATGCTGCAGACTGCTATCTGGGTCGAGCATGAACGTGTTGATCAGAATGCGGTCTTTGGTGCATCGCGCCACCTCAAGCAGCGTTGCATCAACAGTGGCTTTGACCGGCGGATAATGAAACTCCGGCTCGCCGTAGGAGTTGATATGAGCAGTCGGCTCGCCATCCGTGATCATAATGATCTGCTTGGTTCCGCTCTGACGAGACAAGAGCTGCCGAGCAAGCTGGAACCCATGTTGCATATTGGTTCCATACACAAAGTCCCAAGAGACCTCAGGTAGTTGTTCAGGCGTAAGCACGCGAGCCACCTCTGAGAAACCAACGATCCCTAAGTAGTCACGCGGGTATTGCATCGTGATGAGCGCATGCAGCGCCATTGCGACTTTCTTTGCGGGCAAGAAATTGTCTCGCATGGGCATCGACAGCGACAGGTCGAGCATCAACACAGTGGAGGAACGCACGCTTTGCTCAGTCTCTTCAACCTCAAAGTCTTCTGGGCTGAGATGCACAGGCACGCCTTCACCCCGAAGAATCGCGTTGCGAATCGTCTTCTCGATCTGCAAGTTGAAGGGGTCTCCCCACTGATACTGCCGCGTTTGAAAGTTGCGTTCGTGGCCGATGCCGCTGTTATCAATCTCATGCTGGCCGAGCTGGTCTCGATCAAGCTTTTTGAACAGCTCGGCTAGGGCATTCTGACCAAGCTTTCGCATGCCTTTGGGAGTCAGTTCGGCTCGGCCTTCCTTCTGCTCAATCAGCCCAGCCTCGGTGAGCTGCCGCGTGATCTCGGCCATCCGCTGAATGCTCTCGGCGGAATCTTCCCCGAGCAGATCACGCACCCGCTCAATATCTGCCGAGGCAAGCGCCCCGGGGTTTGAGGCGCCGCGCATGAGTTGCTCAAGCTGATCAAGGTCTCCGAGCTGGCGCATGAGCTCTCCTGCAGAACCCATGTCGAGTGGCTGCGAGCCCTCGAACTCGTAGCTTGAGTCCCAACCGGCATCGGGGAACGCCTGCTGAAGGTTCTGATTGAGCTGATCGACCTGCCAGCGCAGGTCCATGTCTTCTAGGAGCTGATCTGCGAGTTGTTGCAGCTGGGCTCGCTGCTCGGGAGTCATTGAATTGAGCATTGCTTGAGCAGCAGCCATCCGCTTTGCCATGATCTCTAATAACTCGTCTAGCGACTGAGGATTTTCAGGGAAGAAGTCCCCGAACTTCTCCATAAACCCCTCAAAGTCGGACTCTTCGCCGCGCTCTCGCTGCTCCAACATTTCGTTGAGTGCAGCCATCATGTCTTTGGTGCGAGCTAGGTCCTCGGGACTCATATCGCTGAGAGCACCAGACATCTGATTGACGTAGTTCTGCATGAGCTGTTCGCGGAGCTTCTCCATCAATTCTTGGAAGTGCTGCTCAGCCTCTGCCGAGGTGAACTCATAGTTACTCAGAGCCTGCATCTGCCCCGCAAGATCAGGGGGCAACATGTCAAGGTCCATGTTCTTGCCCAGGGTTGACTCACTTGTGAGCTCTTTGCGGCGCTCATCCCCCGAGGCGTTCGCCTCATCAAGTCGCCGCTGTAATTCGGCACGCTCTTGTTCGACAACTTCGCGCAGCTCATCAGCAATCTCGCTAAAGACTCCCCCAAGGTCATAGTTCTCGAGAGTCTCTTCACGGCGCTGCCGAATTTTTTCGAGCATCTCACGGATGCCTTGGATGTGCTCGCCGTTGCGATCCTCGAAGCCCTGTTGCAGCATGCGACGCAAGGCGGCGTTGATGTCTCCGTGATAGAGCAGATCGTCGGTGAGCTGCTCCATAACGTCGAAGGCGTCAACCTCGAATCCCTGCTGTGTTCCATCCCAGGGGGAATAGCGAAAGCGAGGTCGTGACATGAGTTGAGGGTACTCCTCTGAGTTGGTCTCGGACCGGCAGCTAGCTACGTGCCCGGTATTGGGCGCGGCCACCTACTGCGTCTTTGTTCAGCCGCTTGGCCAAGTGCAGTCCCTCGAGAATCAGTTCAACTGCCGAGGCGACCAAGGCTGGACTGGGGTTCTCGCCCACGAGCTCGGCCACTGGCAACTGAAAGGCAGGCACCTGATCGAGCAGTTCTGCGTAGCTCAGCGAGGCCACGTCCTCTCCTGCATCAACCGGGCCGCGCTCCTCAAGGCCCGCAATGACAGCAGTTAGATTCTCGGGGCTCACGCGCTCACGGAACACAGTCAGGATTGCTGCGCGAATGAGATGATCAAGAATCTGGCCCTCTCGGCCTTCCTCGATCGTCTCAATCTCGATCTTGCCAGAGGTAGCGGCAGGAAGCGCTTCAAGGTCGCAGATGCGAGGCACAACTTGGTCTTCGCCGGCGATGAGTGCACGCCGAGCGGCATTTGCCACCATGACTTCGTAGTTGGAGACCGAGAGCCGCACCGAGACGCCTGACCGCTGAGAAATATGCGGGCTTTGTCTTGCTTGTTGAGACAGCGTGGCGACGATGTCGGTCATAAATTCCGGAACCGCCACCTCTATTCCATCGGCCGAGAACGGCGAGGCCTCTTGCACAATGATGGCCACTTCGGTCTCTACGTCGAGCGGATAATGGGTTCGGACCTGCGAGCCAAAGCGATCCTTCAGCGGAGTAATCAGCCGACCGCGGTTGGTGTAGTCCTCTGGGTTTGCCGAGGCCACAAGCATGACGTCGAGCGGCAGGCGAATCTTGTAGCCGCGAATCTGCACATCGCGCTCCTCGAGCACGTTCAGCAAGCCGACCTGAATTCTTTCGGCCAGGTCGGGCAACTCGTTGATCGCAAAGATTCCGCGATTAGTCCTTGGGACTAATCCGTAATGCAAGGTGAGTTCGTCAGACAGGTATCGACCTTCGGCCACCTTGATTGGGTCGACCTCACCGATCAGGTCGGCAATTGCTGTATCGGGTGTCGCCAACTTTTCGCCAAAGCGGAACGACCGGTGCACCCAAGAAATCGGCGTGTTCTCGCCATGCTCGGCTAGAAGCGACCGTGCATGAAACGAAACCGGGGCATAGGGGTCATCGTTGATCTCTGATCCTTCGACGATGGGCATCCACTCGTCAAGGAGGTCAATCAAGGAGCGAATAATGCGAGTCTTGGCTTGGCCGCGCTCCCCCAGAAAAATCACATCGTGGCCAGCGAGTAGAGCGTTTTCTACCTGCGGGAACACGGTGTCTTGGTAGCCAAGGATCTCTGCGAACAAGGGTTCGCCGCTGCGGATGCGCTCCACTGCGTTTCTGCGCAACTCAGACTTCACCGATTCAGACTTCCAACCCGACTCACGCAGCTCAGCGAGAGTAGAAATCGTTGGGGCCGCCGAAGCGGTGTCTGCAAGAAGTTGGGGGACGTCTACGGAGGATGGAGTTTGTGCCATCCGCGCAGGCTACCCGGCGAGTAGCCGCTACTGCCTCGCGGCCGAGTCTGGGCGCTGGAACACAAGAACTAGCCAGCCCTCATCCTCTTCAACTCGAAGCAGGTTGAACTCGGAGAAAACCTCTTCAACTCGAAGCTTCTGGTGGGTCAGCACTCCACTCACCATGATCAATCCACTCGGCACCACACTCTTCATCAGATCAGCGCCGGCCTCTTCGATGATTGGCAACAGCAAGTTTGCAAGCACGAGGTCAAACTCGGTTCCGTCACTGACAAACCCCTGGGCGGGAAGCGTCTGGATCTTTTCAGACGAGTTGTTGAGTTCCGCCACAAGGCGAGTGACTCGAATTGCTTCGGGGTCGCTATCCACAGCTTGGACCGAGTCGGCACCTAGCAGCACACTTGCCACGCTCAGAACCCCAGTGCCGCAGCCGACGTCAAGAACTCGGCACCCAGTTAGGTCTAACTGCGAAACCTGCCCGACGCAGAGCCGAGTTGTCATGTGACTACCCGAGCCAAACGCAGAGCCTGGCTCCAAAACAATCTCGAGCAGTTCCCCTTGGTCAACTCGTTGCTGAGTCTGCACATCAGCACTCACCCATTGCGGGCGAAGCAGAATCCGATCTGCGCACACCCATGCTTTTGCGTGCTTGCGCCACTCATTACTTAAGGCAAAATCAGCATCGATGGGCTCAATCCCAATCACCTGAGCATCACTGACCAAAGACTCGGCCTTGAGGGCTCGGATCCCAGATGGAGTCAGGTCACCAATCAACCTGACCAGACCCTCGCTGCCTGCTAGCGCCACTTCTTCTAAGTCCCCTGCTGCTAACTCCACTGCTGCTAACTCCACGACTGCAGAGGCACCGCACGACCAGAACCGATCAGAAATTGCCTCTGATTCCGCTGCCGGAACTAGGAGGGTGACAGTAAAGCGAGGTTCAAAGATTTCTGGCACATAAAACACTCCATGGAGCGTACTGCTGAGCCATTCACTGACAGAATCTTGCCCCGGTTAGTCGCGGGGTACCGAAGCGCACTAGTTTCGGAAGTACTGAGCACTGCGTTCGGAGCGTGCAGGTCTGTCCAGGAGATATGAATGACCCAAGTAACGGCGAGTCGTCCGGGCGCTGACGCCCCGGTAGTGAACGGCCCCCCCAAACGATCCAAGTTCTGGATTGTGGAGTTCTATTCATCAGCCATAGGCAAGAAGTGGGTGATGGCACTCACTGGCATCGGCCTGATGGGCTTTGTGTTTGTTCACATGGTGGGCAACCTCAAAATGTTTCTTGGCCGCACGGAGTTTGATCACTATGCCGAGAGCCTGCGCAGCCTCCTCTACCCGATCCTTCCTCATACATCGGTGCTCTGGGCTTTCCGAATTGGCCTGATTGTGATGTTCGGGTTGCATATCCACTCGGCGTACACGCTGACTCGTATGAACCACCGGGCGCGACCGATCAAGTACCAGTCTCCTCGTGACTATGTTGCGGTGAGTTTTGCTTCTCGCACCATGCGTTGGACAGGCATCATCATCGGCTTGTACCTGATCTTTCATCTGGCAGACCTGACGTGGGGCTTCGCGAACCCGGACTATGTGCGTGGCGCCGCCTACGACAACTTGGTAGCGAGCTTTGAGCGCTGGCCGATCGCAATCATCTACATCTTGGCCAATATTGCTCTTGGCATCCACTTGTTCCACGGCGGCTGGTCAATCTTCCAGAGCACCGGAATGAACAACCCTCGTTATAACAGTGCGCGCCGAGGGTTTGCGGCGGGCTTTGCCATCCTGGTTGCAGGAATCAACTGCCTGTTCCCGATTGCCGTGCTTGCCGGCGTGGTGCACTGAAACCGTGACCACGACCTCGCTCCAGACAGCATCCCTGCCCGTGACAACTCCCCTGACCGTGACAACCACCCTGACCGTGACAACCACAGGAGGCTCACCCTCATGGCACTGACCCTCGATTCCAAAACACCTGACGGCCCACTCGCCGACAAGTGGGACAAGCACAAGTTCGACCTCAAGCTCGTGGCCCCGCATAACCGCCGCAAGTTTGAAGTGATCGTGGTTGGCTCTGGTCTTGCCGGTGCAGCTGCTGCAGCTTCCTTGGGTGAGGCTGGCTACAACGTCAGCGTGTTCACGTACCACGACTCACCGCGCCGGGCGCACTCAATTGCTGCTCAGGGCGGTATCAACGGCGCAAAGAACTACAAGAACGACGGCGATAGCATTCAGAGGTTGTTCTACGACACCATCAAGGGTGGGGATTACCGCTCGCGTGAGTCAAACGTGTACCGGTTGGCTCAAAGCTCAGTCAACATCATTGATCAGGCCACTGCCCAGGGAGTGCCCTTCGCACGCGAGTACGGCGGCCTGTTAGATAACCGTTCCTTCGGTGGCGCACAGGTATCTCGAACCTTTTACGCTCGCGGCCAAACAGGGCAGCAGTTGCTCTTGGGTGCGTATCAGGCTCTAGCTCGGCAGATTCAGTTGGGTACCGTCACCCTGTATAACCGCATGGATATGCAAGACGTCGTAGTTCACGACGGACGCGCCATTGGCATTACGGCCCGCGACTTGCTCACCGGCGAGATCAGCGCTCATTCGGCACACGCTGTGATGCTGGCAACAGGCGGTTACGGCAACGTGTACTTCTTGTCGACCAACGCCAAGGCTTGCAACGTGACGGCCACTTGGCGTGCGCATAAGAAGGGTGCGGCTTTCGCCAACCCCTGCTTCACACAGATCCATCCCACCTGCATCCCGCCGGCCGACGAGTTCCAGTCAAAGCTCACGCTGATGTCTGAGTCGCTGCGAAATGACGGGCGCATCTGGGTGCCCTCTGCTGCAGAAGAGACCCGTGCACCGGGTGACATTCAAGACGCTGATCGCGACTACTTCTTGGAGCGCAAGTACCCAGCATTTGGCAACTTGGTCCCCCGAGATGTTGCGTCGAGAAACGCCAAGATCGTTGTGGACGAGGGTAAGGGTGTTGGTTCGCTCAAGAACGGCGTCTACTTGGACTTCGCTGATTCCATTGGACGACTCGGCAAGGAAACCATCAAGGCCCGCTACGGCAACCTGTTCGATATGTACGAGCGCATCACAGGAGAAGACCCCTACAGCGTTCCG
>WLJI01000072.1 GCA_009701845.1 Actinomycetota bacterium
GCTGGCGGGAGTGGGCCTGTCGGTCCTCCTCCACGTCGTCCGGCAGTCCAACCAGGTGACCGTCCGGCGGCAAGTTCGTGACGGGTCCGGCCAGCTCGTCGAGGTCGATCCACCCGCCGAACTCCCGGCCCACGAGGTCGTCGTGCTCCAGCCGTACGGGAGCCTATTCTTCGCCGCAGCACCAATTTTCTTGGCTGCGCTCCCGGCTGTGGGACCGGGCTCGAACGGGTCGGTCGTCATCCTCCGGCTGCGCGGGCGCACGGACCTCGGGACCACGTTCATGGACGCCCTCCGGCGGTATGCAGAGTCGCTCGGGGACACAGGCAGCCGACTGGTGATCGTGTCGGCCAACGAGCGAATCGTTGAGCAGCTCACGGTCACCGGAATCACCGACGTGATCGGTGATGACGGCATCTACCCCGGCGACGAGCGGGTCGGTGCCACAGTGGCAAGGGCCGAAGCAGACGCTGCGTCCTGGGTCGACGCACAGCGCTGAGAGGACGGCGCGACCTCAGTCATCGGCGGGCACTGCGGGGCGGAACGCTCCCACCGGGTGCGTGACCAAGAGGACGACACTCACAAGCGCTATCCACGCCGGCAGCAGGAAGACAGTGGGCGTCGCCACCGTGACGTTGACCAGTTCGACCACGCCGAGCGCCACCGTCAGGACGACGAGCCAGCGCGGCAGCGCCCCGCTCGCCCACGCTAAGTTTGCGGTAGAGAACATCACGAGCATAGCGACGCGGGGCAAGAAGATTGCCAGCACCACATTCGCAACTACCCGGAGCAGCGAGGACGCTCCCGGATCGGGGGCCGCTCCGCCGAGCGCAACCTGAACCGCCGGAGCTGCCAACAGTGCTGTGCCCACGAAGAGGAGGCCGGCCAACAGGATGCTTCCGCCGAAGAACACCGTCCCGGCGAGCTTCGGCTCGCGCTCTCCGATTCGACCCCGGACCACGCCGACGAACCAAAGGAACGAGATGGTCGAGAACACGGTGACCTGAAGCCACAACACTGCGGCCGTGCCATGAGCCGGCTCCGAGTAGTAGCGGGCGACCTCGCGGTTGCTCGCGCCGATCCCGGGGGTTGAAAGCAGTCCTCGGAGCGAGAGCGCCCAGCCGATTGAGCAGACGATCCCGGCGAGCGCGGCTGCTTCGGTGGACCGCAGCCGGTGGCGCCACGTTGCGCGAGGGTCGATCTGGCCCCCCTCGTCAGAACTCATGAAATCCTCCTGCTCAGCGCCCCGGTCACGGTCACGGGTGCGGGTGCGGGCAGAGTATGCCATGGTGTGAAGTGCACATGAGTGAGTTGCACGCCGTCCGGCCGCACAGCCTGACGAGAAGGACAGAGCCCAAGGCTGCGGGCGGCCCGATAGTACGAGAAGAACCCGCATAGCTGACAGCGCCGCCACTGGCACTCGATACCCGCGCCCAAGAACATCGAAACCGGCCTAGTTTCCTTGTAGAACATTGCAAGTCCAACCGGCGTGTCAACAGTTGGTGTGAAACATGAAGAATTCAGTCTGAATGAATAACGAGGTAGCAGGGCAATGAATGCAGTCAAAGCTGATACTGATGGAATGAACTTGGCCACTGTTTGGGAGGCAGTGGCCGCTACTGTCCCCAGTGCCCCTGCCTTAATTCACACCGACCTCACTCGCAGTTGGTCAGAGTTCGAGGACCGAGCAGCACGCCTAGCTGCGTACCTCGTAGGGGCAGGCCTTGGGCCCGGATCGAACGTAGCTCTGTACCTGTACAACGGGCCCGAGTATTTGGAGTCCACCTTTGGGGCGTTCAAGTTGCGTGCCGCCACGTTGAACGTGAACTACCGCTACTTAGAAAATGAGTTGCAGTACCTGTTCGATAATTCGTTAGCAGAAGCGGTGGTATTTGCAGCCGAGTTTGCCGAGCGCCTTGATGCAGTTCGAGCGACGTTGCCAAGACTGAAGACGTTTTTGTGCGTCGGAGCGACTGCAGAGCATCCGGTTCCGGACTGGGCGATTGAGTACGAACTTGTGATTGATCAGACTCCACCCATGCCTCCGATTGCCCGTAGCGGCGATGACCTGTGGTTGTTGTATACCGGCGGCACAACGGGAAACCCCAAGGGCGTGATGTGGCCTCATCGCAGTTTGATCGGCACTGCGAAGACCACCTTTGCCGTGGTTGACTGCCCCGTCCCAGAGTCTCCCGAGCAGGTCTCGGTTGGCGTGCAACGCTTCCATGAGCGCTCAAAGGCAGTGCGTTTCTTGCCAGCGGCACCACTGATGCATGGGACATCAGCAATTGCCTCAATTGCTGTGCTCTGCGTTGGTGGGTGCGTAGTCACTTTGGACTCGCATTCGTTCAACGGCGACGAGCTTTGCGAAGCGGTGCAGAACAATGCTGTTACTCAGCTGACCATCGTGGGAGATGCTTTCGCTAAGCCAATTTTGGCCGCCCTCGAAATGGCGGAGGCTGCAGGAAACCCGTATGACATCTCTTCGCTCAAGGTGATCCTGTCTTCAGGTGTGATGTGGTCACAGCAAACCAAAGACCAGATTCTTGAGTGGTGCGGGGCCACCTTGGCAGACACTCTTGGCTCATCTGAGGGCGTGGGCTTTGCAAATTCGGTAGCCAAACGAAATCAGCCAGCGCAGACGGCGCGTTTTACACTTGGCGAGCATGCTCGAGTGATCGACGAGGATGGAAACGATGTGGTGCCCGGCTCTGGTCAGCGGGGCCTACTTGCAGTGGGTGGCCCGATCCCGATCGGCTATTTCCGCGACCCAGTCAAGACAGCTGCCACCTTTAAAAATCTGAACGGAAAGATCTGGTCAGTGCCAGGAGACTTTGCAACCGTAGAGACAGATGGCACCATTCAGCTTCTGGGACGCGGCTCTGCGTGCATCAACACCGCAGGAGAGAAGGTCTACCCCGAAGAGGTTGAAGAGGCCCTGAAGCTGCATCCCTGCGTCCTCGATGCCAACGTTGTTGGTATGGCTGACGATAAGTGGGGCCAGTCAGTCAATGCAGTGGTCTCCTTGCGTGAAGGCTTGAGTGCCGAGGACATCCCAAGCCCCGAAGATCTGATTGCATTCACGAAGTCGCAGCTCGCCGGTTACAAGTGCCCAAAACGTCTGCTCATTTTGGATCACGTGCAGCGCGGCCCCAATGGGAAGCCCGACTACAAGTGGGCAACTGCCAGACTTCTCGAGTGAGGTGTGGCTAAAGTCACATGGGTGCTCCTTTCTTCGGGGGCGCCGAGCCGGGGGGTGACTGTGAAGCGTGCAGTATGGGTACTTGTAGCTGCAGTGGCACTCGTGGCAGGAGCCTGCGGTGCCAAAGGGGAGAACTCCCAGAAAGAATCCGAAAGTGAGGGTTCAACTACCACTGTTGCAACGGGCGGCGCTTCTGTAAGGAGTGCAAGCTTTGGAGACCTGCAGGGTGACCTCTGCGGCCCGGGAGAGTTCAGTGTGAACCCCGCTGAGGCAGGTCTTGGCGCCGACAAGCTCTATATCGGCGTAGCGAACGATCGCTCGGCAGAGATTCGCCCCGGGCTGAACAAGGTCCTCTACGACTCCTCTGTAGCTTTTGCTGGTTGGTGTAATGAACTCGGCGGTATTGGCGGCTTACCGATTGAGATCGTGGACCTAGATGCCGGAGTGTTCAACGTAGAGGCCGCCATGACTAAAGCTTGCGCAGATGTGTTTGCAATGGTGGGTGGCGGGCTGGTGCAAGACGCATTGGAATTCTCGGGCAAAGCTGGCAGCGATTTTCACCAATGCGGCATGATCGATATCCCCGGTTTTGCAGTCTCAGTCGAGAAGGCAGATTCAAACGGCCAAGTGCAACCGGTGCCCAATCCGGGCGGCACTGCAGCGAACACTTGGTACCAAGATTTTACCAAGCTGTACCCGGATGCAGCCTCGAAGTGGGCAGTCGCATGGGGGCAACTTCCCTCGCTCGAAGTGGTCAAGATCAAGTACGCCGACGCCGCAGCCTCAGTAGAGGGAATGAACAACCTCGGTGAAGTTGTATACCCGCCCGCAGGTGTGACCGACTGGACTCCCTATGCGCAGAGGATGCTTGGAACTGGCGCAGAGGCGTTGAGTTTTGTAGGTGAAGTAGACAATCTGAATAGTTTCTTGCTGAAGGCTCGCGAGCAAGGATGGAAGGGCATCCCGCTGCTTGAGACCAATATGTATGACCAAAAGCTGCTCGATGGCGCTGGTGCGGCATCCGAAGGCGCAGTGGTTCGCATGGGATTGCATACGCTCGAAGAAGCCGACAAGTGGCCGGCGATTCAGCAGTACATCGATATCAACAAGAAGTATCAGCCAGGCGGCGAACTAGGTGCCCTTGGCATTCAGAGCCTGTCTGCATGGCTTCTCTTCGCTACATCGGCAAATGAATGCGGCGCAAAGAACAAGGGCGTGCTTGATCGCACCTGCATTCTTGAACAGGCTGCCGCAGTAGAGGAGTGGACCGGTGGCGGACTGCACTCACCGCAGAACCCCGGAGCGAGTACCGAGGCCGTTGCGAGTTCCTGCAACATGTTGCTTGTGGTGAAGGATGGGAAGTTCACCAGGCTGTACCCCAAGCTTGGCGGCGAGGGAGACGACGTGGATGGGTTTCATTGCCCTCAAGATGGTGTGATCAAAGTGACCGGCGAGGTTGGCGAGGGCAAGGTAGACCCCGACCGGCCGATCTAGACGTGAGCTCTGTCGGTGCTGCCGATCCAGCCGCGAACTGCGCTTTCAAGTTCAGCAATTCTTGTCGGTAGAAGCTCCATGCTTACGGGGCCAGATAGATGAACGCCTTGAGCCGTGTCGCAGCCAAACTCAGCCAACCTTGAAAGTGTCGCAGCGTCGCCAACACCGTCGGCACAAACGCTGAGACCTAGCTCGTGAGAGAGGTCAATGGTCGAGCGGACGATCGCGGCGTCTGCCGGAACGCTAGAGATGGTGCTCACGTAGCTGCGGTCTATCTTGAGGCCGACCACGGGAAGGTGCTGCATCGTCGCTAGAGATGTATATCCGGTACCGAAATCGTCCACCACGAACCTCAGGCCAAGCTCAGAAAGTTGGAGGAGTACCTCTTGTGAGCGAGTTGGGTTATCCATCAGTTCGGTCTCGCTGACCTCAACCTCTACAAGGTTGGGCAGGAGTTCTCCTGAGCGAATGAGCATTTGCACAAAACTGAACAAGTCAGGGTCGAACAGGTTTCTGAACGACAAGTTTGTCGTAACGATCAACGGGCTTACATGCCCAGAAATATCAGGACCGGCCCGGCCTAACAGAGTGGTAGCCGTTCGAGCCGCCTCTGCGAGTATCCACCGTGTCAACGGTTGGATCAGCCCTGACTGCTCGGCCATCTCTAAGAAGTCGGCAGGCATCTTGGCGGAGCTCTCGGGGCGCTCCCAGTGCAGGACGGCTTCAACCTTGGTGACTCGACCCGTGTGCAGGTCAATCTGCGGCAGATATCGAAGCTCTAACGCGTTGTTTGCAAGGCCTTGGCGGAGTTCGCTGAGCAGAGCCAGTCTGCGGATGGAACTGGGCTCTGCGGTTCTGCGGAACACGCAATAGTCTGAGGAATTCTGTTGGTCTAACGAGCGCTTTTTGTGTTCCTGTAGGGCCAAGCTGGCATTGCGCAACATCATTCGCCAGTCATCAGCGTCGCCAGGAGCGAGTGCAACTCCCAGGCTCGCCTCACAGTGAATGATGTGACCCGAAATATCAAAGGGCCGTGATAACGAGTTGCTTGCAGCAGAGGCCCGTTCTAGTGCCTCCGCTTCGGTAGAGCAGGGCAGCGTGAGCACAGCAAACTGTCCGCCGCCCAGGCGAGAGACGATGGCCGCGCCACGCACTTCTTGCACTAAGCGTCGACCCAGATCAACGAGAAGCTGATCTCCAAAATTGAGCCCGAAGGACTCGTTCACCTCTCGCAGTTTGTCTACGTCGATCAAGATGAGAGCGACTGGTGCAGAAGTGACTGCGGAATCGCTTGCCACAGCAAGTCGCTCCTCGAGCAGGCTTCGATTGGGAAGGCCTGTGAGGGCATCATGCGAGGCTTGTCTGCGAAGCCGGTCCTCAACTGCAACGGTGCCAGTGACATCCTCAATGGTCATGCCGATGCTGCCGTCGCTCAACCGGTCTACCCGAAGGTCTAAGAACGTCCCCGGAACTTCAGAGAACGAAAGCCGCTCAGCAGTCATCGAGGCGCCGGTGTGGTACACGTTGAATAATGCTGAGCGAATAAGTTGCGCTGAGGGTTCAGCGAAGACCATGTCGATCGTTGTTCCGTCTACGCAGGCAGGCTCAATGTCGAGCATTCGTTGAGCTGACGGGTTCGCTGCTCGAATTGTGAGCGAGGTGGGGTCGGCAGGATCGGTGAACTCAAGAACCAAACATCCGGCCGGATCGTTTTTGACGAGTTCGGCAAATCTGCTGAGAGCGGTACGGTCGGACTCTCCGTTGGTGACATCCACGAGGGAGCCTTGTAGACAAGAAGCTGATGCAGTCGTAGCAGAACTGACTGAGATGCCTGAGCCGCTCGTGGGGCCTAGATCAGATGGTGAACCCGAGATTCTGACTAGCACTCGGCTCCACGAACCGTGAGCCGAGCGGAAGCGTACCGAGGCCTCGGTGCTGTTATGGGTGGCAGGTCTCGAGGTTGCCTCAATAGGCGTGGTGCTGTGGGCTTGGACTTCGGTGGTTTCCCCTTGTGTGCTTGCCCTAACGGTCAGGTCAATCACTGAGCTTTCGGACGTGGAAGTCGCCGAATTTGCTGGCCCTGTTTCGAGCGGTACGAGAGCGGCGAAGGCATCTAGGTCATCGGGGTGAACCATGCCGCGCAGCATGCCAGGGTTCACAAAAACTGCGGGATCCCATCCAAAGACTTGGCGCATTGAGCGAGACAAGTGAAACCCGTCGCAGCCCTTGTCGATTTGCTGAAACAGAACTACCCCAGATGCCGCAAGAGCCAAGTCATAGGAGTCTCTCGTGCGCTCAAGTGCAACAGATTGTTGTTCTGCTCGAGCAACTGCCTCGGCCGCAGCAGCCTCTATGGCTGCAGAGCGCGCCTCAAGTTCCTGCGCGGCGAACCGCTCAAGTTGTTCGGCACGGCGGCGTGACCTTTTTCTCACGAGGCGAATCCTTAGGTGTACTTAGAAACCGGGCAGCTCTGTGAGCAAAAATCTCACTGAGAGTGGTGATGATAGGGGTCTGGGTTGTGTAAGAGTGGGATGCTGCAAGAGAAAATCCCCGTGGCTTCAGTACTGGCTACGCTTCGAGTAATGACCAAAGCACAAACTGTGACGAGACCCGAGCGGTGCAGGCTGGGAGAGGTAGCGTGAGTGACGCCGCTACGTACTGCGACGGCCGGGGCTGGGCGTGTGCGCCATTGCTTGATGCGACTGGGAACGAGCGCCTCGCCGCCATTGGCGGCTGGCTCTCTGAGAAGCCTCTGACAATTGCCCTGATCATCCTGGTGGCTTGGATTTGCAACCGGATTCTGCGCCGCCTCATTCAGCGCAGTGGTGATCGCATGATGGTAAAGGCCGACCAAATAGGCGAGGCAATGCCGAACCGATTTCGCAGAGAAGAGTCTGCTGGCCGAGCGGCCGCACGCGGCGAAGCAATCTCTACTGTTGCTCGAAGCATCGCAACCTCTGTGGTTGTGCTCGGGGCCGCAGCCGCAATATTGAGCGAACTCGGCGTGAGTCTGGCGGCTCTGCTCGCAAGTGCTGGGGTCATTGGTATTGCATTGGGCTTCGGGGCACAGAACTTAGTGAGAGATATGTTGGCTGGTTGGTTCATCGTGGTCGAGGATCGCTACGGCGTTGGAGACACCATTGATGCTGGAGCGCCGGCTGTGGGAGTGGTTGAGCGGATCACTCTTCGATCAACTCGCCTTCGTGATATCAACGGGATTGTCTGGCATGTCGACAATGGTGAAGTGGTCAGGGTGGGCAACAAGACGCAGAACTGGTCTCGTGCGGTCATCGACGTTGTCGTGACTCCGCAAACCGATGTGGACTTAGCGTGTCGTTTGCTTGAGCAGGTGGGCCTTGAGCTCAGAGACGACCCGCAGTGGGCCCCACACTTGGCCGACGACCCGCCCAATGTGCTTGGGGTGTACTCCATGGATCCAACGGGCGTCACCCTGCGAGTACATCAAGACACCATGCCCTCAAGTCAGTTTGTTGTGGAGCGGGAATACCGCAGGCGCGTTTTAGCCGCCTTTGAGGCTGCGGGAATCGTGCAAACCTCGCTCACGCAGATGACCCTGCTCGGTCAACACGCCTCAGCCCCAGACCCGACCACAGTCGCAGAGGACCCTGCTCCTTAAGGGTCCACCGACCTTGACCTGCGCACTGATACGTTGGATTTGCGGACGGAGTTCCTCGTTTGGTTTGCGCGTTCGGGGTTAGGCCAGCCTCTGCACAAGTGTCGTTAGCTTCGGCTAGCGGGAATGTGGAGGAGTACAAATGAGCAAAATGATGATGCCGATCTTGCTAATTGCTGGCGGGTTTATGGTCCTAGCCATGTGGCGAAGCCCTGCCACTGCCGCCCAAGACTTTGGAACAGTTCTCGGCAACGCCGGAACCTTCGCTCAAGAAGTGGTCAGCAAAGTAGCCGAGTTCTTGGGCAACTTAGGGAAATGACTGATACGGGTCACCGGCCCGGTTCAAGGCCGCCACGCACAGGCGCTCGAGCAGGTGTCAGAGTGCAGCGCCCCGGTGCTGGTCAGTCGACTCAGCGCGCCTCGCGTGGGTGGCATCCAGACACCATCGTGGATGCCTACCTAGTTCCTGGCGAACGAGTCGTACTCGAAGAGACAAGATCCGTTCGTGGATTCTTGATGAACCAAGTTCTGTGGTTCGCCGTTGTGCTGATTGCTTTGCTACTCGTTGCCATGGTCGGCGAAGCAGTCCTCACTTTTCTAGCGTTACTTGTTGCATGTGGCTTCGCTGCTTTTGTAGCGGCCCGTGCGCTGCAAGCCTGGTTCACAAGATACGTAGTGACCGATCTGCGCGTGCTTCGCGTCAGCGGAGTGTTGAACCGTCGTGCCGAGTTCATCCCGTGGAAAAAAATTACCGACATCACGCGAAGCGAGTCCCTACTTCAGTGGTGGGCCAGGACCGCCACTATCTGCATTGAGTCGGCCAATGATGGGTCCGGGTTTCGTTCCATTGAAGACGTAGATGACCCCGCGCATTTCTACCGAGTGTTGGTCGAGATGGTGGATCGAAAACAAGGCCGACTCAAAGACATCACAATTTCTGACTAGCTGTGTTTCTGACTAGCTGTGTTTCTGACTAGTTGTATTTCTGACGAGCTGGATTTCTGACGAGTTCTATCCCTGACTCGTTCTGCGAGGATCGCGAGTTGACTACAGCTCACTCAGCTGGTGGATCAATCTTGGTCTCAACCAGCATCGAGTCTGCAGCCTCAGTGAGCAACTCAACCACCTTGCCAGCGTCCGCCACATCAGCTGCCACTGTTGCAAACAGAGCGAGTCGCTCAGCGGTGTCATACAAGGTTGCCTGCTGAATGGGGGAGCCCATGCGGACCTTGGCTGCCGACTTTGCTCCGCGCAGCTCAGAGAGCACCTGGGCTGCGATCTCAAGCGCAGCTGGGTTTCCATCAGCTGCAATCTGCTCAAGTTCATCTGCGGCAGGCCACATTGATCGATGCACTGAACCCTCCATCCACCATGACCACACCTCTTCGGTAGTGAAGGGAAGAAATGGTGCGAAGAGCCGATGCAACGTAGATAGCGCAAGGGCTAGAGACGCTCGAGCAGACTGCGTTGCGGGGCTTGGGTCTTGACCTTCGGTGCCGTAGGCGCGGCCTTTGACGAGTTCGAGGTAATCGTCGCAGAAGGGCCAGAAGAATTGCTCGGTGCGCTCTAAGGCTCGGGCATAATCGAAGGACTCAAATGCGGCAGTCGCATCGGCAACAAGCTTTGCCAGAGTTGCAACCATTGCCAGATCTAGTGGCTCTGTTATCGCCGAAGTCTGCGCGTGATTCTGGGTGGCCTGCGGCTCTGACTCGTTGCTGTCACCTCTCTCGCTACTTTCTCCAAAGGAGAGTGCGAACTTTGAAGCGTTGAGCAACTTGATTGAAAGTCGACGGCCGACTTTCATCTGGGCCTCGTCAAAGGTGGTGTCAGTGCCCGGCCTTGCAGATCCAGACCAGTACCGCACCCCGTCGGCCCCATGGGCCTCTAGTAGGTGAGTTGGAACCACGACGTTGCCCTTTGACTTCGACATCTTCTTGCGATCCGGGTCGAGGATCCAACCCGAGAGTGCAACATTCGACCAAGGTGCCGAGTCATGTTCGTATTTACTGCGAAGCACGGTAGAAAACAGCCAAGTCCGAATGATGTCATGTCCCTGCGGGCGCATGTCCATCGGGAAAGTTGCGTTAAAGAGCTCCGTATCTTCTTCCCACTGACAACTGATCTGAGGAGTGAGCGAAGAGGTCGCCCAGGTGTCCATCACATCTGGATCCCCCATGAACCCGCCGGCAACTCCGCGCTGGTCTTCAGTGAATCCAGCCGGACATTGCGACTGAGGGTCAACCGGAAGGTCAGCCTCCTCAGCTGTAATTGGGCTGTCGTAGAGCGGCTGCGCATCGTCATCAAGGTGGTACCAAAGCGGGAAGGGAACCCCAAAGTAACGCTGACGAGAAACCAGCCAGTCGCCGTTGAGGCCTCCAACCCAGTTCTCGTATCTGTGGCGCATGTACTCGGGATGCCAAGCCAACTCGTTGCCAACAGAAAGAAGTTCGGCCTTGAGTTCCTCGGAGCGGCCACCATTGCGGATATACCACTGCCTTGAGGTGACAATCTCGAGCGGCTTCTCTCC
Organism: Actinomycetota bacterium; assembly: GCA_009701845.1. GTDB lineage: Bacteria > Actinomycetota > Acidimicrobiia > Acidimicrobiales > Microtrichaceae > IMCC26207. The sequence goes on from WLJI01000072.1 coordinate 10,855, forward strand.
TTTTTCGTAGAACTTCACCGGATGCTGGATCGGCCGGATGTCTCCTAGCAGCTCGCCCGAATCTCGCAGCATCTGCACCATCTGCTCGCGCGCTCCGCCCGCTGCTTTACGCGCTATGCGGCCGTAGGCCTCACGGCTTGACTCGGTTGTCAGCCAACTAGGGGCTTCTGCTGCAAAGCGGCCATCTCTGCCAATCACTGCCCGGGCCGGCAAGTTGAGCTCCCTCCACCAAGTGACGTCTGTGGTATCGCCAAAGGTACAGATCATTGCCACACCAGTGCCCTTGTCGGGCTCGGCCAACTCGTGAGCCAGTACCGGAACCTCAACCCCAAACACAGGTGTGGTCACCGTCGATCCAAACAACGGCTGATACCGCTCATCGCTCGGATGCGCCACGAGCGCAACACAGCTCACCACAAGTTCTGGTCGAGTGGTATCGATCAGCACATCAGCGCTTCCGGTGGCGGCGCCAGAGGGGTGAAACGCAAGTTGGTGGTACGCACCGGGCCGCTCGCGATCTTCGAGTTCTGCCTGCGCGACGGCTGTTTGAAACGTGACATCCCACAGCGATGGAGCCTCCATGGAGTAGGCCTCGCCCCGCGCAAGGTTTCTGAGAAACGCTCGCTGTGAGGCTCGTCGCGAGGTGGTGCTAATTGTGGAGTAGGTCAACGACCAGTCAACAGAAAGTCCGAGCTGACGGAACAGGGTCTCGAAGGCGGCCTCGTCAATCACCAGCAGTTGCTCGCACAACTCGATGAAGTTTTGTCGAGAGGTGGGAACAAAGTCTCTGCGTTCTGCTGCCGCAGTCTCCGGAGGGGCGAAGTCTGGGTCGTAGGCCATGGTCGGCTCGCAGAGCACCCCGAAGTAATTTTCTACGCGCCGCTCGGTGGGCAGGCCGTTGTCATCCCAGCCCATCGGATAGAACACTTCACGCCCCGCCATGCGCTGATACCGGGCGATGATGTCGGTGTGGGTGTAGCTAAAAACATGCCCAACATGCAGCGAGCCAGACACCGTGGGCGGCGGAGTATCAATCGAGAACACCTCGGACCGAACCGCTGAGCGATCAAAGCTGTAGGTGCCCTGTTCTTGCCACACTGTGCTCCATCGCTCCTCAAGGCCATCGAGTGATGGCTTGGGGGGAACGCACCGAGTGGGTCGGGAACTAGGCGGTGTTGTAGGCGGGGGAGTTGGTGAGGTGCTTGGCATACCTCACACAACCTACCGGCCAAGCCCGCTACGGTCCGAAGTCATGGAACTGAATTCTGGAGTTGCAATCCTGACGGGCGCCGGTGGTGGCATCGGCTCAGCCATGGCTCGACGCCTCGCAGCCGAGGGAATGTCGCTTGTGCTCGCTGATCGCGACGCTGACTTGCTTGAGCGCACCGTTGAGAGTTTGCCTGATGGAATCAGCGTTTCAGTAGTGGTGGGCGATGTCGGCATTGCAAAGCATCACGAGCAGTTACTCAGTGCTGCAACTTCAATGGGAGAACTCAAACTGAGTGTGTTGAATGCCGGCATGTACCTTCCTGGGCTGTGCTGGGAGATTCCTGTTGAACAATGGGAGCTTCAGATGCAGGTGAACTTTTGGGGAGTTCTGCACGGGGTGCGAGCAGCAGTGCCGGTCATGATCGAGCAGGGTTTCGGCCATGTGGTTGCTACTGCCTCTGGTGCAGGACTCGTAGCTACGCCCGCGTTGGCGCCGTACGTTGCTAGTAAGCACGCTGTGGTCGGGTTGATGGAGTCGCTTCATCACGAGCTCAACCGAGTTGCTCCGGCAGTGCACAGTTCGGTTATCTGCCCCGGAAATATCCGCACCCCCATGGCTGCAAATTCGCGTGCTGCTGCTGGCATCGAAACAGAGCACCTTCTGGGCGAGGCACTCGCGGTAGCGCAGTCTGTGCGAGCCGGTAACGACGCGGGTGCTCATGCCGACACAGTCGCAGACGCGTTAGTCGAGGCAGTTGCTGAGAATCGGTTCTGGGTTTTGCCACAGCCCGAGGTGGCCTGGGGTGCCCTTGACCGAGTGCAGCGCATCATGGATGGCCGTGAGCCGATCGACCTGATTGGGTAGCAGTGCTGGCCTAGTTGCTGTGCTGGCCTAGTTGCTGTGCTGATCGGGGCTTGAATGCGTGCTTTGTTCTGCAGCGACAATCACCCGGTTGCCGCCATTGTGATGTGCTTGTGAACAAGCGTCCTCTGCGAGCTGAACAATCTGA
>WLJI01000073.1 GCA_009701845.1 Actinomycetota bacterium
GACGCGCATCTGTCCTGCGTGTGACCCTGTTTTGGGGTGACACGCAGGACAGAGGGGGTTGGAGGGTGTTGTTGGGGGGTTAGTTGTTGGGGGGTTAGTTGTTGGTTTTTGGTTTTGTGGTTCGTGGGCCTGCGGTTTGGATGGTTGCTGTTGCGGGGAGGTAGATGGGGGTGCAGACCTGTTGGATGTCGGGTTTTTTGGGTGTGCCTCGGTTGGTTTGTTGGGTTTGTGCGCCGTCGGGGCAGGTGGTGTTTGCCCAGGTGGTTCGGGTGGTTGTGGTTCCGTTGATGTCTGCGAGCCACAAGATGGTGCCGGTGAGGTTGGCGTCGGTGAGGTTGGCGCCGGTGAGGTTTGCTCCTGCGAGGTTTGCGTAGGAGAGGTCGGTGCCGGTGAGGTCTGAGTTTCGTAGGTCTGCTCCGGTGAGGTCTGCGTGGGAGAAGTCTGCGTTTTTGATGCGTGCTCCTTGGGCGATGGTTTGGGCGAGGTTGGAGTCGGTGAAGTCGGAGTCGTTGAGGTTGATGCCTCCGAGTTCTGATCGGAACAGGTTGACTCGTTGTGCTGAGACTCCGGTGAGGTCTGCGTCGACGAGGGTTGATTGTTCAAGTGTTGCTTCGTCGAGGGTTGCGTCGATGAAGGTGCTGTTGGTGAGGTCGGATCGGAAGAGTTGTGCGGTGTCGAGGTTGGCTTCGTTGAAGTTGGCGTTGCGTAGTGTTGACATGGCGAGGTTTGCGCCTTGGAGGTTTGCGCTTTCGAGGTTTGCTCCGACGAGGTTGGATTGGAAGAGGTCTGCGTTTTCGCAGTTTGCGTCTGGGACGATTGCGCAGTCATCGATGACTTCGGTGCCGCCGGCGCTGATGTAGAGCGTGGCGTTGTTCACGGTGATGCTGTCGCTGCTTGCGGTGGGGAGTGTGTTGATTTCTTTGGTGGTTTGTCCTTCTGCGGTGATGGTGATGCCGCCTGAGCGGGCGAGTGCTCGGCCGATTTCTCCTGTGGGGACGCTTGAGGCAAGGAGTGTGGCGGTGTTGTCTTTGTTGAGTGTGGGTGTGCTGACAGCCATGATGAGGTCTGATTGGCCGGTGCCGGCTACGTCGCCTGATAAGACGCTGTTGGCTGTGCCGAGGCGGACGGTGAGGTTGGAGGGGTCGTCGAAGAAGGTAGTTGTGGCAACTCTGGCTGAGTCGGCGGGGCCGGTTCTGGCCATGGTGTCGTCAACGCCTTGCAGGGTGAGGTCCCATGAGGTGTCGCCGGTTGGGGTGAGTGTTGCTGAGATTGCGCTGATTGCCATGATGACTTCGGCTTTGTTTTCGGAAACAGCGAACCCGGTTTTTGCTTTGGTCGGGGTGAGTGTTCCGTCTGATCCTGCGGGAACAGATGATGGGATTGTGGTGGTCGTTTGACCAGCTGACCCTGGGGTGGTGCAGCTAGCAAGGGTTGCTGTAGCGAACAGTGCTGCGGCTGCGAGACTTAAACGGCGGGTGTTTGTGTGGCGGCGGGTGTTCATGGGTAGAGCTCCTTATTTGACTTAAAGATTTTGACGAGCATGACAAGCGTTGCGATGATGGTGAGCGTGCCGAGGATGAGCCATCCGGCTGCGATCCAGTTGTCTACGTTGAGGGCCCAGAATTCTGAGATCCAGGTGCCCCAGTCGGTGATGATGTTTGCGGTCATTCGATTGATCCTTTTCCTTCTGCTCGGTATTGCGCCGACCATCCATCTCTGCGAATTCCGAAGATGACGTCGAACCAAGAGATCAGCCAGATAGCGATCGAGAACCAGAGGTAGATTTCACCAGGGACGAGTAACACCGCCGAGATGACATCTTTTGTGGTCCGATCCGGCATTTTCATAGCAACCCGGTAGTTGAGGACCATGCCGAACAGTGGCGGAATCGCCCAGATCCAATACCAAACCCAAGACCCTCGTTGCAACGCCAAGGTGAGCAACACAACAAACAGAATCCGAATTGTTGCATCGAGCAGCATCTTCGCTTGGAGCTTCCAAGGTTCCGCCGTGTGCTTTTTGAATCCGTTGAGGCGCAACAGGTGAATAATGCCCGCATCCCACTTGCGACGCTGAGCCCACAAAGCTTTCACCGAGTACATGGGGCCGATATAGGCACGGCTATCGGGTGAGCACAGGGTTTCCCAATCCAAATCACTGAGCCGCCAGGTGAGCTCCATGTCTTCTACCTGGGTTTGAGTCGACCAAGGCGCTTCGCGACGATTCTCTTTCGCTACTTGACGCATAGCGTCGCCACGAAACAACGTGGCCTGCCCGCCAAGAACATACGTCTCACCATCTCGACGAAGTAGATCCAACGTCCAACCCGTGAACTCCATGCGTTGTTGACGCAGCAGATACGACTGGATAAACCCAGAAGCCGTCGACTGATCAAACGTATAACGAGCCATAATCCCACCCGCAGACGCATTCGCAGACAACTCAGTAAACAACTGCTCAGCGCACAACGGCTCAAGACGAGAATCAGCATCAACACCGAGAATGAACTCGGCGTCTTGGCCGTAACGAATCCAACCCTGAGACAACGCCCCAACTTTGCGGGCCTTGTTATCAACAGTTTCCATCACCACAACCGGCGACCCATACGAACGAGCAATCTCCGCTGTGTTATCCGTGCAGTTATCCGCGATCACAACAATCAGATCCGGCATCATGGACTGCGCAAAGAAACTGTCCAAACACGTCGCAATCACATCCGCTTCGTTATGAGCAGGAATCAACGCAACAATTCTCGGTTCCGGCTTCGCTTCCAAAGCAGCCTTACGAGAACGACCACCAGAAAGCTTCTCGCGAAGACGCTCCAACCGGCTCGGACTAGCCTCATGAACCTCAGGATTACGAAACACCATCACTCCTCAACAACATCGGAACTACTAGGTAAAAAACGCTTGCAGGAACATTGTGCCGACTTTCTGCCAAAACACAACCCCTGAGATTTCGACTTCAAAAGCCGTAACGCAGACACCATTATGCGCAACGTGTGACAGAACTCAACCGGGTAAAAACACCTAGAAATAAAGTCATATAGGCCAAATGACCTACATCAGTCAGAAACCCTTGACTTAATCCCGACAAATCAATACAAACAGAATCCCACCCCAAACCACAGCCACTGACAGAACCACTGACACAACAAATGGCGGAGCAAATGGCGGACCCAATGACACCCCTTCGAACGAACCGACCACCCCGAAACGCAATGACGGCGCTGGTTCTGCTTCTGGTGCTTGCCGTTACCGGCAGCACCTTGGGCTGCAGCAGTTCAGATACTGCTGGGCCGGAGGTGGCAGCGCCGGCCGGCGTTGAGTCCAAAGGGTCAGAAGCGACCTCGGGTACCTATCAGGCTGGCATCGACCAGCCGTTTAGTTTGAACTGGGGTGGAAACCGGCTCTGGGTGCGGTGGAAGAGCCAAGGCGCTTGCGCCAACGGCATCAAGGTGACCACAGATGGAAAGAGCTCTGACGTGCCGGTCAATCCCGAATGGAGCAGCGTCGTGCTGGGCAACTCTGTTCGGGAGATAACGGTGGACCCATCGGGTTGCGTCCTTGACGTTGATCACTTGAGCGATACGAGTCGACCGTTCATTGGTATGCAGATCACTGACACGAGCGCAGCACCCGCAATCGCCCCGAAGTCGATCTCTACGACACCCACTGCAGTGTGGCTGACGGATGCCGAGACGGCTCCTGGAGCAGTCGAGTCTGCGCTGAGTGAGGCAGAGCGTCATGATTCCGTCCCGGTCTTCGTGTTGTACCTCCGGCCTCAGCGAGACTGCGGTGGTTACTCGTCTAACGCTGAGGGCTCAAGCAGCGCCTCGAAGGAGTCTGCGGCGTATCTAGCAGCTGTCAAAGACCTTGCAGCACAACTTGGTGATACTCCAGCGATTGTGGTGGCCGAGCCTGATGCAACCTCGCAGGACTGTGGCGATCCCGAACTGATTGCTTCGGCAGTTCAGGCGTTGAAGGTCAATCCATCTACGTACGTGTATCTAGATGGTGGACACCCTGGGTGGAAATCTGTGGGCGATCAGGCTGCAAGGCTCCGTGCTGCAGGCGTAGCGAATGCTGACGGTTTTGCGCTCAACGTCTCCAATTTTGTTCACCTAGATGAGGTGCAGGCATATGGCGACGAGCTCTCAAAGGTGCTCGACAAGGAGTATGTGGTTGACATATCTCGCTCTGGCGGAACGGTTCCCCCAGACCAATGGTGTAACCCATCTGGGGCCCGTATTGGAGCTGAGCCAAGCTTCGATACGCCAAGCATCAATATGGTTGCCGAGTTATGGGTCAAACAGCCAGGTGAGAGCGATGGTGAGTGTAACGGTGGGCCCTCGGCCGGAACTTGGTGGCAACAAGGTGCAGAGCAACTAGCTAGTAATCAGAACTAAGGACCGAGAAAACGAGGTCGCTGCAGGAATCACCCCTGACTCGCACTACGGTGCGTGGCGATGATTCTTGCTGATGCCTCCATTCGTGCTCTCGTCGATCAAGGTCGATTGGGCATTGACCCCTATGACCCCGATCTTGTGCAGCCTGCATCAGTGGATGTTCGCCTTGGAACGCAGTTTCGAGTGATGCGTAATAGTCGCCTGACTCATATCGACCCGATGGTTCACGATGAGAACCTTATGGAAGTCGTCGAGGTAGCACTGGGTGAGCCTTTTGTTCTGCACCCGGGAGAGTTCGCACTTGGCCATACTGCCGAAAGGTTTGGCCTTCCCGATGACCTCGTTGGCATTGTGAACGGCAAGAGCAGTCTTGGTCGTATGGGCTTACAGGTTCACGCGACTGCTGGCTTTGTAGACCCGGGATTCTCCGGTGTGATCGTGCTCGAGTTATCAAACGTGGCAAATCTGCCAATTCTGCTGCGTCCAGGTATGAAGACGGCGCAGATGGTTTTTGAACAAATGGATCGTGCCGCAGAACGCCCGTATGGCCACCCAGATCTTGGGTCAAAGTACCAAGGTCAGACCGGGGCGGTTGCCTCGAAATACTCCGAGAACTTCCCAGACAGCTAAGCAAGATTACTCGGCGGCATTTCTTCTGAGTTCCCTTGCAAGCGACCCTGTCGAAGCAACTTCGGTGACGGCATCAACGAGTCGCTGCGCCTCGACTGGTCTGAGCAACGCTGCATCTGCCCCGCAGTTTGACCCTAATGGCTGATCGCTCATCACCAGAATTGCAGCTTGGTTGAGGACCGGCTCGGGGCGGCCGCGGAGCTGAGTCAGAAGATCTGTGCTTGCTGATGCCTCTCGCCCGCTGAATGAAACCAGCAGAACTGCTACGGATTCCTGCAGCAATACATCGGCCACTCCATCGGAGCGGCTAAGTGATTCGGCTTCGAAGCCAGCAGCGCGCAGCACGGCGAGCAACACAGCTGCTACCTGCGGCTGGTCTTCACAGATCAGCACTCTGGCACTCATCTGGGTTGCAGAATCACTTAAGCCTCGAGTTGCAGGCCGCGGTCGCCTAGTGGATCTGAATTCTCAAGAGCTTCGAGCACGTGCATGGCAAGGTCGCCCACCTTGACCTGGTCTTCTTCCATGCCTTGGGCCTTCACGCCATCGTCGATCATGATGTAACAGAACGGGCAGGCAGTTGCGATGCGCGTGGCTCCCGTGGCGATGAGTTCTTGGGAACGCTCAACGTTGACTTGTTTGCCCGTGCTCTCTTCCATCCACATACGTGCACCACCAGCACCACAGCACATGCCCTTGGTGCCGTTGCGCTCGGCTTCTACAATCTCTATTCCCTTGAGTGATCCGAGCACCTTGCGTGGCGCCATGTACACGTCGTTGTGTCGGCCCAAGTAGCAGGAGTCGTGATACACCATGCGCTCTTCAAGCTTGGCTCCAGTCATGTCGAGCTGCCCGGAATCAATGAGGTCTTCAAGGAACTGGCTGTGATGCAGCACCTCGTAGTTGCCGCCAAGCTGTGGGTACTCGTTTTCGAGTGTGTTGAAGCAATGCGGGCATTGGGTAATGATTTTGCGAACGCCCATGCCATCAAGGGTCTCGATGTTTTGTGTGGCGAGCATCTGGAAGATGTACTCATTGCCGGATCGTCGTGCAGGGTCTCCCGTGCAGTTTTCGGACGGGCCGAGAATTGCGAAGCTGACTCCGGCTCGCTGCAACAGCTTGGCCATCGCCTGAGTGACCTTTTGGTTCTTGTCATCAAACGAGCCTGCACAGCCCACCCAGTACAAGTACTCGGCAGTGAACGGGTCGCCACCATCCAAGATGGTGATGCCATCCAAGTTTTTGGTCCAGTTCGCGCGATCGGTTTGCGACATTCCCCAGGGGTTGCCAGAGTTCTCCATGCCACGAAAGGCATTGCCGAGTTCGGTGGGGAAGTCTGACTCCATCAGAGTCAGGTAGCGACGCATATCGAGGATCTTGTCCAGGATTTCAATGTTGACCGGGCAGTTCTCATCGCAGGCTTTACAGGTTGTGCAGGCCCAGACCTCTTCGGCCGAGATGCGCTCAAACAATGAGTTCGCAGCAATCACAATCTGTGGGTCCTCGCCAATGGGAGGCGAGACGACGGGTGAGCCGGATGCAGCCATGACTGCTCCGGACTTCAGCACGATCTCTCGAGGATCTAGTGGTTTTCCAGTTGCATGTGCAGGACAGACCGAGGTGCAACGGCCACACATGGTGCAAGCATCAGTATCGAGTAACTGCTTCCAAGTGAAGTCCTCAACTACAGAAGCCCCAAAGGTTTCGAGCTCTGTTTCCATCAGGTTTGGCATCGGCTTCATAGCGCCCTTCGGGCGATCTTTCACCGACAAGTACATGTTGAGCGGCGAGGTGAAGATATGCCGCAACATCGTGGTGGGCAGGATCACCAAGAACGCAATGAAGGTGAACACGTGCAAAATCCACATGGCCTGATGCCAGCCAGACAACGTGGTCATGTTCTGGACTAACCCCGAGAGTGGGTATCCAATGAAGGACCATTTCTCGAAGTTCGGCCGACCATCAAGTGCAATTCGGAACATCTCGGCAAGAAAGCCAGTTACGCCAATGGCGAACAGCGTGCCCAAAATAATGGCGTGTTCGGGCTTTGACTTGATGCGAATGCGATACGGGCGCTGCACATAGCGCCGCAGAATCGCCCAGATGACTCCGCCAAGGAACACCGCTCCGGCAAGGTCGCCGATGAAGGCATAGCCCTCATAGACCGAACCATGTAGGAACTTCATGCTGACTGGCAGTTGGTGGTTGATCTCGAGTACCGAGGTCACTGCGAGCAGCACCAAGAAGCCGAAATAAATCATCGAATGCATGATTCCTGCGGCGGGGTCACGTAGCAGCGTTTGCATGTAGAGGCCGGTGCGCAGCCTTGCCATGCGGGCCTTGCCATTTTTGGGGGTGATGTCTCTTTTGTCTGGCCCGCCGCGTTCCCAGTTGCGAACCCGGTACGAGAACATGACTGCCCCGTAGACAAACATCATCGGAATGATGGTGTAGAACGCCAATTTGAGAGGCCCCGGAATATTGTCGAAGACCTCTCGTTGTATGGCGCTCTCGTCGTGGAACTGGAAAACGGTTGCCGCTACCCCCGAGAGTGCAACGACTAGGCCAATGGCAACGCCGATGACGATGGCGATCTGATTCGGGCGTAAGCGTGGCGGCCCGGGAACCTTCTCGTCTGCGTCTTGAGCTTGATTCGATTCAGTCACAGTCATAACAAGAGTGAACTTATCGCGGGTATCAGTGATTGAGCGATTGCTCGGACTCGCGAAGTCTGTGAGCAACGGAAACCAGCAGTTTGTGAGCCAGCGTGGGGATCTCGTCGAGCACGCCATTGAAGGCCGGTTTTGACAACACCAGCACGGTCAGATCGGTGGTCGCCGTCACGGTTGCAGTGCGCAGGCCTCCGTCTAAAAGAGAGAGTTCGCCAAAGTGATCACCTGGGCCGAGCGTGGCTACTTTTACTCCGGCCTTGAGAACAGCTGCGCGGCCGGAAAGAAGTACAAAGGCCTCACGACCAATGGTTCCCTCCACAGTCAGGTCGGTACCTGCAGAGATAGAGAGTTCGTCGGCCGCACGAGAGAGACGTTGAAGGTCTTTCTTGGAACAGGCCGAGAAGAGCGGAATGTTTGCGACCTCATCCACGAACTTTGTCATGGGGGTGAACAGTAGAAGCTTCAGGTTCGGAATGCAGGTGAATGACGAATGAACACCATTGCGTGCAGGTAGTCGATATGTGCGGTTGAATAGCGGGGATCTTATTTTTAGGAGTGTCAGGTAGATGAGGGTCGTTGCAGTAGCTGGTGCCAAAGGTGGCGTAGGGAAGACTGCTGCTGCTGTGAACTTGGCGATCTTGTCGGCTCGTTCAGGCCACCGCACATTGTTGTGGGATTTGGATCCTCAGGGAGCGGCCACACATTGCTACCGCGCCCAAGCCAAAGTGAAGGGCGGAGCGACTCGCCTGCTTGGCGGCAAACGTGACTTAAGCGCTTTTATTCGCGCTACCGAGTATCAGCGCCTTGACCTGCTGCCAGCGGACCCGTCTTTTCGAGTCGTCGACACGGTGCTTTCAACTCGACGCTGGCCAGACCGGGTGCTTCGCAAACTTCTGCGTCCACTTGATCGCGAATATGACGTAGTGATCTTGGATTGCGCTCCCGGCCTAGGAGTGGTGACCGAGTCAGTAATTGCTGCCTCAGACATCATCCTGGCTCCAATTATTCCTGCCCCCTTGGCAGTGCGCAGTCTGGATCAGCTTGAAGAGTTCACTCACGCTCATCGTCCTGGATTGCCGTTCTTGGCGTTTCTTTCGATGCTGGACGAGCGCAAAGTCCTGCACCGTCAACTTGTGGCGCAAGTGCGTGGAGACAGGCGCTTTGCCCTAGCTGCCGTTCCCTCGTCCTCTTCGGTTGAGCGCATGGGCCTCGAGCAAATCCCAGCGGTACTCGCCTCGCCCAACAATCTGGCCGCTGTTGCGTACCGCAGATTGTGGGCAGAGGTCGAAGAGCGAATTGACCTAGAGCCTCAAATGCCCGGCTAATGCCGGCGGGGGTTACTTGCCGCTGGCCTGTTTTGCGACGGCTTCCGCTCGAAGCCTGACCGCCTCTGCATCTAGCAGGTACCGCTGCTCGAGCGGCTTGGACTCAGCAGGGTGAAAGGCCTCATTGAGCTCGTAGTGAAGCGGCACGCCAGTGGGAATGTTGACTTCAGAGATCTCATCATCAGAGATGCCTTCGAGGTGTTTCACAAGAGCTCGAAGTGAGTTTCCGTGAGCCACAACAGCAACTCGTTTGCCCGCTGCAAGATCAGGGATGATCGCGTCAAACCAATAGGGCATCATTCGCGCCACGACATCGGCAAGGCACTCGGATGTGGGTAACAGTTCCGGGGGAAGGTCACTGTAACGGGGGTCATCATTTGGGTTGAACTGGTTCTCGTCGGTGATTGCCGGCGGCGGAACCTCATAGCTGCGCCGCCAGACTTTGACCATCTCTGCGCCGTACTTTGCTGCGGTCTCTGCCTTGTTTGCACCAGTGAGTTCACCGTAATGGCGCTCGTTGAGTCTCCAACTCCGCCGAACCGGAACCCACAGTCGTTGCATGGAGTCCAGCGCAATGTTGGCAGTGCGGATTGCCCGAACTTGTAGCGAAGTGTGGAGCAGGTCGGGGTAGAAGCCGGCCTCGGTCATCATGCTGCCGGCGGCAGCGGCTTCTGTGCGGCCGTGATCAGTCAGGTCGCAGTCATACCAGCCAGTAAACAAGTTGAGTTTGTTCCACTCGCTCTCACCGTGGCGGAGCAGTACAAGTTGATGCATCGGGGGTCTCCATAACCGTGGCCCGAGGTTGATCCTGAAGGGCGCTGTTGCCAAGACACGCTACCGGTCCGGACCTTGCCTACCTGTCAAGGGTCGTACTATTGGCGCTCGTGCAGGTCTCTGTGGTGATCCCTTGTTACAACTCGTTACAGTTCCTGCCCGCCACCTTGGAGGCGGTGTTGGCCCAAGAACTCCCGTCGAGATTGCAGGATCAGTTTGAGGTGATCCTGGTTGATGACGGTGGGTCGGATGGGTTGAGCGACTGGGTGCAGCAGTTGGGCGACGATCGGGTTCGCGTGGTTCGCCAAGAAAACGCAGGAGTCTCTGCCGCTCGCAATCTTGGTATTGCCTCGGCCACTGGCGAATTTATTGCCTTTTGTGATTCGGATGACATGTGGAACCCGAAAGCAATGGCCGAGTTGTATGGCTGTTTCGAAGCTGATCGAAGTATTGGCTTGGCCTACGGCTTTTACGAGGTAGTTGACGCCGAGGGTGAATCAACGGGCCGCATTCGCAGGTCACAGATCCAAGGCGATGTCTGGGAGGAGTTCCTCACTGTGAACCCGGTAGGAGCTTCGGGGGTCATGGTTCGGCGTGAGGTCTTCGATCAAGTCGGAGTCTTTGCAGAAAATCGCGACCGCTTTCGGGTCGATGTTGAGGATTGGGAGCTCTGGATACGCATTGCTGCGGTGTGGCGAGTGGGCCTCACTCCTACTGTGGTAGTTCGTTATCGCCGCCATGATGGCAACTCCTCAACCGACCTTGACTCACTCGATGCCGCTTATCACCACATGTTGGAAGTTGTGTTTGCCGAGGTTGGGCCACAGCGGGCTGCGTTGCGGCCGCTAGCTACGGGGAGAATCGCCATGATCCTTGCCTGGCAGTCACTCAATGATGCGCAGGATCCTCACCGGGCGGCTGTCTACTTGCAACAAGCTGTTGATGCAGCACCCGAGTTGGGCCGTACCGCCGAGTTCTGGAGACTCCGAACTGCTGCGGCGGCCTTGAGCCTGACTGGTGCCCGCGGGTATCAACTCCTGCGATCAGCGAACAGAGCAAAGCTTCGGCTTGCACAGAAGCTGCGAGCCTAGAAGATACAAAGAATGCTCTCAGCTATATCAACAAAGTTGATGCATATACACTCAACTTTGTTAACATGACGGAGTTGCAGTTGTGAGAGCAGCTTAAAACTGTCCTAGATTGGGACTTTCGGACCTTCCGGAGTTCCGGTGTTCGTTCTAAGAACACAAACATGAAAGTGACGGACTCCCCCAGTCCGTCCAAATAGGAGTGTGACTCAATGGCTAAAGCAGTAGGAATCGATCTTGGAACCACAAACTCAGTGGTCAGCGTGCTTGAAGCTGGCGAGGCAGTGGTCATCCCCAACGCCGAAGGTGCTCGCACCACGCCCTCGGTCGTAGCATTCGCAAAAGACGGAGAAGTTCTTGTCGGTGAGGTAGCAAAGCGTCAGGCCGTGACCAACGCGGACCGCACCATTCGTTCAGTGAAGCGCCATATGGGCACCAACTGGACAGTAGACATCGACGGCAAGAAGTACACCTCACAAGAGATCTCGGCTCGCACGCTCATGAAGCTCAAGCGAGATGCAGAGGCCTACCTTGGTGACTCTGTGACTCAGGCCGTCATCACGGTGCCTGCGTATTTTGATGATGCTCAGCGCACGGCTACGAAAGAGGCCGGTCAGATTGCTGGCCTTGAGGTCCTTCGTATTATCAACGAGCCAACTGCTGCCGCTCTTGCCTATGGCATGGAGAAAGAAGATGAGGATCAGACGATTCTTGTCTTCGACCTTGGCGGCGGAACCTTCGACGTTTCGGTTCTTGAAATTGGCGACGGTGTGTTCGAAGTGAAGTCCACTCATGGCGATACCAGCTTGGGCGGCGACGATTGGGATCAGCGCATCATTGACTGGCTCGTGGACTCCTTCAAGGGGGATCACGGGGTGGATCTGAGCAAAGACAAGATGGCAATTCAGCGGCTTCGTGAAGCTGCCGAGAAGGCCAAGATTGAGCTCTCCCAGGTTGCGCAAACCCAGATCAATCTGCCCTTCATCACCGCTACTGACGCTGGGCCGCTCCACTTGGACTACACCCTTCCCCGCGCCAAGTTCCAAGAACTCACCGCAGACCTGATTCAGCGCTGCAAGGTTGCGTTCGACCATGCAATCAAAGACGCTGGTCTGACCACCGGCGAGGTTGACCACGTCATCATGGTGGGCGGCTCGACTCGTATGCCTGCAGTGCAAGAGTTGGTCAAAGAACTCACTGGCAACGAGCCACATAAGGGAGTGAACCCAGACGAGGTTGTTGCCATGGGTGCAGCAATTCAGGCTGGCGTGCTCAAGGGCGACGTCAAAGACGTGCTGCTACTTGATGTCACCCCGCTCTCTCTTGGTATTGAGACCAAGGGCGGCGTGATGACCAAGCTCATCGAGCGCAATACAACCATCCCAACCCGCCGAACCGAGACCTTCACCACGGCTGAAGACAACCAGCCCTCGGTAGAGATCCACGTTATTCAGGGCGAGCGTGAGATGGCCGATTTCAACAAGACGCTAGGCAAGTTCCAGTTGGTTGATCTTCCGCCGGCCCCTCGTGGAGTTCCGCAGATTGAAGTCACCTTCGACATTGATGCAAACGGCATCGTGAACGTGGCTGCAAAGGATCGGGCTACCTCGAAGGAGCAGTCGATCACGATCACGGGTCAGTCCTCGTTGTCGAAGGATCAGATCGATCAGATGGTCCGTGACGCCGAGTCTCATGCCGATGAGGATCGTTCTCGCCGTGAAGAAGCCGACGCTCGCAACCGTGCAGAGACGCTGGTCTACCAAACCGAGAAGTTGCTCGCCGATCAGGGAGACAAGGTTCCCGGCGATCAAAAGGCTGCCGTTGAGTCTGCACTCATTGAGGTGCGCGCAGCGCTCAACAACAGCGATGCCGC
>WLJI01000074.1 GCA_009701845.1 Actinomycetota bacterium
GATCAGTCTGGCTGCGGACCGCTGGTGAGTAGTTCTTGGAACCAGCGCCCCGAACCCTTGACCACTCGAGTTTGAGTCGGGTAATCAACGTAGATGAGTCCGAACCGTGGACCGTAGCCGTCGGCCCATTCAAAATTATCCATGAGCGACCAGGCAAAGTAGCCATCTACTGGTGCGCCATCCTGCTTGGCACGAAGTACCTGCTCAAGATGATGCTGATAAAAAAGAATCCGCCTCGGGTCATCAACAACGTGCTGCTCGGCAGAGTTCTGTGGGTGAGAAATCAGTTCATCCGGAAAGGCTGCGCCATTTTCGGTAATCACCAAACGGTCGAATCTGCCATAGGCGTGCATTGCCATAATCACGTTGTGGAGCCCCGTCGGATTCACTTCCCATCCAGTTGCGGTGATCTCATAGTTGCGAAAATCACGGCCAAAAATCGGCAGAGTCCACAGCCCCGGAATCGGTGCGAGTAGCGCTTTGAAACGGGTGTAATACTGCACGCCGAGAAAGTCCCAATCGACTTGGATTCGCTCCTCGTCACCCGCTTGCTGGAACTTCTCGATCGGTGCCAAGAACTTGCAGTCCTCGGTGGGGTAACCCAATCCAAGGTTCGGTTCAATATAGGTACGGTTGATAAACGCGTCAGCTGACCGCACGGCCCGCTGATGCGCAGAGGTTGTGCCTGTTGGCACGATGTCTGCCAGGTACTGACAGGTGCCAACAACCGGATGAGTTGCCCGCTCGCGCAGTACACGCGCTCCCTCTGCTTGGCACAGGTTCACGTGATGCATGGCAGCTAAGAACTTGTGCTTACTGCGAATGCCCGGAGCATGCTCGCCGAGGAGGTGACCGACAAGCACAAAGCTGAGGGGTTCGTTGAAGACCATCCAGTTGCGCACGCGATCACCAAGGGCATCTGCAACCACGGCCACGTACTCGCTGAACCAAGCCACCACATCGCGGTTGGCCCAACCACCCTTGTCTTGGAGTGCTTGGGGAAGATCCCAGTGATACAGCGTGACCCAAGGCTCAAGGCCAAGCTCTAAGCAGGTGTCCACCACCCGAGAATAAAAATCTAGCCCGGCTTGGTTCACCCGACCTGTGCCCTCGGGCATGACCCGTGGCCAAGAGATGGAAAACCGCTTGGCCCCAAACCCCAACTCTGCTGCAATGGCTAGGTCTTGTGGGTAACGCTCGTAAAACTCACACGCTTGATCACCAGTGGAGCGATCACGGATTCGCTCGCGGAGCCCGCCAAAGCCACGGGTGTGAGTAAAGGTGTCCCAGATTGACGGGCCCTTTCCATCGGCGGATGCGGCACCCTCGATTTGATAGCTCGCAGTAGCCACGCCCCAGGTGAACTCGGCTCCAAAATCGGCAGCAGTGAAAGCAGAACTTGTTGGCGAGCTCGTCGGGGAGCCCAGCGAGGTGTTTACCAAACCGGAAGGCTCTGAGGGCGAAGTCACGGGTGCATCGGCAGAATTCATCCCCCTCGTTTACACCGAATCCGCGCCAAGATGTTTCTCTGAGGGATTGAAGCTGCAGCCGCTTTGTCTAGAGGGGTATCAGTGGCCACTTTCGAATCATTGCGCCTTGCCCCCAGTTGTTCACTAGCTTGTTCAACAGATCAGGTGCAGCTACAAGTTGCAACGGCCTGAGAAGTTCACCGAGAAGGGAAGCACCGTGGGTAAGAGCGTCGAGCAGGAAATCAGTGAGTTTGTCAAAGAAGGCATGGAGGAAATCCGACGCCTTGTGGGATCAGTCGAGACTGAGGTTCGCCGCGCCGTTGAACAGATCGAAGCCGCAGTACGAGACTTGGCTCAGCGTGCACCAGGTGCAGCTGCGCCCGTAACCAACGCCGCAAGCACTGCTGCAGACACTGTTTCTGCCGCCGCTACTTCTGCTGCAACTGCCGCTTCAGCCGCTGCCAACGCAGTTGTGGATACTGCCAAGAAGGCAGCTCCTCGTAAGAGGCCAGCAGCCAAGAAAGCTCCTGCGACTAAGAAGCCTGCAACAAAGAAGTCAGCAACAAAGAAGACCGCTGCGAAAAAGTCAGCCGCGAAGAAACCAGCGACAAAGAAGACCGCTGCGAAAAAGAAGGCCCCGGCAAAGAAGAAGGCTGCGCCAAAGGAAAAGGCTGCGCCAGAACAAGTTGCAACAGAACAAGCTGCTACGGAACAAGCAACGCCCGAGAGCTGAGCTCAAAAGCTCAGGTTTACTCCCAGCACAGGTTCGACTCGCAACCGATTAGCCGTGATGAACGTAGATTTCAATCGCCACGATGCACAGCCCGATCAGCGTGGCAGCGCCCACAAACATCACTCCCCCAAGGAACGTGCTCTGCGAGCGTTTGGCCGCGATCAGGCCCATCCACATCAGAGCTAGTACTGCGAGTCCCACAGAGATTCGAGTTGCCGCGGTCGGCGAGATCAGTCCTGCCGCAGACACTACAAACATTGCCATTGCTGGAATCGCAGCCAACACGATTCGCCACGAGTGGCTCAGCTCTTTGCGGATCTCGCCAAGCTGAGCGGGCCGGCGCAGGCGAACATGTAGCGCCATAACTGCTGAGAATGAATGTGCCAACAGCGTCGCAAATGAAACCCCGATGAGAACCGCTATCGCCTGAGTCGGCACGGGTTCGATTCTTGAACCACCGATGGCACCCAGCGCAACAAGCACTGTGATGGTGCCGTAGACAAACTCTTGCATCTCTGCGGCTAGGACCTCGTCTTCCTCTCGCTGAGCTGGACTGCGGTCGTCCTCATCGAGAATCTGAGCAGCAAGTGTTTGCTGCACTGCAGGTTCTTTAGCCTCGTTGAACTCGCTCATGACTACTAGTGAAGCACCAGACGATGTTGAACTCGGCCAACTGCGCAGTAGTTTGGAAGACAGAAAGCGTTGCGCCAACGCGTCATCTGTCTGCGGTAGCAGAAACCGCCTCCAATAACGGGAGTCTCTTCATGGACCTCACAGTCGTTGCAATCCCAGGGTTCTTTGCCTCGATGGGCTACGAGGCATGGTGGCTTGATCGGCGCGCAAAGACCGAGGGGCCATCACCCGTCGACTACGAACGCAATGACACGCTCGCGAGCTTGGCCATGGGCACGGGGAGCCTGTTTATTCCCCTAGTCACCAAAAAGCTTGCTCAGAATGCGGCAGTAGGTTCTTCCAAGTGGGCCAAGCCACTGCTTGGTTTTGCCGGTGCGGCGGCGATCACCGCAGTGGTGGCGGATGCAATTGGACGTTCCTATGACCAAAAAGCAGGGCAGCTCCCCCAGCAGGCTTTCACCACGAGCGAGTCCGAGGACAACCTCGGTTCGGCTGACCAGTCCGCTCCAGCCGCTGATCAAACAGCGGATCTCCCGAATCGCAGATGGGCTCGAAGGGCCAAAAAAATTGCAGGCAACAGCGTGGTGGCAGGTATTGCCGCAGGTGGACTTGTCGCGGCATCAACCTGGGCTGCACAGACCTCTGCGCAGAAGCTCTTCAAGAAGCGACTGCTTCCAGATTTGGGGAACGGGCCGCTCGCATTGGGTGCAGCAATCTTGGGATGGGATTTTGTCTACTACTGGAATCACCGCTTTATGCATGAAACCAGATTCATGTGGGCAATACACGTAGTTCATCACTCCAGCGAGAAGTACAACCTGTCTACTGCTTTGCGCCAAACCTGGGCAGACTCGCTCGGGCTCTTCGTGCCATACGGTTTGCTCTCGCTGTTGGGTATCCGCCCTGAGCTGATAGAGACCTCACGTCAGATCAATTTGATCTACCAATACTGGATTCATACTGATGCAATTCGTTCCATCGGCCCGCTCGAGGAAGTGCTCAACACCGCGTCTCATCACCGGGTCCACCATGGCAAGAACAAGCAGTACCTAGACAGAAATCACGGAAGCATCCTGATTATTTGGGATCGCCTATTTGGCACCTTTGAACGCGAGGACGAGCCTGTGATCTACGGACTCACCACCAACATCGACACATTCAACCCGTTACGAATTGCTGCTCATGAGCACGATCAGATCCGCAAAGACGTCGCCGCTGCAGACAACTGGCATGACCGCTTGTCGTACGTCTTTCGAGGCCCAGGTTGGGCCTACTCGCAACACCGCGGAGTACCCGGCGGCGAGGATTCCCCGATTGAATCCACGGCGGTGTTTGCAACTACTGCCTAAGTTGTGACGAACGCGCAGCGCAGCCACACCGCAGCACCAGAACCGCAGCAGCACCGACCGGGCCACAGCCCCAGCAGAGACGCTGCTCTCGGAGTTTTGTTCTACGCCCAAGAAGTGCCACTATCTGACGCACTGTCAGACTCGTACCGAGGAGATCCACATGTCTACTGATGTTGTTATCGTTTCAGCCGCACGCACACCTATCGCCACCTCATACAAGGGCTCGCTAGCTGGGGTTGATGCTTTCACTCTGGCCGAGATTGCTATGGGTGCCGCAGTTGAGCGTTCAGGTGTGCCCGTTGAACTCATTGAAGACATCGGCTTTGGAGAATCCATGCAAGGCGGCGGCAACATTGGCCGTTATGCAGCGAACCAGCTCGGCATGGTCAACCTGCCAGGCGTAGCCATGCAGCGTTGGTGCGCCTCGGGCATGGCAGCCACGCAGTGGATCGCTGCAAACATTGCCGCAGGCATGATCGATGCAGGGATCGGCGGCGGTGTTGAATCAATGTCCACCGCGCCTGGAACCTCGAAGCCTGGGGCAGACGGTCAGCCCACGTTCTGGCTTTCTCCGGCCAACCTAGAGACCGAGGATGCACCGCCGTTCAACACTGCCAAGGGAGTTGGAGACAACGCCGCACGCATGGCGGGAGTCACTCGCGAACAGGCAGATGCTTGGGCCTACCGCTCGCACATGAACGCGATCCGAGCAATCGACGAGGGTCGTTTCGAAAATGAGATTGTTCCCGTGCCATTAGCCGACGGCTCGATGTTTAGTGTGGACGAACACCCACGCCGCAACTCGACGCTCGAGAAGTTGGCCACCCTTGGGCTGCTCAACCCGTTTGATGAGGGAGCAACGACTACAGCAGGGAACGCCTCGGGACTCAACGATGCTGCTGCGGCGCTGGTACTTGTGAGCCGCGACTTTGCAGAAGCTCATGGGCTCAAGCCCTTGGCTATCATTCGCGGTTGGGCATCAACCTCACTCACCCCCGCCGAGACGGGCCTCAGCCCCACAACAGCAATCCCCAAGGCGCTCGCCAAGGCTGGCCTTGGCATCTCGGACATCTCATCGTTTGAGATCAACGAAGCCTTTGCTTCGGTCCCCGTTGCAGCAGTCAAGATTCTGGGGCTCAACGAAGAGATCGTGAATGTGAACGGTTCAGGCTGCTCACTTGGTCATCCCATCGGCTGCACAGGTGCGCGCATGATCGTCACGATGATCAACGAACTCGAACGCTGTGACGGCCAGTTCGGCGCCGTAGCTATGTGTGCTGCAGGCGGCATGGGATCAGCCACCATTATCGAGCGGGTATAGCTCAGGGGCTACAGGATGCGTTCCCAGTAGGCACCCTCGAGCATCTGCTCAAGGGTGGCGCGATGCATAATCAGGTCGTCGATGTCTTCTGGCGTTTCTGCTTGACCAAACTTGATAGCCCGACGCTGCACTTGGCTCATGATGACTCCATGACGAAGCGCTGCGTACATGGTGTAAAAGTCCATGTCTTGGGGTGTGTACCCAGACTTTGCCTCATACATCTCTACGATCTGTGTGCGGTGCATGAACTCGGGCATGCCCGGCAAGCCCATTGAGTTTGCGATGTCTTCGAAGAAGCGATGCAGGAAGATCATCCAAGCGAGGTCAACCTCTCGTGGTGCGATGCCGGCCATCTCCCAGTCGAGAACTGCAACTGGAGCAAAGTCTGCGTACATGGTGTTGCCAATGCGAGCGTCGCCCCAACTCAGCCCAGAAGGCCCTTCTTGGACCGGCCAGTTTGCCTCAAGCCAGTCGAAGCACTTCTCGATCAACGGCGACCGAATACCATCTGTGGTCACCCAGCGGTAGTACCCGCGCAGTTCCTCAACATGGCGGCGCAGCGGAGTGTCGCCCTCCGCTGATGAAACTAAGAAATCGAAGTTGTGCTCAGCATCTGCGATGGCGTGCAAAGACACGAGCGCATCAATGGTGGTTTCTTCAAGCCGTCGCTGATCTTCTGGCAAGGCGTCAAAGAGCCAGTTGTCGCCGAAGTCGTATGGCAACACATCTGGGGGAACAACACCGTACGCCCGACTCATCACAAAAAAAGGCGCACCGATATGGGAGGGATCCTCTTCAAGCCAGAACACCTCTGGCACTGGCACATCTGAAAGTTCCCGCACTTTTGCCATGACTCGAAACTGCGAGTCGAAGTCGTACTTCTGAAACACCGGCACGGCTGCCTCATCGGGCGCAATGCGAAACACGAGCGGCTGATCTACTCGCTCCCCGTCAACGACCCATGTTGCGTCAACAAGCACGGTCTCGCTCGACATTCCGTTCGACTCCGGTACGTGTACCTCATCAACTTCGGGGTCGCTTCCTTGGGCAAGGGTGGCGGTCAACCAGGCCTGAATATCTACTTTGGTTTTCTCGGGGTCTCGGCGCGACAGATCCGGACGAGCAGCTTGGGCTGAATCAACCGTGGCCCCGCTCGTCGATTCGGCGGCTGATTCTTGTTGATCTTCCATCACACTTCCTTCGTTGTCCCGAGCAGCAGTGGCCAGAGAGCGATTTTGGTTTTTTGCCCTGATGTTGTTTAGCCGACGCATTAACGGCGTCACCGTCGGGTGACGCCCTAGCTGACCTCAGCCGACCGTCAGGCCGAGATCACTTGAGAGAATGCTGCCGTGCATGTTCTTGCCGTCATTTGACGCAACAAAGGCAAACAGTGACGCAATGTCGTCAGGGTCGCCCATCCCCCGAAAGCCCATGTAGGGAATCATCAAGTCGAGGTCTACCCCTTCGGGGATATGAAAGGCGTTGGTCAGCCCTGTCGTGATTCCACCTGGGGCAATAGCGTTAACTCGCAGCTTCGTCTTGGCATACTCCATGGCCAAGCCCTTGGTGAGTTGCACAATTGCACCCTTGGTCATGGCGTACGCCACGGTATAGGCAGTTCCCATGAGGCCAGCGTTCGAGGCAATGTTGATGATGTTTCCGTCCACCTTAAGAAGGTGAGGAATTGCTGCTTGGCACAAGAAGTAGGGACCATCGGTATTAACCGCCATCATCCGGCGATAGTGCTCTTCCGACAAGTCTGGAAAATGCTCGGCACGAGAAACTCCGGCGATGTTGCCGAGCACATCTAATTGACCAAGGTCTGCAACACACTGCTCAACGGCAGCGAAGCACTCATCATGATCTGCAATCGAACCTGTGCGAGTAATCACGGTTCCGCCCGCTGCACTGATCTCCTCGGCCAAAGTAGCCAAGCCAGCAGCGTCAACATCTACGGCAAAAACCTTCGCGCCCTCGGCAGAGAGCCGCAACGCTGTTGCCCGACCGATACCGGATGCAGCGCCCGTGAGAAGTGCCACCTTGTTAGAGAATCTTCCTGAAACTAGCTCGGCCATGTGATGTGTCTCCTGAGATCAGGGTTGGGGGATACGCGATGTCGGGGTGCTAGACGAACTCCAGCCCCTTTCGTCTAGTCTCCACGCTGAACGATGACCAATCTGACACATCATCAGATTCTTTGCCATGAGGGAAAATAATGGGAAGCGAAGAAGGCACTACATCAGCATCAGCAGCAGCGACTGGGCGCGAGCAGTTCAACCTGGCACTGGTGAGCGAGGTCGTTGCAGCAGCAGTGCCAGACCGTGAGGCACTTGTTTTTGGAAATCGCAGATTTACGTTTGGAGAACTCGCCGATCGCACTCGGCGCTTAGCTTCTTATCTGCATGCACAAGGCCTTGGCTGCCACACTGAGCGCGATGAGCTTGAGCGCCACGAGTCGGGCCAAGACCACGTTGCCCTCTATATGTACAACGGTAACGAGTACATCGAGGGAATGCTCGGTTGCTATAAGGCTCGAGCAGCACCGTTCAACGTGAACTACCGCTACGTAGAAGAAGAACTGCGCTATCTGCTCGCCGATGCAGATACCAAAGCAGTGATCTATCACGCAGTGTTTGCTCCCGCCATGGCGCATGTCCTCAAAGACCTGCCGGGTATTCACACACTGATTCAAGTTGCAGACGACTCCGGCGAGGCACTGTTGCCGGGCGCAGTGGATTACGAACAAGTCATCGCAGACTCCGACCCAGCAGGGCCACCCGTCCTGCCCTCCCCCGAGGACTTGTACATCGTGTACACCGGCGGAACCACGGGCATGCCAAAGGGCGTCCTCTGGAGACAAGACGACATCTTCATGAATGCCATGGGCGGCAAAGAGGTGGGTACATGGATTGAGGTGAGCACTGCTGAAGAGATCGCAGAGAAAGCTCGCAACAACTCGGGGTTCCGACTTATGCCATTGCCTCCGCTTATGCACGGAGCGGCTCAGTGGGCCGGTTTCATGATGCTCAATGCTGGGTCCACACTGATCATGACTACGGGGCACAATCTGGACCCGAAAGAGGTCTGGAGCACCGTTGCTCAAGAAGGCGTGATGTCGATTGTGGTCGTGGGCGATGCAATGGCTCGACCACTTCTAGAAGAGTTGAAAGCCGGCGAATACGATGTCAGCACCATGTTTGTGTTGGGCAACGGTGGTGCACCACTCAGTGCCGCGATCAAAGAAGAGTTCCTAGAACTGCTGCCAAATCTGTTGGTCAATGATTCGCTCGGTTCCTCTGAGACTGGTGCCCAGGCCACGCACCTGTCGGTGAAAGGTGGAGTGTCTACGGGGCAGTTCAAGCCCGGCCCCGGAGCAGACGTGGTCTCTGAGGATCTCAGTTCGGTACTTGTCGCCGGCCACGAGGGAATCGGTTGGCTCGCCCAAGCTGGCAGCGTGCCGTTGGGCTATCTCGGTGATGCACCCAAGACGGCGCGCACCTTCCCCACCATTGAAGGAGTTCGCTATTCGGTTCCAGGCGATCGCGCCATCAAGCGTGAAGACGGAGAGATCGACCTGCTCGGCCGCGACTCGCAGTGCATCAACTCGGGTGGCGAGAAGATCTTCGTTGAGGAAGTCGAGATGGCCATCATCTCTCACCCGGCTGTTGTTGATGTTCTGGTCTGCGGGAGACCAAGCGAGCGTTGGGGTGCCGAGGTAGTGGCCGTGGTGCAGCTTGCAGAGGGTGTCTCTGTTGAAGAGTCCGAGCTCTCTGCACATGCCAACTTGTCGGTTGCTCGATACAAGCTTCCCAAGGGCTGGATCTTTGTTGATGCAGTACAACGCTCGCCCTCGGGCAAGGCCGACTACCGCTGGGCAAAGGAACTAGCTGCTCAGTCGGTATAAAGCTCAAATATTTTGCTCTCAGGGTATTGGGTTGCAGCCGGATCGAAATGCGACCCGTGTGCAACCCACTACCCAAAACGCTGTTGATAGGCCAGCGCCGTCAGAAGCAAAACTGCTGCTGACAGGGTTGTGATCCCCGCTGACAACTGTGCGTCTGGCTTGAATGCTGGCTAGATGAGTTCTCTGGGCAAGCGATCAGCAATGCGGCAGCCGGTGCCACCTATGCACGCTCTTTTGAAGCAGGCAGGCGTACAGCATGGGGTGTTTACTACTTCGTTGGCGCTAGAAACTGGCGTGACAAAGGCGCAGCTAACAACTGCTCTACGGCGCGGCACAATCCAGCAGCCCCACTCGGGAGTGTTTCGGGTGTCCGGTTCCCCATGGAGTTGGGAGCAAGAGGTCATGATTGCGGTATCGCTGCTTCGGGGAGTTGCCTCGCACCGCTGCGCCGCCCGCTTACATGGCCTAGATGGGTTTGCTGATGCTCCCGTCGAGATCACCATGGCTCATTCAGGATCACGTCGGCCTCGCAGTTTTTTGGCTCATCGATCGCGACTGTTCAACCTGATGAAGCCGGTGCAGATCAAGGCGATACCAACCACCACCGTGGCTCACACTCTGGTTGACCTTGGCGCAGTCGTGAGTGATGACAAAGTTGAACAAGCGCTTGATGATTCGATTCGCAAGGGGTTCAATTTGCGCTGGATCACTGAAACGCTCGAGCAGCTGCGGCGGCCAGGCGTCACCGGCTGTGGAGCGTTGCTGAGGGTGTTGGCACGACCCGATCGGCGCGGCCCAATCCCGGATTCCACCTTCGAGCGACTCGTGCAACGCGTGATCTGCTCCAAGGGTCTAGGTAAGCCGGAACGACAGGTGCTCGTGAGGTGTCAGGGCCAAAGGAAGGGGTACTCAATCGACGTGGCATGGCCCGAGTTCAAGCTGGGCCTGGAAGCGGACTCGGAACTCTGGCACTGGGGTCCACGCCGAGGACGGCTTGCACGACAGCGACATAATCGCCTGACTGCTCACGGTTGGGAAATGATCTATGCAAGCTGGCAAGACCTTGACGACCCATCAGAGCTGATCAAACAGCTCAAACTGGCCCTTCAGCGGCATTGGGTTGCAACGGGATCGATATGCGACCCGTGTGCAACCCAATAGCTGGGGGGGCGAGGCGGGGTGGGGTCTGGCGGGGTGGGGTGTGGCGGGGCGGGGCTGCGAGAATTGAGCCTGCCTTGCTCCGAAGGGAACTGCATAGAACAGTAACGGGATGCAAGACTCCCAGAGCCGCCCGTTCGACGCAGATAACCACTACTACGAGGCCCTTGACGCCTTCACCCGTCACCTAGACCCCGCATGGGGTGCGCGCACGTTGCAGTGGGCAGAGATCAACGGCCGGCAGTACCACGTGCTCGGCGGCAAAGTCTCTCGGGCAGTGGTCAATCCCACCTTCGACCCTGTAGCTAGCCCAGGAGTACTCAAGGACTACTTCCGCGGCAACCCAAACGGCGATAACCCGCTCGAGTTACTCAAAGCCCGCGACCGCATCAAGGCCGAGTACCGCAACCGTGATGCACGCCTGCTCACCATGGACTCGCACGGCCTAGAGAAGATCTGGCTCTTCCCGACCCTTGGCATGGTCTACGAAGAAGAACTGCGTACCGACCCAGAGGCAGTAGCTGTGATGTTTCGGGCTTTCAATCGGTGGGTCGAAGAGGACTGGGGATTCAACTACCAGAACCGCATTTTTGCAGCCCCGTACATCACCTTGGCCGACATGGAGTTTGCCATCAGCGAACTCGAGTGGGCCTTAGATAAGGGGGCACGAACAATCGTGATGCGCCCTGCTGCTCCAACAACTGCACTCGGCAGGCGCTCCCCGACTGACCCTCAGTTCGACCCATTCTGGGCGCGGGTCAACGAGGCTGGGATCACCGTGGTGGTTCATGCGGGCGACTCGGGGTATTCGGCGAATGGGTACGCCACCGACGGGTTCAGTTCGAACTTCGCCAACTCTGTTCCGCAGCCCATCAAGATGCTGCAGTTGGAACGACCCATCGAGGACTTCCTGGCCTCGCTGATTACCGATCAGCTCTTTCATCGTTTCCCCAACCTGCGGGTTGCCTCAGTAGAAAATGGGGCCGGATTTCTGCGTGGGTTGTTCCACCGCCTTGATGCGCTTGGTCACAAAATGGCGGGATGGTTCCCTGAGGATCCGATCGAGACGTTCCGCAGGCACATTTGGATCAATCCGTTCTGGGAAGACAACGTGCATGAACTTCTTGAACTCATGGGGCCAGAGCGGGTGATCTTTGGTTCAGACTGGCCACATATTGAGGGCATGCCACAGCCGTTGGACTACCTAGAAGAACTAGCGGGTCTGGATCAACAGGTCGTGGATCTTGTTACCCGCACGAACACTGCGCAACTCAACGAGCTACGCCCCGCGTGAGCTCAGGCAACTTGAAACTCTCGACAAAATCAGCTCTTTTGCTTGCACCCATGTGTAGCGGCGTTTATGTTTCAAGGCAGCGGATTCTGCACCATGTGGAATCAACATATTGGGGGGCCAAGTGAAGCGTTCCAGAAATCTTCTTGTTCTGAGTGTTGTGGCAGTTGTACTGGGAACCACTTTGGGCGCTTGTGCTCCTGCTGGTCCGGCTAACGGAGATTGGCTTGCTGCAGGTTGCTACAACTCTGGCGTTGTTGGCGCACCCGACTTTGCATTCAATGGCACCCCAAATGCAGCGGGCAATCTGACGGTGGCGCTAGACATTGCCACTCTCACGCTCTCTGAGAATGGCACCTGCGCTGGGATCCCTCTGGCCGCTCCGTATTCATTCACATTGGTGCGAGCAACTGGCGACCTTGCCGCTGGAGCAATTTGCTCGGGGCTAGGACTCGGAGCTGGCGTGGGGCAGATCCAATCTGACTATCCCGCCTTCCCCGCTGATGCCTGGGTTTGCAACCCACCTGCAACTACCTGAGCCGGTACGAGTTGTGCCCTAACTCGGTAGGGGTTCGGCTAGTTCGACCGGGCGACCTTGATGAGACGGTTATCGCTCGTTGTGAGCCGCGCAAGAGTTCCAAGGCCAGTGATGCTTGCCGCAATAACCACCCCGGCCAGGATGACGTACATCAGCGCTAGCTGGGTGCGTACTGCCGCAAAGGGTTCAACCCCAGCAAGAATCAGCCCAGTCATGGTGCCTGGTAGAACAATGATTCCGAGCGCCGCAGTTTGTTCAACCTGGGGTGAGATTGCTGTTCGTAGCGAGGAGCGAACGAA
>WLJI01000075.1 GCA_009701845.1 Actinomycetota bacterium
CCTTCTGCAACTCTTCAAGAGTTCCCCAGTCTTGGCCATTTTGGCCCCCTTCAAGACCCGAGCCTCATCGCAACAGCTGTGAAGTCCGCTGTCGCTGCTGTCGCCGCTGCCACCTAGCATCTAGTTATGTCACTCATCCTCCCTACGCTGCTTCTTCCTCCGCTGCTGCCAGGTGCAGAAGCGACTCTCCGTGTCAGCGCCTTAGCCATACCGGCCTGCACGCCACGTCAGGCAAACTCGTGAGCACCCACCCCCGAGGCGTAGTGACTGCGGTTTTGCAGAGCCAACTGGTGAAACGATTCGATACCTCAGCCGATCTGCTTGCAAAGGCATCGCATGGCTCTCAGCCTGCCGATCGCGTTCTCTATGCACTTTCCCAGGCAGCGAATCACAGCCTGTTATGGCACTCCATCAACGCCATCGACGCAATCACCGCTAGCCCAAGCCGGCGCAGGCGGGCGCTGCGGCGAAGCGCCATCATCGCCATCGAGCAGGCAGTCATCAACGGCCCAGTCAAGCTGATCGCAAAGCGCGAGCGACCCGAAGAAAAAGAGAATCACCCCCACCAGCTTCGTTCCCCCCAGACCACAAGTTTTCCGAGTGGTCACGCATCAGCAGCAGCCTGCGCAGCAACGCTGTTGTCTGAGGATCTGGGAATGGCACCGCTCTGGTGGACTCTTGCTGCTGCTGTCTCGTGGAGCAGAATTCACGTCGGGGTGCATCATGCGAGTGATGTTGTTGCGGGCATGATCGCTGGGCGCACGA
The DNA here is from genome assembly GCA_009701845.1 of Actinomycetota bacterium. Lineage (GTDB taxonomy): Bacteria > Actinomycetota > Acidimicrobiia > Acidimicrobiales > Microtrichaceae > IMCC26207. Next base: position 766 of record WLJI01000075.1, read on the forward strand.
TCGCCCGAACTGCTCAGCGGTTCTGGCCAAGCCGTTCGTAGCTCAGCTCAGCGCGAATTGGGCCTTTGGACGAGTGTTCTAGGCGTTGACTGGTTAGCCTGACTTGATATGGCTGAGACTTCTTCTGACCAACAACACATGAGCGGCTTTGAGTCGCTCATGTGGGAGATGGAACGAGACCCTCAGCTGTCCTCCACCTTCGCCAACCTGACCTTGTTCGATCAGGTAGTGGATCGCAAAGCCTTTCGGCTTCGGATGGAGCAAGCAATCGTCAACGTGCCGCGGCTTCGCCAGAGAGTGGTGACCTCGTTTGTGCCGTGGGAACTACCGAAGTGGGTCGATGATCCCGAGGTTGATCTTGATCATCACCTGCGCTGGATGGACTTAGGCGGCGACGCATCTCGCCGCGAACTCTATGACCTAGTGGCAACACTCAGCCGGCAACCCTTCGACAGAGAGCGGCCGCTTTGGGAGTTTGTCACCATCGAAGGTCTCGCCGGTGGCCGATCGGCAATGCTGCAGCGACTGCATCACACCATTACTGATGGCGAGGGTGGCATCGTGTTGTCGGTTGAGTTTCTTGACTTTGAAAGAGTGCCCGGCCCCCGGCAACCGAGAGCCCCCAGATCTTCTCCACGCATTCCAAGCAGCAGCGAATCGGATTCGAATTCCGACGAGTTTTCCCAAACCTGGTGGTCGAAGGCATCGGCACCGTTCCTCTCTGTTGCAAGCGGGGCGGCCTCACTCCCCTCTCGGACGGCTGGGCTTGCAGGAACCGTTCGTTCCGCCGCAAGACAGGCAACTGTTGGCCACAGAAGGTCACCGCTGTGGACTGAGCGTTCGTTGGGAAGGTGGTTCGGGACAACCACGCTCAACCTTGAAGACGTCCTCTCTGCAGCCCATCAGCTTGGTGGCAGCGTGAACGACTTTTTCATTGCAGGCGCGGCGGACGCTGCAGGTGAACTCCACCACCGAGCGGGCAAACCTGCGGAACAACTGCGGGTATCAATGCCAGTGAGCACCCGGCATGACCGAACCGCTGGTGGAAACGCATTTAGCCCAACGCAGATGCTGGTCCCCACTGGCCAGATGAACCCTGCCGATAGAATCAGCGAGATTCACAAAGTTGTTGCAACTGTTCGGAGCGAACGAGCCATAGAAAGTATGGACTCGGCTGCACAAGCCGCAGCGATGCTCCCGCCTGCAGCAATTTTGCGCTCGGGGCAACACCTTGCGCACTCGGTTGACTTCGTCTGTTCAAATGTACGAGCCGCACCATTCGATCTTTTTATCGGCGGTGCATATATGCAAGCGAACTACCCGATAGGCCCGCTCGCCGGCACGGCGTTCAACCTCACCACGATGTCCTACCGAGGATGGCTTTTTATCGGCCTTGCTGTTGATCCGGCCGCGGTGAGCGAACCCGATGAACTCCTTGCAGAGCTTGATCGCGCTTACGACAGGCTCTTTGCCGCTGTTGGCGCGAGCCGCCAAAGGCCAGAGCAGTACTGACCGAGATGCTCGAGACGAAGCGCCGTAGCTAGTTCGCGTGTGCTGCTGCATCAAGGCGAACCAAGATGCTTCGGACGTCAAGAAGCAGATCTGTGAACTCAACTGCAGATACCAGCGACCGATCTGAAGCATCACTCAAACCACGATCAATCAGATTGAGCGCTTCTTGCATCGTGACTGATTCAACAACTGCCGTATCAAGAATTTCGGTTTCAAGAACTTCGGTCATTTTGCCTCCTACGCTCTGCCACTTCGGGAGACCGAAGCGAACAGTCACTAAGGTACCAGCGCCCTAGGACAGCAGGCGACCGCTTTACGGACAGTTCACATAACTTGCTCAGGAAGTGCCCAAAGGCCCCGCCGATTCGCGGCTACGGCGTCTGATCGGACACATCAAGGGGGTCACGGCCGAGTGAGACTCAGTTGCGGGGTACCTTCTTTGGATGCAAACCAACACTGCGGCCATCGGGGTCACGTTCGCTAGCTTCCAGAGCCTCGGAATGCAGGTTGGCCTCGAAGTTGCCGAGGATGCCCGAAAGTTGGGCTATTCCTCATATTGGACTGCAGAAACGGTTGGCCAAGAGGCCTTCGCCACATTGTCTGCCGTGGGAGTGCGCGAGCCGACGCTCGACCTGGGAACTGGAGTTTTGGCACTTCAACTTCGCACGCCGATGCTGGCAGCAATGGGCGCTGCCACGCTGCAAGACATCTCGCCAGATGCTCAAATTCTGCTCGGAGTTGGCGTTTCTTCTCCGGTAGTTGTTGGCCGGTGGCATGGGGCGACGTACTCAGATCACCCGATTGCTCAGGTGCGTGAGTACCTGCAACTCACCAAGGCCTGCCTCAGCGGTGAGGCTGTCACCCACGAGGGGGCGTACTACAACTGCAATAAGTTCCGTCTGGCTGTTCGTCTTGGTGAACGTCGACCGCAGCTAGTGCTCGGGGCGCTCAACCAACGCATGTTGTCATTAGCGGGCGAGCTAGCCGATGGCGTGTTGCTGAATTACTTACCCGCCTCGGCTGTGCCGTGGTGCGTTGAGCAGGTTCGCAGGGCCGAGGCTGCCGCAGGCAGACAAGAAGGAGCATGCAAGGTGTACGCATACGTCCACGTCGCAGTCTGCGACCGGGAACAAGCGCTCCCCAAGGCTCGTAAAGATATCTACTCCTATGCAGTAGTCCCTGCCTATGCGCGAGCATTTGCACGGGCAGGATTCCAAAGCGAGATCGAGTCTTTGAACCGAGCGCTCGCTGCAAAAGATCGCGATGCAGCAGTAGCGGCGATCTCCGATCGCATGATTGATGCCATAGACATTTGTGGCTCAGCAGCCACGGTTGCTGCTGCGGTCCAAGAGTACCGAGATGCCGGAGTAGAGGTTCCAGTCATCATGCCCATGCCGTGGGGTGAGGATCGCACGGGAGTCATCGGCTCAACTCTTCGCGCTGCTCTCGGCCATGTTGAGTAATCCGCAGGCGAGCCCGAAGGACAAAGGAGCCGAATGAAACTAACAAACGCCAATATTGTTGTCACTGGCGCCGCTAGCGGAATCGGTGCATCGCTCTGTGAACGATTTGCTGCAGAGAAACCACGAGCAATTTCGCTTGCTGACGTAGACGCTGCAACTCTTGAAATCTCTCGTCTGAGACTCGCTGAGTCGTTCCCAGAACTGAAGGTTTACTCGTACCAGATCGACGTTTCTAAGGAATCCGAAGTCATTGAATTGGTCCGCAGCGTCACCCAGGCCACAGGAACAATTGACCTTTTTTGCGGCAATGCCGGCATTGGAACTGCGCTTGGCCTTGATGCCTCCAATGAGGTCTGGCAGCGCACGATGGATGTGAACCTGATGGCGCATGTCTATGCAGCGCGAGCGCTCATGCCAGCCTGGCTCGACCGAGGGAGCGGCTACTACCTGCTGACTGCCTCTGCGGCTGGACTGTTGTCGAACCTTGGAGATGCCCCGTACAGCGTCAGCAAACATGGTGCCGTGGCGTTCGCAGAATGGCTGTCAATTACGTATGGCGACCGAGGAATTGGCATTTCATGCCTGTGCCCGCAGGGGGTTCGGACCCCGTTGCTCTTTCCCGAGATGCAGAGCGCCGCTGCTACGACCTCCGATCCTGGCAACCCCTCACAAGATGCTGTTGCTTTGGCAGTGGTTCGGGCGCAACGCATTTTGGAACCAAGCGAAGTTGCCGAATGCGTTGTTGCTGCGCTCGATACCGAGCAATTCCTGATTCTGCCTCATGAGGAAGTCGCCGCATACGAACAGGCCCGCGCAGGCAATCGCGAGCGCTGGCTCGGAGCAATGCGCCGACTTCAGGCTCAGATCAGCGGCACCTAGGAGAACAGGGTGCTACTCCACGAGATTCTTGAATTTGCAGCAGCCGAAGCGCCAGATGGTTTGGCGCTCATTGCTGCTGAGCGGCGCTGGACATTCGCTGAACTGCTTCGCGAGGTTCAGGTCTTTGCAGCAGGCATCGCGGAGCTCACCGAACCTGGAGATCGTGTAGCGATCATTTCGGATAATTGCCCCGTGCTGCTCATGGCGCTCTACGGCCTGCCCGCAGCAGGTGCCGTGGCGACACTTGGCAACACAAGACACAGCGTTTCGGAACTCATCGAGATGCTTCAGACAACCGAAGCAGTCATGCTCTTAGCGAGCAGGCAACAACTTGATCGGCTGGTCGCTGAACTTCCCAACTGCCCGTCCCTGCGATCAGTGATCTGCATGAACGGAATCCATTCAGCAGCGAGCACCGCTGCGGCAGAACAACTGGGCCTTGCTGAGCCGCCACGAGACACCACAGCCTCAAGCCCGAGCGATGAGCCTGCCCAACCGCTCACCTCAAACCCAAAAAAAGGGATGAACCCAGCGGCACCGGCTTGGCTGATTCACACCTCTGGCACCACTGGCAAGGCCAAGGGTGCCCTGCTCAGCCATCGAAGCCTGCTCGCGGCAATCCAAAACACAGCCCTTGCTCGACCGATGTCGGCCGAGGACGTCTACCTGTTTCCGTTTCCACTCTTTCATGTCGCCGCATACAACGTGTTGCACGCGCATCTTCGCCGCCGGCCAGTGGTACTGCTCCCCCGCTTCGATGCAGGAGAAGTCCTTCGTCTGATTGAGAGTCAGCGAGTATCCACCTGTTCGCTTGCACCCACCATGTTGTCGATGCTGCTTGATCACCCAGAGAGGGCCAACACCGATCTTTCTTCGCTTCGCCAGATCTCCTATGGGGCATCGGCTATGCCGCTCGACCTCTTGCGCAGGGTCCTGAGAGAGCTTCCTGACTGTGGGTTAGCGCAGGGGTACGGCATGACTGAACTGAGTGGAAACGCTGTTTTTCTTGACCCAGAGAGCCACCGTCGGGCAGCCGACACGCATCCGCAACTGCTCGCTGCCGCTGGCCGACCCGGCCCGCTCGTTGCGCTGCGTATTGCTGATGACCAAGGAGCGGAACTACCAGTAGGGGAACCTGGAGAAATTTTGGTGCGGGGTGACCAACTCTGCGAGGGCTACTTCCGAGCAGAAGAAGCAACGGCTGACTCGCGGCACGGGCCGTGGTTGAAGACCGGCGACATTGGCCTGATCGATGCCGACGGCTATCTCTACATCGTTGACCGCAAGAAGGATTTGATCATTTCGGGTGGAGAAAACATTGCGTCTCGAGAGGTCGAAGACCTGCTGAGCACACACCCGCAAGTGGCACAGGTTGCAATTATCGGCCTTCCCGATGACCACTGGGGCGAAGTTGTATGCGCAGTCGTGGTTGCAACGCCAGACACTGCTCTTGATACTGCAGAACTCATTGCTTGGACCAAAGACAAGATTGCAGGGTTCAAGCGACCGCGGGTGGTAGTCGTTGTGGCTGAGCTTCCCGTAAATGCCTCGGGCAAGGTAGACAAAGCCCTCTTACGTGCCAAGCATTCAGCAGCCCAGTAGAAATTACAGCCCAGTAGAAACTGCAGCCCAGTAGAAACTGCAGCCCAGTAGAAACTGCCTATCTCGGCGCAAGGTCTCGAATGGCCTGGCGCTGGTCGTAGCCGAACGGGAGAAGCGCTATCGCTGGTGTGGTGACCCCGTTGGCCACGTACCGACCAATCTGCTCACGGCAATGCTCGGGGCTTCCAGAGATGATGAGTTCATCAACTAGAGAGTCAGGAATCGCTGCTAGCGCACCTTGACGATCGCCCTCACCCCAGAGTCGCCACATCTCTGCAAGCTGTTCGCCTCGACCAAGCCAGTCGTGGAATGCCGCATACACCGGAACCGTCAGGTAAGCGGCAATCGCGTAACGACCCATTGCAAGGACTGCATCTCGGTCCGTAGTGGGGGCAACAAAGATTCGTGCCACCACCTCCTTCGTGGGGGCCGCTACTGTGCCGCCGCCAGCGGTCTGCACAATCGGGGCCACGGTTGAAACATCCTCGGCAGAGAGCCAGTTGATAATTGCCCCGTCACCCTCCGTGGCGGCTAGGCGCAACATGCCCTCTCGAAGCGCAGCAATCAAAATCGGCGGCTGTTGCGACGGTCGAATCCCCAGACGAAAGCCTTTGACATCTGAGGCGCCGAATCGGCCCGTCATCTTTTCTCCGGCCATAGCTAAACGCAAGAAGCGAACCATGTCTTTGACTTGGCGATACGGCTCCTCGAACGGGATTCCGTTCCACTTTTCAACAATCACGTTCGAGGATGTTCCGATGCCGAACACAAATCTGCCCGGCGCGGCGTCGGCAAGTGATGCAACTGACTGGGCGAGCAATGCTGGCCCCCTTGTGTACGCGGGAACAATCGCTGTTCCCAGGCGAAGCGTTGGCGCCCAAGCGGCAGCTAGCGCCAAAGGGGTGAACGCGTCTGCACCGTTCGCCTCGGATGACCACACGTCGGTGTAGCCCAAGTCAGCTAGTTCAAGAATCCAGTCTTTCTGCTCGCCAAGCGCTACCCCGTCAAACGGGATGGTCATTCCATAGCGTCGACCGGGCGGCAGCACACGAAGTGCTGGTTGGGTGGAAGGAGCGGCCTCTGAGGAAATAGACATTTGCTCACCCTACGCGGCCGCGCTCACCGGTACGGCAACTTCCTTTGGGCAGCGACTGCCCCCTTGCTTAGCGCTGCCTTAGCTGCGCGGGCTATGCAGCACTGCACTTTGACTAGCCGTTGCCAGCAGCGTGCCGTCTTGGGCCCACAAAAATACTGAACCGTGGCCGAAGCCGTTGTTCACTCCATCGACGCGAATATCACACAGAACCCAGTTTGTGGGCTTGAGTCGCTGCACCCGAATCGTGTTGTCCAAGCTGTTCGATGGCACCCAGCGACCCGTCGCTTGGGCAATCCCAAAGGGCAAATAATCTCCCAAAATTGCTAGACCAGCAGCAGACATGTCGATGTCAGGAGTCTGTACCCACAGTGCCGAACGACCCCGCGGTACTGGATTGCCATCGATCTCGTCCCAAGGCGAGCCGAGCGCCAATCGGATGTTCAGCCGACCCATGATTGACTCGCTGTCTGCGACCATGTCGCTTCGCAAGGGGCAATCATCGGGGTTGGGAACCTCTGGCATCGTTCGCCACTGCTCGTCAATCTTGATGTCTTTCGATCCAAGGGCAGCGTTGACTGTGAGGATCTCTCGGTCTCCAACGCGACCAACGGCGCGAGCCTGACTTGTTCGCTTGCCCGCAACTGCAACTGTGACGTCAAGGTCCATGATGTCTCCCACCATGGCGAACGAGAGGTACTGCGCAGTTGCCCACACGACGGGGCGTTCGCAAACAGACTCCATCGCCGAGACTGCTGCTCCGAGGCCGCAGCCACCAAACATGAACCGCTCCCTCGTTGCAATCCCATCAGTGATCGGCAAGAACCAGCGAGAAGGGTTGTGTGTAGGTGTGAGTCCCAAAAACTCCGCAGCATCCATAGCTACAGAGTATTGGGCAGAGACCTCACTGCCGACATTGATACGAGTATACGAGCAGGTCTTCGGGCACAGTTCGCCTCTGACAGCCAAGCTTCCTACGATGTAGTCACTCGGCCCTGCTCAAAAGAGCACAGCACTGCCGGGCAGTTCGTCAGTAGTCGCTCTGATCAGGGGGAAATCATGACAGATAGTCCATGGCTCGGGGATGCATGTTCGCTTGTGGATGCATTCCGTGCAGGGGATCACTCTCCCGCAGAAGAACTTGAGGCAACCCTCACTGCAATTGAGAACAGTGAACTGAACTCGTTCTCCTATGTCGCAGCGGAGTCTGCACGCGCTCAGGCAGCCGTTGCAGACCTCGGGAAGCCGTTTGGCGGAGTGCCCTTTGGTATCAAGGAGTTGAGCCACTACAAGGGCTGGCCAGATACCGAGGCATCGCTCGTGTTTGCCGACAGAGTCTCTGACCGCACCGAGACCATGCTTGAGCGCGCTGAAATGCTCGGTGGTGTCATCCCCGTCGGCCTGACGACAGCCTCTGAGTTTGGTGGACTCAACGTAAGTGTCACCAAACTTAACGGCGTCACCCGCAACCCATGGCAGCTTGACCGAACTGCCGGAGGCTCATCCGGGGGAAGCTCTGCTGCTGTGGCTGGCGGGCTGCTCACGATGGCAACAGGCGGCGATGGCGGCGGATCGATTCGTATCCCTGCAGGTTTCAATGGCCTGCCTGGCATGAAGGGAACCGCCGGGCGAATCCCACGCGGGCCCAAAGCGCTCATTCACCCCATGACGGTGGTGCTAGGAGTGATGTGCCGATCGATTCGTGATATCACCCGCTACTTCGATGTCACTGCTGGCTACGATTCGCGAGACCCATACTCCCTACCAAAGGTCTCTGGCTGGGAACATCACCTTGGTTCGCACCTTGGCGCCTTGCGAGGGCGCAAAGTGGCCATCGTTTCGGACCTTGGATCAGCCGTGGTCAACCCTGCAGTGACCGAGCTCGTCAATGAGGCTGGTCGCCTGCTCGCAGACGAGGTCGGGCTAGAGATCGTTCACGTCGATCTGGCGTTCCCATCGATGGGGTTTGAATGGGCTCTTGGAAACCTGTCTGGGCTCTATGCAGACCTTGAGGGCCTCTGGCCCGAGTGCAAGGACCAACTGACTCCAGAGATTGCGTTCGGTATGAGTATCGCCGAACGGAAATACTCGCTGGCCATGATGGCCCGCTCGGAAACGGCTCGGACTGCAGCCAATGAAGCAGTCGCTAGTGCCTTCGACCAGGTGGACTTCATCTTTAGTGCAACGAACCCCGATGTTGCTTTTCCCGCAGAAACAACGCTGCATCTCGAGGTCGCTGGGCAACCAGTGGGACCCGAGAATAACGGTGCACTCACCATTCCTTACAACATCGTTGGTAACCCTTCGCTCTCGGTGCCGATTGGGCAGCTTGATGGCTTGCCAGTCGGTATGCAGATTGCTAGTCGTCATCATGAGGATGCTTTGGTTCTTGACCTCGGACTAGCTCTAGAACGCACACGGCCTTGGCCACTAGTGGCAAACGCAGCTCCCTGCTGAGAGACCAGAAACTCGCGAGAGTTTTGGTCTCCTCACGACCGGGGACTGCTACCCGTTGTCAGTGTCACACCTACAACTCATACTGTTTTCATGACACAGCAGCTGACTCTGCGGATCGTACACAAGCCTGTAGCCCGCATCGATAATCACACCAAACAGAGTGCTCGCATTGGCCTGCAGCAAGCACGAGCCGCACTCTCCGAGGCCAATCGACGTGTTGCCGAACGTGAAGCAGTGCGGCTTGCCGAGCGAGAGCAAGAACTCTTAAAGCTGTCGGATGCGGCCCGCAGGCTAGCGCTGGTCGCCTCCGCTCCCCAGCAGCCACGCCAACTCTCATCTGAGGACTCTGCTTCGGACGCTTCAAGATCAGCTGCCTAACAACTCGCGCTTGCAGTTTCGCCAAGCCCAATCTCCGCCGCTTCCCACCCCCTTCATTCCCAGTGCCGTCAACACGGCCAAGCCCTCTAAGATTCAAACATGTCTGAAGTTGTGATCATCGATGCAGTCCGCACACCGATCGGACGCCGTAACGGCGGCCTCGCCTCGGTCCACCCCGCAGATCTACTCGCAGGTGTGCTCGCCGAACTCGTTTCTAGAACAGGAATCGATCCGGCTGAGGTAGATCAACTAGTCGGCGGCTGCGTGAGCCAAGTTGGGCAGCAGTCCTTCAATCTCACCCGCACCGCTTGGCTGAGTGCTGGGCTACCGCTGACGGTGGCCGCTACAACTATCGATACTCAATGTGGTTCCTCTCAGCAGGCCACTAGTTTTGCCACGGCCTTAGTTGCCTCTGGCGTGGTTGATGTTGCAATTGCCTGCGGCGTTGAGTCCATGAGCCGTGTTCCTATTGGTTCAAATAGCTCTAAGAAGCTAGGCCTCGGCGTACCCATCCCGAAGTCCTACTTCGAAAGTCTTGAGTTCACCTCGCAGTTTGAGGGCGCCGAACGAATTGCAGATGCTTGGGGCATCAGCCGCCAAGACTGCGATGAGTTCGGGCTGAGTTCGCAGCAACGAGCCGCTACTGCTTGGCAGGAAGGTCGCTTCGAGTCGCAGATCGTTCCGGTGCACGCACCCGACCTAGACGAAGACGGCAACCCCACGGGCACCACCTCAACACGCACACAAGACGAGGGACTGAGGGAAACCACGCTAGAGAAGTTGGGTTCGCTCAAACCCATCGCCCGAGAAGACGGCGTGCATACTGCAGGATCTGCCTCACAAATCTCAGACGGCGCAGCCGCAGTGCTCATCATGTCTGCAGAAAAGGCCTCCTCTCTTGGGCTTACTGCTCGAGCAAAGGTGGTCGATTCCTGCATGGTTGGAGTCGATCCTGTCCTGATGCTCACCGGGCCGATTGAGGCCACTCGGCGGTTGCTCAGCCGCACCCACATGCAGATCACAGATTTTGACTTGTTCGAGATCAACGAGGCCTTTGCCTCGGTAGTGCTTGCATGGGCCAAGGAACTCAACGCAGACCTTGATCGGACCAATCCAAATGGCGGGGCCATTGCACTGGGTCACCCTCTTGGCGCCACAGGAGCCTTCCTCATGACCAAGGCGCTCAATGAACTAGAGCGCACTGATGGTACAAACGCACTCATCAGCATGTGCTGCGGTGGCGGCCTTGGCACTGGCACCATCATCCAACGCGTCTGACTCCTCGTGGCTGCACCGAACGAGGGTCGAAGCGCTTCATTTCGGCTGCTCGTGGTGGGGCTCTGCACAGTTTGTAGTCTCGCTGTCTTCGCTTTCGCTGGCTGCTCCCAAGACACAGATACTGCAGCCCAAAACAAACTCAAAGCCAATGCAACGGTCACTCGAGTAGTAGATGGTGACACCATTGTTGTGACTGCCGATGGGGTTGAAGAGCGGGTCCGTCTCATTGGTATCAACACTCCAGAGAGCGTTCACCCAACAAAGCCGGTGATGTGCTTCGGTAAGGAAGCTTCCAAACATCTAGCCACACTGCTCAAGCCGGGTACGGCCGTACAACTCGTCAGAGATGTAGAACCGCGCGATAAGTACGGTCGACTGCTCGCCTACGTCTACCGAGCTCAAGATGGGCTCTTTCTCAACCTAGAACTTGTCACCGCAGGGTTTGCCAACCAATACACATTCCCGCCGAACGTTGCTCATGTGGAGGAGTTTCGATCGGCTGCAACTACCGCACGCAATCAAGGTGTCGGTTTGTGGTCAGCCTGCCCTAAGCCGTTTGAGGAGTAGCAGCGCTGCGCTGCAGGTCGCGCAGTTCTCTCCAGCCGATGAGCACGGCCTGCGAAGCCTCAACTTTGTCCCTGATTGCGTGGTCCTCGGTGAGCACTACCAGGTCATCAACGCGTCCGGAGGCATCAGGGGCGCAAGCACGCAGCTCTGCATGATCTGTAGCGGGGTGCATATAAATCTCAGTCACTCCGCTCGGCAGATCGGCAAGAACCTCTTCGAAGGGGGCACGAGCGCTGACTCCCGAATAGAACACCAGCGTGTCTACGGTCAAAATTCCCTCGTCTGCTGCCAGATCCCGAAATGGGAACCCAACCTGCTCTTGAGTGTCAGTCCCCGACAGCCGAATGGGTAGGTCAAACTCCATGGCGAGGTTTAGGTACACATCAAAGAATTCGGGGCGTAGCTGCAAGGTGCCCATATGCGAATCCAAGTGAGTCACATCAATGCCCCACTCAATGGCCCGCTCAATCTGGGCACGTAGTTCTCGGTGCACCTCATCTAGGTCGGCGTGGTCCCAAACATCAAGAATCGTGCGTGGAAAACCGCCTCCACCACCAAGCAACGAGGGCGCTTGGGTGACGGGCCCCCATCGGTAGAGCTCAAACTCCGAGTTGAGCGTCAGGTGAACGCCGATGTCCTCACCTTGGTAGTTCGATGCGGCCTCTCTTGC
>WLJI01000076.1 GCA_009701845.1 Actinomycetota bacterium
GCTCGAGCTGGTCGAGGGCGATGCCTCGCTCACGCTCGGTGCGGGCTACCGGTTTCATCATTCTGATGGCCACACCCCTGGACTGCTGATGACCGAGGTCGAGGGCCCTGATGGTCCGGTGGTCTATGCCTCGGATCTGATTCTTGGAATGCCATGGGTGCATATTCCAATCACGACGGGGTACGACCGCTTTCCAGAACTGGCGATGGAAGAAAAGTTGCTCTTCTTAGCCGACATCGTTGATCGCAACGTAGCGGTGGTGTTCACCCACGACACCGAAGTGGAGATGGCGCGTATCGAAAAAGATGCAAAGGGCCGGTATCGGCCCATTCTGCCCGGTTCGCCTAGCCCCAGTAGTTGATCCCGCTGAGTTCGCTGTAGCGAACGCGGAACTCTTCACCGGAAAGTGAGAACACTCCCATGAGTTCATCATCCGAGTGGCGTTCGCGCATGCCGGCAAGAACGGTGGCATCTCCCACAAGGTGGCGAAGTTCCGGCCGTTCGCTTTGCACGGCACTCAGGATGGTCTCTGCAACTGCCTCTGGCGGTACGCCGCTGGTCATGAGGTTATGAGTGAGCACCTCAAGTAAAAAGCTGCGTGCCTGCGGATAGGCGGTGTCTTCTGGTGGTGGCTCAGATTTGCCCCAGATCGGGGTGAGGATCGTGCCGGCCTGCACCAGAATCACGTTGATTCCAAACGGTGCAACCTCGGACTGCAGCGACTCGCTGAGTGACTCCACGGCGCGCTTGGTGGATGCGTACGGCCCCATGAGCGGTGGCGAGAGAACCGCCGAAGAGGATGAGATGTTGACGATGCTGCCGGCCTGAGCCTGGCGCATGCCGGGCAGGGCCTGCTGTATGCAGCGAATCACGCCAAGCACGTTGGTGTCGAACATTGCTTGGTAGTCATCCACGGGGGTTTCTTCGATGCTTCCGGCCCCAGTAATGCCAGCGTTATTCACTAAAACAGCAACTGCCCCCTCGGCAAGAATCTGCTCGAAGGCCTGGCTCACCGAAGCGTCATCGGTGACGTCGATCATCACCGCAACAATTCCGGCCTTGCCTGCAGTGTCCGACAGGCCAGCATCTGATGCAGCCTGGGCGATTGCCTCGAGGCCCTCAACACGCCGTGCTCCGGCAAACACCCGGTAGCCCGCCTGGGCCAAGCTCAGCGCTGTAGCCAAGCCAATCCCCGAGTTTGCTCCAGTGACAACAGCAAGTTCAGTCATGGTCTTGTAGCACCTCTCCTAGGGAAGGCCCCTTGTGTCCACGGCCTCCCTTGATCTCCAGTTCTATCTCTTCCGCAATCTTCGACGAGTCTCACCGTAGCCTCACAACTTGCAGGTAGTTGTTGAGAACCACATACGTAACATGCAGGCTCAGCAACTAGAGAAAGCTCCCTTGCTTTCCAGATCACCCAATGGGGCCAGTATTTTCCATTGTTCACAGTAAATGTGCATCCATCTTCATCCCGAAGCTCGGCGTAGACATCCCATGGGTTATAACCCAGCTCAGAGACACACATCCTGACTCGCTCAATCTGAGCCTCTACGGACATATCTAGTGTCCCGTAGTTCTTTCCAAACCACATGTAGTTCCCCTTTAGCTAAGTGCGTTTCCTACCTCCTTTACTTGAGTCAGAACAGGCGTAGATGTGACATGTTGGAACGGCGGTTTTTGCAGCAGGGGAACTGCTTTCCCGTGAGTTTTAGCGGGATCTACAGACTGCCTTGAGAGGGAGTCCTGCAGGGCTTTTCTACAGGGCCTTGAGCAGTAGGTAGGCACCGAAAATGACTTCGATCGTCACCGCAATCTGGCGCTGATAACGCGTGACCAGGGTGTGCAGGCTTGCAAACCAGGCGGCAGATTTGACCGGTGCAATCAGGCGCAGCCCCAGAGGCAAGGTGGCTGCCATCGAGGTGATCAAAAAGGCCACGCACACAGCTACTGCCTTGTCTGAGAAATCCAGTCGACTCACCGATATTTCTCGCATGGCGGGCAGGTACAGCAAAATCGTCGAGAAGTTCATCATCATCATCGCCATGCCCAAAACAAAAGCTGCACCAAGACTGCTGTGCTTGTCTGGATCTGCCGGAGAATTTGTGGCTGCTGCAGACTCCTTGTCGGTGCTCATTGCTCGAAGGACGGTAGACAGCGCCAGCAGCAGCAGCACCAGGCCGAACGTGGCATCGATTGCCCGCGTGATTGGTTGGCGAGCAGCCGCTACCGAAGTTGCATGGTGAGTGAGTTTGAGCCCGACAGCGGTAAGTGCAGCCAGAATGGTCATAACTCCGGCTGTGAATGCAGTTCCACGAACCACAGCGCGCTTTGGGGTACTCAGAATCAGAAGACCGACGGCAAGCACCGTTGGGCTGATAGCTGCACCAAGAGCGAGCGGAATTATTTTAGACAGAAGTTCACCCACCTCATGAGGGTACTCACTGCGGAAGGCAGATAATCGCTGGAGTGATTGAACTGAGCCAGATTCTGTGTGAACCTGCTCACCGTGGCTGACCTTTCCGCTTTGCTCGCTGACCTTGATGCCGAAGGCGTTGCACTCGACAACGTTCTGACGTCACTGCCGCCCGAGTCGTGGTCGTTACCTACCCCGTCTGACGGTTGGAACATTGCATACCAAGTAGCTCATCTGGCTTGGACCGATCAGGCCTCATTCCTTGCCATTGTTGACGAACCTGCCTTCGTTGCCGAGGCGGAAGCTCTCAAAGCCGAGCCCAAAGGTTTTATCGACAGAACTGCTGCACAGAAAGCCGGTTGGCCGCCAGAGGTATTGCTTGAACTCTGGCGCAATGGCCGCAGAGACCTAGCCCAAGCGTTGGCTCAAGTACCTGCTGGCCAGAAACTGCCATGGTTTGGACCGCCAATGAGCGCTGCGTCAATGGCCACCGCTCGCTTGATGGAGACATGGGCGCATGGCTACGACATTGCAGACGCCCTTGGTAGTACTCCCGCCCCGACCTCGCGACTGCGCCATGTTGCACACATAGGTGTGCGAACCCGTGACTTTGCATTTGCTGCCAATAAATTGCCGCCCCCAACCGAAGAGTTCCGCATCGAACTTGATACTGCTGGGCTTGATACTGCTGGGCTTGATACTGCTCGCCTTGATACTGCTGGTTTCGGTACCGCTGGGCTTGGTACCGCTGGCAGTCAGCAGTGGGTCTGGGGGCCTGAGGATGCAGCCCAGAGCGTGACGGGGCCAGCCTTAGACTTTTGCCTGCTGGTGACACAGCGGCGGCACGTCGAGGATCTTGATCTGTCTGCCGTGGGTGCCGATGCGGCCACCTGGCTCACTATTGCCCAAACTTTTGCTGGCCCAGTGGGCGGCGGTCGCACAGCGGGTCAGTTTTCACAGCCGCAGCATGATGAGGACCGCAACGCATGACCGAACTCGTTCATCTTCAAGTTGAGTCATCTGTTGCAAGGATCACGCTGGACTCGCCGGCAAACCGAAATGCGTTGTCGACCCAACTCATGGGTGAGCTAGCAGCTCAGCTGAATGCGGCTGTGGGTAACGCTGCAGTGCGCTGTGTGGTGTTGGAACACACCTCATCCACTTTTTGCTCGGGTGCAGATCTGTCTGGCAGTTCTGATGCTGGCAGTTCTGGGCCAGAGAAAGACATGGCGCAACTCGTTGCGTTACTTCGTCAGTTTCTTGAGTGCCCAAAGCCACTTCTGGCTCATGTCAACGGACACGTTCGCGGGGGCGGACTCGGCCTTGTTGCCGCCTGTGATCTAGCGGTTTCGAGTGTGAAGTCGAGCTTTGCCTTTAGCGAGGTTCGCCTCGGTGTTGCACCCGCAATTATCTCGCTCACGGTGCTTCCCAGACTGACGAGTCGAGCTGCAGGGCAGTACTTCTTGACCGGGGATCGTTTCGATGCCCTCGAGGCGGAACGTATCGGTCTGATCACGTCCGCCAGTGAGAACCCTGAACTTGTGTTGGAACAATTCGTTGCATCGTTTCGATCCTGTTCCCCGGTGGGCTTGGCAGAAACGAAAAAGCTGACTACTCGCTCAATTCTTCAGGGTTTCGATGCTCAAGAAACCTCTGTTACTGCTCTTTCTGAGCGGTTGTTCTCTGCTGAAGAGGCTCAAGAGGGCATAGCTGCATTCAAAGAAGGTCGCCCGCCGCGCTGGGCCGAGTGACACGAGCGACTGGACTGACACGAGAGACAGCTAGATCAGGGGAGTGCGACAGGTCAGTTGAACAGCGTGGTAATCAAAGGCAATGGTCGGATCGGCTTTGGCATGAGCAAACTCTTCTTTGAGCCCTGACAGAACTTCCTCAAGTGATCCAAGATTCCCGGCAGACTGCGCCATGACCTGTGGGTCTTTCTGCAGGGCAGCTGCGCCCGACAACAACAATTCCTCTAAATAGTCCAGCAACTCGGCTCGCCGAGTGGGACCCATCTCAGACGAGGCAAGGGCTAACTCCTTGGTGCTGACATCCTCGCACCCAAGACCTTGAGCTAACTCCCTCAGTTTCTGACCGACGAACGGATCGCCACCACCTGCGCTTTGCTGTATGCAAAACAAGTCCCACCAATGTTGTATCGCGGTCAATTCAGGTACGAAGCGGAACGTGGCGTTGTCCACCTCGGTGCAGAACAGGCTTCCACCTGGTTTGATCACTCGAACCGCCTCGCGAAGCACCGCCACTGGGTCACGTACGTGTTCAAGCATCCAGATGGTGATGGCAGTGTCAAAGGAATCATCGGGGAAGGGGAGCGCTAGTGCGTTTGCCTGCAGGACCTGCGCCGAGCTTGAAGCAGAGGCAGGCAAAAACTTCTGAGCTGCGCCCAAGTTGGCCAGGCTGAGGTCAATCCCTGTCAGTTGCAGATCCGGGCAACGCAGAGCAATCTGGTTCAGTTGAGCACCAACGCCGCACCCAATCTCTAGAAGGGATCCCTGTCTCGGAAGTGGAAGTTCCGAAAACACCATGGGTGCCAGAATCCCGGCCTGTTCCCAGAGTCGTCGGCTCTCTTCCTCGCCAAATCCGTGTATGTAGCCAGAGCCTGTCACAGCGCTGCAGAATACACATCCTCAACAACGACACATCCTCAACAACGACACATCCTCAACAACGACGTACCTGAGGGGACCAGGGCGAGACTCACTCTGGTTTGGTCTCAATAGGACCTTCGGCCCTAGTGCGGCCCGGACTCGGCCCTTAGCCTCTCGGCAGATGTTGGAAGAGGTTGACACCTATGAGTCAAGCGATCGAGCCTTGATGCCTCCCCCCGAACCTGAGAGCGATCAGATCGGGCGTAAGAGTGCTGCGCGCGCCGAGAGCGACCCTGCTCAAGACCTAGTGGAGTGCCAAACGCTGCTGCTGCAAACCCTGAGTGACCTTTATCGGGACGCAAGCAAATCCGAGCTTGAAGACATGGCACTGGACCGCCTCTTGGCGCGAATCCAAGACATCGCACACTGTGCCGAGGTTCAGATTGCCAGCGTAAGTGGCTCCGCTTCTTCAGAAATAAGGATAACTGTCCTTGCAGCGACTCCTAGGTTCCGCAGCCTAGGTATACATGGGTTTGCCTCCGTCGAATCGGACCGTACCGATGGCCCCGAGTTGGTTGATCACCGTCTGGATCTCAACTCGATAGTTGGGGCAGCCATTCGAGTCGGCGCAACAGTGGTCTCCGAAGACGTAGCAGCCGATCCGCGCGCAGGTGCGGTTGACCGGCACTTACTCGCATCTGCAAATTTTGTTGGACTACCCCTCACGGGAAGCAACGGGATCGTTGGAATCTTGTCTCTGGCTAGTCTTCCGGCGGGAAGTGAGCATGCTGCTGCGCAACTCCTCGAGCCGCTGTGCCTCGCCCTGGGATCGCTGCTTGATAGAAGGCAGGATCGCGTCTTGGCCGATCAGCTACGCGCAGGGTATTCCCAGGCGCAGTCCGAGTTTGTGGCGCTTGCTCAGATGGTTGAAGCAGTCGTAGCCATTACCGATAACGAGGGCATGGTTGGGTTCATGAACCCCTACGCAGAGACCACGTTCGGCGTGACCTCTGCAGATTTAGGACCTGCATTCGCATTGAACCGTTTGCTCGGTTCAGATTCTCAGCACTTTGGATCTCTCCAAGCTCAGCCTCACACTTCGCTGGGTCCGCTGGCTCGTCATGCTGAGCGAGAATGGCAGATTGCTTTGCCACGTCACACTGGCGACGTCTCCCTCAGCATGAAGAGCAGGGTTCTCAGAGACAAATTTGGCAACCAGAATGGCGTTCTGCACGTGGGAACTCCTGCCCCTGACGAGAAGGCCACTGCTGGCACAAGCAGGCGCATGCAGCACGTGCAAGATCAGCTTGACGATATGACGCTGCGAGAAGGAAATCTGAGATTGCTGACCGAGATGTTTTCCTACGTCATGGTCGCCGACAGTGTGAGGGCGGCATTGACGGTTATTGCTACATATGCCCCTCGGTTGCTCAGCGATGGCAACGTTGTGCTTCACCGAATAAGAAGCGAGAGCGCTCGCAGCACTAGCGAGGTGCAGACTGGTGATTTTGGAGATTTGCTGACTGCAACCGATTGCTGGGCGGTTCGAACGGGACGCATTCACCTAAATCTTCCGGAGCGGGCCACTCGCTGCAGTCATGCAGGCACTGAGGGTCCTTCAATCTGCGCTCCGCTTCTAGACGGTGAGACGGTCCTAGGGGTGCTCACCATTGATGCGAGTGCCGAAGCCGCAGAGCAACTTCCCCAAAGAGTGTCCTTCGTGGAGGCGATGATTTTCCAGATGAGCTTGGCTCTCAACAATTTGAGGCTACGTCGCTCGCTCAGTGACCAAGCTCTCACCGATCCGCTAACAACGGTCGGGAACCGCCGTAGAGCGGCCGAGGCCTTGGATGACGCCTACGAGTCATGTCGGACGAATCAGGAGTCTTTTGCCCTTCTGATGGCAGACATTGATTTGTTCAAACAAGTAAATGACTCCTACGGACACGATGTGGGTGATCAAGTCTTGAAACAAGTTGCGAGCACCCTGACAGCAAGCGTTCGGGAGTCAGATGCCGTCGCGCGGGTGGGCGGCGAGGAGTTCCTCATTGTGTTGCGCAACATTTCTGCCCCGGATGCAGAGCGGGTCGCCGAGCAGATCCGGTCAAGGGTTGAATCATGCGAAGGCGAGAGTCTTCCCAAGTGCACAATCTCTATTGGTTTGCTTCATGTGGCGGACTGCGCCATCGACCTTGAGGCACTTACTCCGCTCGTTGACTCAGCGCTGTACAGAGCTAAGGCAACCGGCCGAAATCGAGTTTCTGTGGTTCAAAATCGTGCCATCCAAAGCCAACTCAAGAATGCTTCGACCACCAGCGTCGATAGCGCTGAGCCCCTAGACCTCAAAGAAAGCTCGGTGTCACCGTGAGTACACCCTCGTGGCCTAACCCAATTACCTTGCCAGAGGGGATTACTCTTTCTGACGTCTCAGGATCGGAGGCACTCACCATCCTGGCAGAGAAAATCCTAGCGAATCTCGCTATTGGGGTTGTTGTTCAGCGACCTGACGGAGCAATCATCTCGGCCAATGATGCCGCCTGCGCCATTCTGAGCCTGAGCCAGGAACAACTACGTGGCCGAACCTCTTTTGACCCAAGTTGGCACGCCGTAGACGAGGACGGTGAGTTTCTGCCCGGCGAGCGCCACCCGGCCATGGAGACCGTCGAGACTGCTGAAGCCTGCCATAAAGCCATGGGGATCTACTCGGGATCCCCGTTGCTCACGTGGATTGATGTGCACGCGAGTCCGATCCTCGACTCAGAAATGAACCTAGTCGGTGTGTCCACATCCTTCGTCAACATCTCAGATCTGCGCGAAGCGCTAGATCGTGAGGTTGCAACAAAAAAGTATTATGCGCGCCTGAGCGAAGAGTCTTCCGAAGTCGTCCTCACCGTTGATGCAAACGGCAAAGTTCTTACTGCCTCAGAGTCATCGGCCGACCTGTTTGGTCATCCGGCTAAGAGTCTGCTTGGCATGCGTCTAGAAAGCGTTGTTCCTGAAACTGCAGTAGTCGCTGTGCGCACCCTCATCAATAATGTTTCTGCTGCTGCTGGCAGTTCGGGACGAATGATCATCCAGATAGAACTGCCACAGGACGGCTTTCGGGCGTACGACTTATCGATCAAAAATCTTATGGGCGATCCGCTCACGCCATTTCTGATCTGTACCTTCCGCGACGTCGATCAGCTATTCAACCTTCAAGTGGACCTTGCTGAGGCAAACGCTGAACTCACGCTAACCATCACCCAGTTGCAACGATCGGCAGCAATTGATGCCCTACTTGCCGAGGCTCTTGAGATGTTGATTCGCTGCCAAAGTCTTACTGAGGTTGGCGAGGTGATCTGGGATTGCCTGTATCGGGTGTTTGTAGATTCAAACCTAGCTCTGTACCTCGTCGAACCGGGCGGGACCGAGTTACAACTCTTCCGCCACGTGGGAGCCGAATCCGACAATGTTCCGATTCTCGCAGGGAAATGTTGGGCGATTCGTACCCGGCATGTACACCTGAACGCTACCCACGGGGTCCGATGCGAACACCAAATTCCCGAAAAATGTAGCGTCTGCCTTCCGTTCTTTTTTGAGTCTCGCCTAGTGGCTTGGGCTCAGATCGAACGCGACGGCGAAGACTGCGAACTCTTAGCCAAGGCGGCCGATGAAATCTTCCGGCGACTCCTTCATTCGATTCCAGAGGTGACTCTTTCCAAGATTCTTTCTACCTGACGCTTACGGGCTGAGGCTTGCGGTCTGAGGGGTTTGTTTGGGGAGCGTCTGAGCAAAATCTCGGTGCTCGTGATACCCTAGGGGGTATGTGTAGAGCAACAACGTGTTCATCTTGTAAACAACCCACTTGGGCCGGCTGCGGTGCTCATGTCGAGCAGGTCTTGGGCAATGTCCCCAAAGCAGATCGGTGTCACTGCCGTGAAGACAAAGCGGCAGCAAAAGCAGCCGCCAAGGCCCCCGGATCAAACAGCGAACGGCGAGGGTTTTTGGGGCGAATCCGCAAGACAAAAGCCAGCACGTAACCACTTATATTTCCGAGCATTCAGAGGTTCTCATGGCAGCATCCCCAGCCCATAACGCAGTAATGGCCTGCAGTTCGTGCGGGACTCGAAACCGAATTCCAAATGACTCCGCAGGTCGACCTCAGTGCAGCAGTTGCCACAAGGAGCTTCCGTGGATTGCAAATGTCTCTACTGCCGAATTTGACTCAGTGGTCAGAGCGTCAGCTCTGCCCATCCTGCTTGACTTGTGGGCTCCGTGGTGCGGGCCATGCAGGGCGGTCGCTCCAGCCTTGGAGCAACTCTCCAAGGACCTTGCTGGAACTCTGCGAGTCGTGAAGGTCAATGTGGACGATTCCCCCGAGGTATCTGCCCGCTTGGGTGTGCAAGGAATCCCAACAATGGCGATGTTCTTTGAAGGTACTGAAGTCGCTCGGCAAGTGGGGGCGCTATCGCAGCAGGCCCTGCGCATATGGGCCGATGAGGCTCTCCGATCGCTGCAAACCTCTTGAGCGGCTATGCCAGCTTGAGAAACATCTTTTGCACATCGGCAACTGCGTAGCCCGCTGCCGTTGAACGCTCTGGGTCCTCAAGGCACCAGGTCAACCCGGCTGCCACCATCACAAAGCCAACCTGTTCGAGCGCCTTGTTGGCCGCAGCAATCTGAGTGACCACATCGCGGCAATCTCTGCCCTCACTCAGCATCTGCTGAACCCCGCGCACCTGCCCCTCAACTCTTCGAAGCCTGCGCTGCAAATCGGCCATGGTCTCTTCGGCAAGCTCCATGCCATCGAGTGAGGCTGGGTTTGCGGGACTGTCCTCTTTGGCATCTTTGCTCATATCACCAGTCTAGGCATACCCGCTGGGGTACCCCATCCGCCCTCTGCAAACTGTCACACCCCCTCGGTATCCTAAGGGTGACAAGAAGGAGAGAAGATGACAGAAACAACAAGCACAGAAGTGCCAAGCACAGAAGTGCCAAGCACGGGCAAGCCTCGGGTGGCGCAATATAGCGAGCGCTATGACGCAGCTTTGGTCTTTGCTGCACAACAGCACCGCTACCAGGCACGAAAAGGTGCGAAGGGGATTCCCTACATCTACCACCTGCTTGCCGTTTCGGCGCTGGTGTGGGAAGACGGGGGAGACGAGGATCAGGCCATTGCTGCGCTGCTCCACGATGTCCTTGAAGACACTCCGACTCAGCCCGATGAGTTACAGCGGCGATTCGGTAAAAGGGCCACAAGCTTTGTCCAACTTTGTACTGATGCCAACCCAGCCGAGGGTGAGGCAAAGCAGCCCTGGCGGCCTCGCAAAGAAGCTCACTTCTTGCATCTGATTCAGTTTGAAGACAAAGCCGGCCTCCGGGTGACCTGTGCAGACAAAGTGCACAATATTGAGGCTCAGATTGCTGACGCACTTGCAGCCGGAACTACCACGATTGAGCAAGGCCCGTTCTGGGCCAACTTCAAGGGCGGGTTTGCCGGAACACTCTGGTACTACCGCAACATCTGCGATGCACTTGGTAACGAGCTCGGTGATTCGCAACTCTTTGCCCGACTCAAGGTTCGGGTCGGTGAACTTGCGCAGCTGTGGAAGCCGGAAGGTGAGCAGCAGCTTGCACTGCAGCAGCAGCTTCTAGCTGTTCTCGTCGAGCACAATCCGGTTGGGGTGAGTCAAGGTCACCTTGACCGCGGGTATTACCAGCTGGATGCCGACGAACTCCTGCGTCGCTTGATCTGCGCAGAAGTGATCAACTCAGGCCCAAGCGCAGGGACTGCCAAATCTCAGGCAGAGAAGGTTGCTGCAGCCGAAGCGGTGCTCGATGTGTTTGCCAAAAAGGTCTATGGCGGCTGGAACTCTGAGGCCGGCATCGCAGCCAAGCAAACGATCTGTGATTTGGCAGTTTCTCAGTAGTAGTGCCGCCGTTGGTGCAGACTCTGGGGGTGATCACTGTTGAACCGCTTGGTGTGATGGTTCCCGGGCCTGCTGCAGCGGGCGTGCGCTGCCTGAGCGCCAATAACAACTTGGATCTCGCTCGTTTTGATTCCCGCTTGTGGCTGGCGTGGAGGACAGCGCCCTCGCACTTTGCCTCCGCCGAAGCTCGCCTCGAGGTCAGCTCTGCCCCAGGGCCCGAAGGCCCTTGGCAACACGAGGTCACCGTGGCGCTCGGTGCAGACCTGCGTGAGCCCCGATGGGTGATTCACCAAGGGCGGCTGCAGTTGTGGTTTATGAAACTCGGAACCGACCCCAAAAGGTTTCAGCCACAGGGCGTGCATCGCCTGAGCACCGACGGCCGCAGTTGGACAGTACCTGAACCAGCACTGCAGGAATCTGTGGTTCCGTGGCGCATCGCAAAGCTGCAGAACCGCTGGGCCATGATCGGGTACCGGGGCGCCGAAAAGATGTACAGCGCTCGTCCCGCCGACCCGGTAGTGGAGCTGCGCTGGAGTGATGATCTTGAGTCATGGAGTAGCCCTACCGATCTGCACCCGGGCGGCACCGAGTGCGAGCTTGTAGAACTGCCTAACGGGCAGATATTGGGCCTGACCCGCAACGAAGGCCCCAGCCGGCGAGGGGGCGATCTGCTCCTTGGGCCAGACCTAGAGCATCTGAGGGTGACGCCGATCAGCCGGAAGCCAGACTCGCCCAATTTGTTTCTCTGGCAGGGCAAGCCCTTTGTGTTTGCCCGACGGCAACTAGCGTTCGGTGGTCGCTACGACCACATGCCCTCTTGGGTTCCTGGAGCAGTGGCCATCCGAGTCGATCAGGCGGTTTGGTCAGTCACGCGCAAGCGCAGCGCGCTGTATTGCGTCAACACAGATGCCCCGTCGTTGGACTGGGTGCTCGACTTACCCTCTTGTGGTGACACCGCATTTGCAGCCGTTGTCCATGAACCGGACGGCTCAATTCTTGTTGCCGACTACTCCTCGCCCGCTGATCGCGGTGACCCAATGTGGCTACGCGGGCAGTTGCGACCCACCCAGATTTCGCTGTACCGGCTATGCCGCTGACCTAGGCAACGAGGCAATTGCGGCCCAGACGATCAGGCATCCAAGGTATGTTCACCCCCGTGTCTGACCAGCAGCGTGAGCAGAGCCAAATTCGAGGGGTGGTACCGGCGAAGCAGCAGCGAAGCCGTGAGACTGTCGAGCGCATCTTGCTTGCAACCGAGCAGTTGATGATTGGGCAGCGTTTCAATGACCTCACTGTTCAAGACATCTGTCTCGCAGCTGATGTGTCTGCGAGTTCGTTCTATGCACGCTTTGCCGCACGTGAGGACGTGCTCATCGCACTGTTCGACCTGCATGCCGAACAGGCTCGAGAAGAGGCCGCCCAAGGAATTGCCGATGTGATGGCGCGGGGCGGGGACCGCGAGGAAATCGTTGCCCAGCTCATTCGGCACTTTCTTCGGTTTGTTCGCAGCAACGGGGCCGTTATGGTCTCGATTTACAACGACCCAGTACTGACCGATCGGTACTGGTCATTTGGGGCTGGCATAGCCGATGACCTGCAAGGTCTGATCATCGATCTGTTTGGAATCGACGACCCAAC
>WLJI01000077.1 GCA_009701845.1 Actinomycetota bacterium
AGGTGCTGTCAAGGTCAAGCTTCTCGCCGGTGTAGTTGCCCTCGGCGTCGTAGTTCTGCTCGCCGAAGTGCTGCTGGTATTCCGCTGCCACAACGCCGCCCTCTGCGGCCTGCTTGATAGACAGCGAGATACGGCGACGCTCAAGGTCGAGGTCAATGATCTTGACCCAGAGTTCTTCGGCGGGGGTGACGACTTGTTCTGGCAGGTCAACGTGATGCGCTGACATCTCGGAGATGTGAACGAGGCCTTCGATGCCGTCGCCGACCTGGATGAACGCACCGAATGGAACGAGCTTGGTGACTCGGCCGTAGACCAACTCGCCGACCTGATGGTTCGTTGCGAACTCTTGCCATGGGTCCTGCTGGGTTGCCTTGAGCGACAAGGAGATTCTCTCACGGTCAAGATCGACCTCAAGCACCTCAACGTCGACCTCATCACCAACGGCGACCACAGAGCCGGGATGATCCACGTGCTTCCATGACAGCTCAGAGACGTGAATGAGTCCGTCCATACCGCCAAGGTCGACGAATGCGCCGAAGTTGACCACGCTAGAGACCACACCGCTGCGACGCTCGCCGGGCTTGAGGTTCTCGAGGAAGTCTTCGCGTTGCTCCTTCTGCGTCTCTTCTAGCCAAGCCCTGCGCGACAGCACGACGTTATTGCGGTTCTTGTCGAGCTCAATGATTTTGGCATCAAGCGTTTGACCCACATACGGCTGAAGATCACGGACTCGGCGCAGTTCGACGAGCGATGCTGGCAAGAATCCACGGAGACCAATATCGACGATGAGGCCACCCTTGACGACTTCGATGACAAGGCCAGAAACCACACCTTCTTCTGCTTTGACCTTCTCGATGTCTCCCCAAGCACGCTCGTACTGAGCACGCTTCTTGGAGAGGATCAAGCGACCCTCTTTGTCTTCTTTCTGAAGTACCAAGGCCTCAATCAAGTCGCCGACGCTGACTACCTTGGAGGGGTCGACCTCATTGCGGATGGAGAGTTCACGGTTTGGAATAACACCTTCGGACTTGTATCCGATGTCCAACAAGACCTCGTCGCGGTCAACCTTGACCACGGTACCGCTGACCAATTGGCCATCCTCAACTGCAACCATGCTCGCTGCATACGCGTCTTCGAGCGACTGACCGTCAAGATCATCAAAGGTGATTTGGCGGGGGACGTAGGCTTGCGTTTCTGGCTGACTTTCAGTTGGCTGGTCGGGGTCGGTAGTGGTGGTGGTGTCGGACACGTAGGAACTCTTCGATGCTCTAGAGGGATAGGAACCCTCTAGGGTACCCCGGGTAGGCCGCAGGCTGAAATTACAGGTTCAAATTGCCCGTTGTACCAACAACAAAAACTCGGGTGTATCGGCGGTTGGCTGGTTGCGGCCGTACTCCCCCGGGGTCACCGAATAAATCTGCTCAACCTGTAGTTCTGCCCGCTCGGCCAGCATGCGCAACTCCCTCGGCGTGTAACAGGTCGTCCAAAGCTGCGATGGGATTCGAGCCCCCTCGGCATTGCGCAACTCGGTTTGTTCGGTGTTGACCGCAGTCGCCGCATTGAAACGATCAGACTCCTCAAGCCACTGCAGCTGAAAATACGAAGAAAAGGCCGAGACTGCGAGGTGCCCGCCGAGACGAAGCGAGTCGCGAATCCCTCGAAGCACTGCCAGATCTGGTGCAAGGTTTTGTGGGTCCGATGCAGTCGGTTCGCCACCGAGACCAAATGCGCCCTGACAGAGCGAGATCGCAGCGTCAAAGTCTTGCCCCGCGCAGCGATCATCGCTACTCATCTGTCGAGCATCCGCTCGGTGAAACGTCACCCGCTCAGCCACTCCTGCAGTCGCTGCCGATTCACTCGCCACCTGAATGAAACGCTCGCTGATATCTAGACCGGTGACCGAGATTCCGTGCTTCGCGAGCTCAATTGCATGGCGGCCAGGCCCACACCCCACATCAAGTACCCGCATCCCTGGCTCAAGTTCGAGTTCTTGCATCAAGAACTCAACCTCTTGCTTGGTTCCCATCGTGAAGGAGTACCGCAGATACGCAGGGCCGAGGTGATCAGCCACATCTTCAAACCAATGACGCTCGAGAGGTGAATCAGGCACGGCTCAGCCCTTTGCCGCAGCCCAAGTACTACCCCGGGAGAGATTTACTTCAAGGGGCACTCGCAGGTCGAAAGCACCCGACATTGCTTCGAGCACAACTTGTTCAGCCACCTCTCGCTCCTCGGGAGGGACCTCAAGAATGACCTCATCGTGTACCTGCAAAATGAGTTTGCTCCGCAAGCCTCGTTCGTCGATGGCTGCGTCAAGATGCACGAGCGCGACCTTAAAGATGTCTGCCGCAAGGCCCTGGATTGGAGCGTTCATGGCTTGGCGCTCCCCTGCCATTCGCATATTGCGTTGACTAGACGACAACTCAGGAATTTTCCGTCTGCGGCCGAATGCGGTCTCGGTGTATCCGCGAGCACGAGCTTGTTCCACCGTGTGCTCCATGAACTCCTTCACGCTTGGGAAGGCCAAGAAGTACGCGTCAAGAATCTGTTGGGCTTCTGCCACTGGGATGGCTAAGCGTTGAGCGAGTCCGTAGGCCTCCATGCCATAGGCAAGGCCATAGGAAACCATTTTGGCCTTTGAGCGCTGCGCCCCCGTGACCTGATCGCTTGCAACTCCGAAGACCCGCGCAGCAGTGGTGTTATGAATGTCTTCACCAGTGCGGAATGCCTCAATGAGTCCTGGGTCCTCGGCTAGGTGGGCAATGACCCGTAACTCAATCTGGTTGTAGTCCGCCACGAGGAACTCTGTACCGGCTGCCGGAACAAATGCTTCTCGGAAGCGCTTCCCTTCTTCTGATCGAACGGGAATGTTGTGCAGGTTCGGCGCATCAGAAGACAACCTTCCAGTTCGCGCCACAGTCTGATTGAACGTGGCGTGAATCCGACCGTCCTCGGCAACCTCTGCCAACAGGCCTTCGCCATAGGTGGAACGAAGTTTCTCGACCTCTCGATACCGCAGCAGGTGCTCGATGATCGGATGCTCGCCACGCAGTTTTTCTAGCGTGGCCTGATCAGTTGAGTAACCTGTCTTGGTTTTTTTACCGGGAGTGAGTTGCAGCTTCTCAAACAAAATTCGCCGCATCTGAAGCGTGGAATTCACATTGAACTCCTCCCCCGCAGCGTCTTGAATCGCGGCGCGCTCAGCCTCGGCCACTGCAGTGAGCGAGTCATTCAGATCCTTCAGGACACCAACGTCTACCCCGATTCCGAGATACTCCATGCGGGCCAACACCCGAACAAGTGGAACCTCGATCTGCTCGTTGAGCGCAGTGAGGCCTTGAGCCTCGAGAGATGCGCTGAGTGGTTCGCTCAGGAAAGCAACAGCTAGTGCCATGCGAGCAGGCTGTTGCGAGACCAAGAGTTCGCTCTCACCAAAATCGAGTTGGCCAGCGGGAATTGTGCCTTCTTGTGCAAGCTCCGCTTGAGCATGTTTGAGCAACAGCGCTGGCAGGTCGTAGTTCACATCTGCAGGATCAAGGAGATAGGCCGCCAACTTGGTATCTAACTTCAGGCGTGTGATGTCGTGGCCGAGGCCAAGCAAAGACCGCAGGATTGGTTTCGCATCGTGCGCAGCAACAGCCGGTTTGCCGCAAAGCACGTCAGCCAGTTCGGCTGATACGGCATCGAACTGTGCGGCAGGCACCCAGAGCACCTCTCCGAGAGACTTCTCGGCAACGAAGGCAATACCCTCAAGTGCACTGCGGCCAGGTTCCCCGCTCCAAGCGGCGGCGATGCACGCAGTTGGCAACTGAGCGATCAAGCGAAGACCCTCTGCGAGTTCAGCCGCAGACTCAGCACCAAGCACTTCAGCTTCGAGTACTTGCGCTGCTGTGCTGGCTACTCCGGAATCCTTGCCAAATATGTTGGGAAACGCGTCGGCTAGGCGAGGCACGAGTGAAGGGAACTCTAAGAGCTTGAACAAGTCCAGCACCTCGGTAGGGTCGACCTCGCCCTGCACCAGAGCATCGGGATCAACATCGAGTTCAACATCTCGGACCAATTTCATCATGTCGAAGTTGGACCGCGCTTGCGCCTCATTCTCGATCAGGTTCTGACGCAACTTGGGAGTTTGATCCTCGGCGGCGGCAAAGATGCCATCGAGACCGCCGTATTGATTGATCAGCTTCGCGGCAGTCTTCTCGCCTACACCGGGTACCCCGGGCAGATTGTCAGACGGGTCGCCACGCAGGGCCGCATACTCGACGTATTGCTCTGGAGTCACGCCTGTGCGTTCAAAAATCCCGGCTTCGTCATAGAGCGCATAGTCAGAGACACCCCGCTTGTTGTAGAGCACCCGGATGTGCGGATCGCGAACCAGCTGATAGCTGTCTCGATCCCCGGTGACGATAATGACATCTCGGCCCTCTGCCTCGGCTCGAACTGCAAGCGTGGCAATCACATCGTCAGCCTCAAAGCCTTCTTGGGTCACGATCGGCAACTGCAAGGTCTCGACTACTTGGCGAACAATTCCCATCTGCTCGCGCAAGATGTCGGGGGTGGCATCGCGGTTGGCCTTATACGAGTCCAGCATTTTGTGTCGGAACGTGGGCTGGGGAAGATCGAATGTGAGAATCACCTGCTCTGGGCGGTGGTCTCGAATGAGATTGAGAAGCATGGAGCTAAACCCAAAAACTGCGTTGGTCACCTGCCCCGAGGCAGTCGTCATATCTGTGGGCAAGGCAAAGAACGCGCGGTAGGTCAGCGAGTTTCCGTCGATCAGCATCAGCGTGGGCACCGAAGGAATCGTACATCCGTGGCTGACTGCTCTGGGATGGCAAACCTACGGCTGGAGTGATCCCGCCAGAATCTGCTCGGCAACCTCTGTCATGGGGCTCCGCGAAGCCATCGCAGTCTTTTGGATGAAGTCAAAGGCGTTTTGTTCAGACAGGCCGTGCTGATCCATCAGGAGCCCCTTTGCCCGGTCGAGCAGCTTTCGTGCAGCAAGTTGTGCAGTTGCATCTTGCACCTGCTCTGCCAAGGCGGATTCGACACGGAACCGGGTGATCGCAACTTCAATCGCAGGTGCTAGATCATGTCGCTCAAAGGGCTTGACAACGTATCCGTGAACCCCGGCGTCATTCGCCTCATCAATCAGTTCACGCTGCGAGAACGCCGTGACCAACACCACGGCGGACAGGTGCTCAGCACCGATCTCTCGTGCTGCCGAAATGCCGTCCATGCCGGGCATCTTGATATCGAGCAGAGTCACATCAGGCCGATGCTGACGCACGAGATCTACAGCCTGATCGCCACGACCACAGTCGGCAACGACCTCATAACCTTCTTCTTGGAGCAGTTCACAAAGATCCATCCTGATGATGGCCTCGTCCTCTGCAACTACAACTCTGGTCGGCACCGTTGCCTTCCTAACTGCAAGTGATCGGACTTATATGTTACGGCATGAATCTGTGGCAGCACGGCATGGATCATCGACGCTGAGCGCTGAGGTCATCTAGGAGTTCATCTTGTTCTCGTTCGAGTTTCTCAATTGTGCTGACTAGCTCTACTCGATGCTTCGTCAGCGCAGTTGAGGTCCGTTCGGCCTCTCGGTGATCCTCGTCTGCTTGTGGGGTTTCAGAGACCATGGCTCTGATTCGGGAGTCGTCGGTGAGATCCACAAAATGCAAGAGGTGCTCATCGGTAATTCGGAGTTCCTCGCGCACCTTCGCCAAGCGCCGGCCGACGAGCCGCAGTCTGCGTTCAACAAAGAAAGACACATGGGCAGTTTACGGAGTAGCGACGATCACATCGCGACAGGTGGTCCAAACTGTGAGTATGACCACAGAACACGACGCGTTCGGCATCGCCTCAGGCTGGTGGGGAACGGATGGCAACCTCCACAGGCCGTCACCAGAAACGCTGGTTGCGCTTCGCCAAGCCCAAGCTGCAAACCAACAAGACGGTGCAAGCCAACAAGACGGTGCACACCAACAAGACGGTGCACACCAACAAGACGGTGCAGAGCATCAAGAGGGTCCACCCCGAGATGCGCACTTGTGGTTCGTGCATCCCGGCGAAACCCATGAGCTGTGGTCAGAAGGCTTGATTTCTTTAGAAGATGGTGGCGAGGTGCTCGCTCAAACGCACCTACCGCCAGACCTTCCACTCGGCGCACATCACCTGCACCCCACCGACGGCGGACCAGTCACGCAGTTGTTTGTGGTGCCTCACCGATCTCTGCGGCCCAAGCGTGGTTGGGGTTGGTCAGCGCAGCTGTATGCAACACGCTCGGCAGCGAGTTGGGGGCAGGGCGACTTTGTCGACCTTGCAGATCTAGCTACATGGGCAGCGGGAACGGGGGCCTCGTTGCTTGCTCATAACCCCCTTGGGGCTTCGCTCCCCTTGCAGCATCAGCAGGCCTCGCCCTATTACGCGTCCTCCCGCAGGTTTCTCTCTCCGTTGTATCTGCGTGTTGAATCCGTGATCGGTGCGGACTTGATTGGTGAGCAACTCACCCAGGCCGCTACTGCAGGCCACGAACTCAACAGACATCCACGAATCGACAGGGACCAGATTTGGGCACTGAAGCTTTCTGCCCTCAGGAGCATTTGGGCACAGGTGCGTAACTCAAGGGTCGTTGAGCACTCCATGGGTATTGCCGAACAAGATGCTGCGCTAACTCGGCACGCAACGTTCTGCGCACTCGCCGTGTTTCACGGGTCAGGTTGGCAAACATGGCCGAACGAACACCGACACCCCAGCGCAGCAGGGGTTGAAGAGTTCCGCTCGGCGCACGCCGACGAGGTTGCGTTTTGGCGCTGGCTGCAGATCGAATGCGAGGTGCAACTAGCGGTGGCTGCACGAGCGGGCGCCGGGCTCATGGCAGATCTACCGGTGGGGTTCGACCCAAATGGGTCGGACGCATGGTGCGACCAGGATTTACTGGCACTTGACTGTCGAATCGGCGCACCCCCGGACGAGTTCAATCGGGATGGACAAGACTGGGGCCTTCCCCCGTATGTTCCGTGGAAGTTGCGTCAAGCGGGGTACGCGCCATGGCTTGAAACGCTGCGCCGCGTGCTCAACCATTGCGACGCACTTCGAGTGGATCATGTGATGGGGCTTTTCCGACTGTTCTGGATCCCAGCCGGGATGACTCCGGCAGGCGGAGGTTACGTTTCGCAGTTTGGGTCTGAACTGCTTGACCTTGCAATGATGGAGGCTGCACGAGCCGGGGCGACCTTGGTTGGTGAAGACTTAGGTACCGTCGAATCAGAGGTTCGAGACGCTCTGAGCGACCGTGACGTCTTCGGCTACCGCATCGGCTGGTTCGCAGAGGACAGCCCTGAGCACTGGCCGGCGAACACGCTTGCCTCGCTCACCACGCACGATCTGCCCACCGTTGCAGGCTTGTGGACGGGGGCTGATGCTGAGCAGCGAGTGGCAGCGGGGGTTCGAGCAGATCCACAAGGAGATCAGCTGCTGAGGAGTCGGTTGGCACACCTTGCGGGCATCGATCCTGCAGCCGAGGCCCCAGTGGATCAGGTACTCAAAGCGGCATACCAAGCGCTAGCTGGAAGTGGTAGCGACCTCGCAATTGTGACGCTTGAAGATGCCGCCGGGGTCACGGAACGACCAAACCTGCCGGGGACAGTGGATGAGCACCCGAACTTCAGAACTGCATTGCCGGTACTCATCGAGGAGTTGGACTCAACTGCTGCACCAGCACTCGCTGCCGACATGAGATCCGCTCGCGGATGAGTAACGTGGCAAGACAATGACCGACTCCACAACCCCGGCTAGCCAACAGACCGCAGCCCAGCCACCCACAGCCCAGCCACCCACAGCCCAGCCCCCCACATCCCAGCCACCCACAGTCCAGACCCAAGAGGTGCCCCGGCCAGCTTCGCAAGCCGCTTCTCTTCAGATTGAGGGCATTATCAACCTGCGCGATGTTGGCGGCTACGCAACCACAGCAGGAGAAATGGTGGCCACTGGGGTGCTCTACCGCTCGGGACGCCTGAGCTTTGAAGGCCAAGCGGGCGTAGACGGCCTAGCTGAGCTGCGCTTGAGCGCTGTATTTGACCTACGAAGTGCAGCCGAATGCGCCTCGCTTCCCGACCGGCTACCGGCGGGTGTAGATCTGGTCCACCTTGACGTGTTAGCTGATGCCGTCACCAGTCTGGCCGCTCATCTTGCAGACATGTTTGAGGACCCGGTTGCAGCTGAGGAACTTCTGCAGAGCGGCAAGATCCGAGAGCATTATTTGGGTACGTACAAGAACCTGATTACCTCTGAGGCGGCCTGCTCGGCGTATCGGGAGATGTTCCTGCAGATTGCCAACCTTGATGGGCCCGCACTGTTTCACTGCACTGCCGGCAAGGACCGCACGGGCTGGGCCGCTGCGTCACTGCTGAGCTTGCTCGGCGTTTCCGAGCAGGTTGTACTCGAGGATTATCTGCTCAGCTCAGAGCCAGTACTGGCCTCGTTTCAGCCATATCTTGATCAGTTTGCAGCAGTCGGGGGCAACCCTGAACTCCTGAAACCGGCTTTCAGCGTGGAGCCTGACTATCTCGCAACTTCTCTGAGCGAAGTGCAGGCCCAGTTTGGATCTATTGAAGGGTATTTCCGAACCGGTTTAGGCCTGAGCGATGACATCACCGATCAGATCCGGCGACGGTTGCTGCACTGAGTTCTTCGTCACGGCGATGCGGGCGCAGCCATCTCAGTTCTGCAGGATCACCCCTGCAGGATCAACCCGGGCAGGATCAACAGAGTGCAGCAATCACGTCCGTGGCTGCGAGGACCCCACCGCAGCGAGGGACGGTTGAACTCGTAGTCGACGTACTAGTCGTGGATGTCGTGGTAGCTGGGGTGGTCGTTGTTGTACTACTAGTCGTGGGAACGGTCGTGCCGCTTCGACCGCTCTCCGCAGTTAAGCAACCCAGGATGGTGTCTTCGCCGCGACCAACATTGAGCGCAACAGCGCAGACCGTTACTGCTCCAGCAGGAACGCTCAGGGTTTCATCAAAACCAAAGTCGGCACCGCGGGAATACTTCCGGTCCAAGTCCGGTCGAGAGGTATCGGCAGTAAAGACCTGCTTCACCCACTGTCCGTTCACCATAAAAACAACCTTGATGGGGTTGAGGGTGTTCCAGTCCGAGGCCCAGCCCTGCACCCTGACGCTTCCTTCGCCGCCAGTAACAGAATCCACGTAACCCGAGGGGGACGAGGAGGTGCCCGGAGCTGGTGCAGACTCACAGGACGCGAGCAGCATCGCTGTTGCTGCGATTGCAACGACGGCAATGCTCATTCGGGCAGGACTCATTCGAGAAGTATTCATTCGGGATAGACCATTTCGCGTCATTTCTGGGTCACCTCAGGCTAGATATGGGGGGGGGCGAGAGAGAGTTCGACTCTGCCGAATTTCGGCGAGCTGATTTCAGGGTAACCAGAGTTTTTCAAAAACCTTGCAGGTGGAGCAGTGCGCGGTAAATCTGCCATACCAAGGACTCCCATCTTGAGGACTCCCATTCTGAGGACTCCCAGCCTGGGTTACCCCCCGAGGGCAGTCGTAATGAGCGCTGCTCCGCTTGACCCTGCATCGGCTGTGCCGCTGAGAGGGCCAGTAGTGGCGTCGCCTTCAGGATCGCTGCCCACTATGTCGTCAAGCTGGTCTTCCAGACCTGGTAATTGCTCGTGGACGATTGCTTTTGTGGTGAAGACCACCAGGAGCTTCGCTGCAGTCACAGAGGCCATCCGAGTCTTGGTCGGCCCCTGTATCGGGAACTCCCTGTTCAGTAAGATTTTCAGGTTTTGCTTCTGTTGACTGGTGAACGAACTGGCAATACCCAAAGCGTCGCGATTGGCCAGCTTGGCCGCGGCCCACGCCTCCGCCCGAACAGCAGCTTGCTTCGCAAAGTTGCCGTAGGTTGCCGCAACCCCTAACGCACCCACAGCACCGCTGATTCCTGCC
The DNA here is from genome assembly GCA_009701845.1 of Actinomycetota bacterium. Lineage (GTDB taxonomy): Bacteria > Actinomycetota > Acidimicrobiia > Acidimicrobiales > Microtrichaceae > IMCC26207. The sequence continues at coordinate 9,978 of WLJI01000077.1, forward strand.
GATAGTCCCGCTTTGGCGAAGTCCACGTCCCCGTTGTTATCGATTACTTGTTCAACCACGCTGGTGGCAAACCCGGTGAAAGCCCCAGCCACTGCTCCGATGGCTGCTGCCACCGCCCATGCCTTCCACGTGGCGCCAATGGTCGTAGCGGCGATTGCGGCGTAGGCACCCGCGCTGGCGATGGTCACTGCGGCGCTCAACACGATGGAAACGGCTAGGCCAATCCACTGCCCCAAGCTGAAGTTACCAGAGGGGTCACTGTTATTGAGCGGGTCACCGATGGCAAACTCGTAGCTGTTGGTGGACCCGCCAATCAGGGGGTCGCGCTGCAAGAAGCGCCCGGTTGCGGGCGAGTACTCGCGGTTGCCCATGGTGTAGAAGTCGTCGCCAATCGGCAGTCTGGCAGTGCCCTTCCAGCCGCTCATAGACAGCGCTAGCTGCAGCGGTGTCGTTGGCACAACACGCTCGTTGGTGCTGATCTGTGTGCCCCAAGGGTCATACACCGTGGTACTCACCGGTGCCTTGTCGCCAGAGGAAGTCCATGCCTTCGAGCCTTGCAAGTCGGCGTACTGCCACTCCACGGGTGCGCCGGTCGAGTCAAGGGCAACGGTCACACCCTGAGGCAGATCTACGAGCTGGCCCACAATGGCGCCCTCGGCGTCGAGTAGCAGGTCGCCCGAGGGGCGCAGGGTGACGGGTTCCCCGCCGCCCGCAGGTGTGAACACCGCAGAGTCATCACCAGTAAATGCGATGCTGCCGCGCGGGCCGGTTGCTTCGGTCAGAATGCCGCCAGCATCGTAGGCAAGCGTGCTCTCGCCAGTTGATGTGGAACTCAATCCTGCGCTGCTCGCTGTGGTGCTCGCTGCGATTGCCGTCGTGCGGCCCTGCACGTCGTAGCTCGGTGCGCCCGCAGTCGGGAGCGTGGTTCCCACAAGGCGGTCTGACTCGTCGTAGGTAAAGGTTGAGGTGACTGCCTGCCCATCAGTGTCCTCTGCGGTCTGAGATGTGCGGTTGCCATTGGCTCCAGCAGCGCCCTCAAAGGCAACGGTGGTGGAATCCGTGGTGCGCTCTATCGTGCCAGTGGCCACCGAGGACAGGAGACGGTGATCTAGGTCATAGGTGGCATCAAATCGGAGGGTGCCGTCGGGTCCGCGTAGCTCCCGAGACAAGATTGCATTGCCACGCGAATAGACGTCAGTCTCGCCCACGCTGACATCGCCCTCGAACCCGTCATACTGAACTGACTCGATGTTGTTGTTGGGGTCGAGGCTGAGCGCAGACGTGGTTCCGTTGGCGTAGTTGACGCGCAGGACGGTGTCGTTCGAGCGGTATGTGGAGGTGCTCAGCGTGACCCCATTGACTGCAACACTGTCGGGCCGGCCGTACTTGTCAAAGCCAAAGGTAGAGGTGCGAGTTTCGCCCGCAGCAGTGGTCTCGGTCGAGGAAGTGAGATTCCCCGTCCACGGGTCATAGACGAAGGTGGTGGTGGTGCCGCGTGCGTCGGTAGTGCGCACCACTTGACCAGTGATCGAGACCGACTCAGTGCTGGTAGTGCTCACTCCTTGACTCACCACCGTGGATGCGGCTTCGAGTGGGTTGGCGTTGAGTAGCGGTGTGTTGAAGGCCGAGTACGGTGCACCGCCACCCGTGACGGAACCCCCCGAGGCCGAACCGTCGGCACGATAGTTGATGCAGGTTTCGGTGCCGTTGCCTGACGCTTTTGTGGTGCCGCCTGCGGCGTTGTAGGACTGCTCGGTGGTGATGGCCCCTGGCCGAGTAGTGCTTGCTAACAGCCCGCCCTGCACGGCGGATCCGTCACACCCTGCAGCGGGCGCAGTGGCGTCGTGATAGCCGTAGGTAGTGGTCTGGCCGCCCGGACCAGTCCAACTCAGATGCTGTCCCCAGTGGCCGTCTCTGCCGGTATAGGTGTCCCATGTGTGGCTAACCGTTGCCCCCGACTCCGAGGTCTGGCGCACCAGATTGCCCGAACCAGTCGTCCAGTCATATTCAGAGACCTCACGCATGCGCACGGCGCCGCTCGCACCGGGGGCAAGCTGATCAGTGACGATCTGCTCGGTGACTTGATTCAGGCCGGGGCTGGTCTCGGGCCTACCGATTGGCTTCCACTGCCGATTCGTACCTGTACCCGTGGCGACTTGCAGATCTACCGAAGCGGCGCCAGCTGCAGTCGAGACCACCTCGGCCTGCAGATCAGCAGCGCCATCACGAGGCAGTTGCACCTCGCAAGGATCTTTGACAGTGCAGGCCCGCCCACGGCTAGCAGTTGCTTGCGCCCGAAACCGACAGGTGCATGATTCAGGGGCGAAAGGCCCTTGACCCTGACTGCGCATGATGCGAGCCTTGAGCACGCAACAAACGGACAGGGGAAGAAATGCGAGCTTCTTTGGGGGGCGCCCTGTTAGCGGTACTCCTAGTAGGTGCAGCGGCCTGTGCCCCACCGGTGCCACCCACCCC
>WLJI01000078.1 GCA_009701845.1 Actinomycetota bacterium
ATTCCAAATGCGGGAAAGGCACCTTTGGGCGAAAGCCCGAACCGTTCACCGGCAGCAAAGAAACTCCGGAACGTTTCAGGGTCAACTGGCTCGGCCCCGTTCAGCCAAACGCGCATATTCGAAAGGTCTAGCTCCTCTTCGGTCCTGCGCATGGCCCGAGCAGCTAGGGAGTACGAGAAGTTTGGTCCGGCAGTTCCCGTGCCTCCGTATTGCGAGATCCACTGCAACCAGCGCAAGGGACGAGCTAGGAAGTCTTGCGGGGCACCCTGCACCAAGGTGCAACCAATCGTCATGGGTATGGTGAGCAGCCCAACGAGCCCCATATCGTGATAGAGCGGCAACCAAGAGACGATCACCTCGTCTTGAGTGATCGCAGCAGCTTTCCAAGCACCATCAAGGTTGTTGCAGATTGCCTCATGAGACAACATCACACCCTTCGGCTCAGAGGTGGAACCGGACGTGAACTGCAAAACGGCAAGAGAGTCAGCGTTGCTCTTTGGACGCGTATAGCTCGCAGCGGCGCCGCTTTGATCGGCGAAGAGTTCATCGAGCGTCACAAACGGGGGGTCACCTTCAACGCGCTCAATAAATGCTGCAAGGTCTGAATCGATGACCAATATCTTGGTATCGGAGCGGCGAATTCTGACTCGGGTCTGAGCAACAAACTGTTCAAGTGCCCCCATTCTCATCGGCAGCGGCATGGTTACTAGTGCTGCCCCGGTCAACCAGATGGCCTGAATAGTCGTGATGAGCTGGCGGGTCGTTGGACCAAGCACTGCAACGTGGTCGCCGGGTTGCACTCCTCGGGCTTGAAGCGCAGCCGCAACCGCTAGGGCCTCGGTGTGGAGTTGCGACCAGCGAATCGTCTGATGGTCATCACCCGAGACAAAGGTCATGAGTCCATAATCACGTTCGGCAGTTGCTTCGATTCGATCAATCAGCGAGAGCACGTTGCTTTGACACTCCAGAGTGGGTCACGGTTACAAAAAACTAGCGAAAGGTGGACGCGGCTACTGACAAGCAGCCAGAAACGGACTGCTTAGACCAGCAGATTTACAAGCTTTGGTGGACGAGCAATGACCCGATGCGGCTCGGCTCCTTGGAGTTGTTGGCGCACCTTGTCTGACTCAAGAGCTGCAGCGAGGCACGCAGCCTCATCGGCATCGGGGGCAACCTCAATACGATCCCGCACCTTGCCGTTGATCTGCACCACGAGGGTCACCGACTCTTGGAGTAGCAACTCGGGATTGGCCACTGGCCAAGCCGTGGTGTGCACGTGAGCCGGTTCTGCATCTGGCAGAACCTGATCCCCCTGCTCAACATGTCGCGCAGCCCAGAGTTCGGCAGTCATATGCGGACACGCCGGAGCAAGGAGCTTCAGCAAGGTATCTACTGAGGCCTGCAGGGTTGGGCCGTGGGCCTGCTCAGGGGCCTGCACATAGCGGTACAACTCGTTCAAGAAAGCCATGAACTTTGCAACCGCAACGTTGTAGGACCAGCGGTCAAAATCTGCAGAGATCCCATCGATCAAGACATGGGTTGCTCGCTCAATGGCAGCGTCGACTGATTGGGCTTCCCCCGTGCGCAGGTCGGCTGTGAGGTCCGACCCGGGCACTGCGAGCCTCCAGAGGCGCATCAAGAATCGATGGCAACCCTCGAGGCCAACATCTTCCCAATCCACATCCTCTTCAGGTGGCTTCACTGCTAGGTGACTCAAACGCAGAGCATCGGCTCCGAGGGTATCGATGATTTCTTCGGGAGCAACGAGGTTGCCTTTGGACTTCGACATCTTTGCCCCGTCAAGGCGGATCATTCCCTGCGTAAACAGACGTTGAAAAGGCTCGCGCAGATCAGCAGGCAGCACCTGTAAATCAGAGAGCGCCTTGGTAAAGAATCTGGCATACATCAGGTGCAACACAGCGTGCTCTGCTCCACCGATGTACTGATCTACCGGCATCCACTGCGCTAGCTGGTCCTGACGAAATGGGACATCCTCGGACCATGGGTCAGTAAATCGCAAGTAGTACCAAGAACTATCCACGAAGGTATCCATCGTGTCGGTTTCTCGGCGAGCCGGGGCACCACATTGTGGGCAAGTTGTGTGCAAAAACCCCTCATGGGAGAGCAACGGTGATTGCCCGGTCGGCGTGAACTCAACGTCATCAGGTGCAAGCACGGGTAACTGATCTAGAGGCACGGGAACGATTCCGCAGGCATCGCAATACACGATGGGGATCGGGCAGCCCCAGAAGCGCTGCCGTGACAACAACCAGTCACGCAGACGAAAGTTGACCTTGCGCTCGCCACAGCCGCTCGCTTCGAGCCAGTCCATCGCCGCGTTCTTCGCATCGACTGTGTTGAGGCCGTTCAGATCTAAGTCGCCAGCGGGGGGTAGCAGTTCACTACTTGGGGAATTGATGTGTGGACCATCACCACTAAACGCTTCGCCCTGCCACCCCTCAGGACGCTGCACGGTATGAACAATCGGCAGATCGAAAATGCCAGCGAAGTCCCAATCACGCTGATCTTCGCCGGGAACCGCCATCACTGCACCAGTTCCATACGTGGCGAGCACGTAGTCAGCCAAATAGATGGGAACCGCGTCGCCAGTAAACGGGTTTGTTGCGAACGCACCGGTGAAGCAGCCCCGATCGGCCAAGGGGCGATCGGTAGACAACCGGTCAATCTCCGAGGTCGAGCGAGCCAAGGTAACGAACGCCTCAACCTTGTCACGGAGCGGTTCGCTCACGATCTGGCTTACAAGCGGGTGCTCAGGCGCAAGCACACAGAAGGTCATGCCAAAAGCAGTGTCAGGCCGAGTGGTGAACACGCTGAACTCAAGCGGGGTAGAGCCCTCAGCAGACAACACGGGTTGGCCCTCTGCGGTAACTACACCCATTCTAAATTCGGCGCCCTCGGAGCGACCGATCCAGTTGCGCTGCTGAGTCACAACACGCTCAGGCCAATCAACTTGGTCAAGATCATCGAGCAACTGCTGTGCGTAGTCAGTAATACGGAAGTACCACTGCTCTAGATCCCGCTTCTCTACAACAGCACCAGAGCGCTCGGCGGTGCCATCGGCAAGCACCTGCTCATTGGCGAGAACTGTCTGGTCGATGGGATCCCAGTTCACCGGAGCGGCCTTGCGATATGCCAGGCCGTTTTCGAAGAACTGCAGAAAGATCCACTGGGTCCAGCGCATGTAGCTGGGATCGTGGCTCTTGACCTCTCGTCGCCAGTCATACACACCACCGATGCGCGTAATCGAGCTGCGCAACTGCTCAATTCTCTCGTCGGTAAACGCTCGCGGGTGGCGGCCCGTCTTGATCGCCGCGTTCTCTGCAGGCAAACCAAAGCTATCGAACCCCATGGGCGACAAGACCGCATCCCCGCTCATCGTCCGATACCGAGTCAGCAGATCACCAAAGGTGTAGTTGCGCACATGACCCATATGCGCAGCTCCTGATGGGTATGGGTACATGCACAGCACGTAGTAGCGGGGGCGAGGGTCGTCATTGTCGACCTCGTAGGTTCCCTGATCACGCCAGTACTGCTGCCACTTGGGTTCGATCGCTTGCGGATCGTATGGCTCGAAGAGTTCAACATCTGAGCCGGAACGAAAATCTGACATGACGTGATCGTAGTGAGGTGGAGCCCTACACCCCGCAACCGAGTGGGCAATCATAGGGAAAGACTGATTCTTCGACCTCAAATTCCACACTCTGCGAAGTGACAGCTAAGGTTGCACCTCGTGCGGGGCCGTAGCTCAGTTGGCTAGAGCGCTTCCATGGCATGGAAGAGGTCGTGAGTTCGATTCTCATCGGCTCCACAAGCACCCTGCACTACAGAAGACCCGGCTCTCAGCCGGGTCTTCTTGCATGTGGCCCACAGTTCTCAGGCCCACAGTTCTCAGGCCCACAGCATGCGGGCCCACAGCATGCGGGCCCACAGCAATCAGCTCGTAGGTGTACCGAGCTGCCAGTCCTGTTGCGCCGAGTCCGCATAGAGGCGCTCAAGGCGGTAGTACTCGCGATCTTCAGCCAAGAAGATATGAACCACGATGTCGCCGTAATCAAGCAAAACCCAACGCCGGGCGTCCGCACCTTCGATGGCTCGGGGACTCCTCCCGCAGTCGACAGAAATCCGTTCTTGGATCTCATCTGTTACTGCTTTCACCATGGGTGTATTCGCAGCGGTCAGGATGACGAAGAGCTCGCAGATTCCCATCACCTGAGCAACGTCAAGAATCACAATCTCAGTTGCCCCTTTGCTATCAGCAGCGCGCGCCGCACTGCGGGCAAGGTCGCTCGCATCGGAAGCTGGTTGTTCTGGAGCGATCTGTGAAGGAGGGTTCATGGAAGAAGATCTTGACCCATTGTGACCGTCACGTCGACGTTGCTATTCGGATCAGCACCCAAGGTAGCTGGCAAGCCGAGTTGTTGAGCAATCGCCTCGGCAGCTGATTTCGATCCTATTTCGGTATATTCCACTTTCGAAGTGGTCATGTCGAAAGAGCCAGCATTGCCAGCAAGCGAGATCTGCCCACCCCCCGCGACCACCTTGGGGGCGACCAGGTTGGACAAACGCTTGTCTGTTGTTCCATTCAACATCGACACCGTGGCCCGCTGCCCCGGATAGGCCGACACCGGAAAAGGAACAAATTCCCCAACCCAACCGGGGATTGCTAATTCATCAATTTGATTCAGCATCACGGGAGGAGAGGTGTTCAACACCACCTCTTTAGTGGGCAGGTTGGTAAACGAGATCTGAGCGCTCGACATCTGACCGAGCAGATCACCAAAAGATTTCAAACCCGTAGAGGCTGAAGCTGGAAGCACGATGCTGCTCTTTGTGGGCGACTCTGTAGCTCCGAGCACAGCAAACAATTTGGTCCAGAGCTGTTCAAGGCGAAGCGACCGTGTGAGTTCTTGTTCATCCGTTCCGCGAAATCCAAGAAACTCAGTTACCTGATCTGGCTGCAAGACAAGGGCTCCCGCGGGGTACTTCACAACTGTTGCGCCGGTCTCGTCCGGGCCGAGCACATTGTCTGGGAGCTCAAGCGTTATCGGACCAGCAGCGGCAGCAAGCTCGTCAATCACGGTGCTCGGCACCTCGGATGTGCTTGTTGAACCAAAGCTCGAATCTGCCCCTAGACGCAGGCTCAGCGCGTCAATTCCCCCCGATGCATAAATATTTCCTGCACTATCAGGGGGAGCATCTTCGAACTCCCAAAGGATCAGACCAGAAGACATTGCCACCACAGTGTTCGAGGCAGCCTCTGGACCTTTGCTTTTTCCTGCTGGATCAGACAACAGAAAAAACATGGTGACCAAGGAACCATCTGGCGCCGTGACTGCTACGAGTTCAACGTTGGTGGGCTCAACTTTTGCAATAAAATTTGGGGCAGCAGGATCGGTGACCTCAGAAACTCGCCCGCCTGTAATTTTGAGTGCCGAGTTCCAGCCGATAAACCCAAGAAGAATCAGCGCCAGCACAAATACTGCGCTGAGCACACCCTGAATCACGGTGGCACGTTTGCGGCGTTTTTGCGCCTTACGTTGACGCATAGCGGAACGTACAACGGGTTGCGAGTTGCTAGCCGCCGGCTCACTCGGCGGCTGCTCGGGGGCAAGCGTGCTCATCGGCGTGGACCTGTCATTGAGCATCACCATAGAGGCCAAGCTGCGAAATTAAAGAGATCACCGGCTCGGGTACGAGGTGCTGCAGCGGTGCATGAGTAGCAGCGCGCGCTCGCAGGTCCGTAGAGGACACCTCTAGGCGCGGCACGGATACCCGTTCCACGCTGAAATCCGAGGGCACTTCACTCACTACGCCTGGGCGGTCCACCACGATGATTCGGCACAGCTTGGCGAGCTCCTCTGGGCGTTCCCAGCTCTCTAGGCCGGCTGCGGCATCTCCACCAAGAATGAGGAAGAGCTCGCAGTTCGGCTGCACGGCATGAAGGTTTGCAAGCGTATCTACGGTGTACGAGGGCCCACCACGCTGCAGTTCCACATCACTGGCCTCGATTCCCTCCTCCGCTGATACTGCTGCTTGAACCATTGCAAAGCGGTCCGCCGCCGAGGAGAGCCTCCGGGAACCAACCTTCTGCCACGGCTCGTTGGCTACAACCATAAGGACCCGATCCAAGTTCAACTCGAAGCGAACATTGATCGCCGTGACGAGGTGCCCGATGTGTGGCGGGTCAAAGGTTCCGCCGAAAACCCCGATCCGAGCTGCATGCGCACCGAGTGAGGTATCTGATGGAGCGCTCAGGTGCATAAGGGAATCGTAGGCCCAGAAATTTATTTGGTAAGTATCCTCAACTTGACGCGAGGCGGGCCGATACCAAGCAGGACGAAAAAACACAACCTGTAACTCGTCAAAGAAATTATTTCCTCCGCTCCTTGGAGCGGCCGAGCGGCCAGATTTGGCCACGACACGAAAGTTGTCTCAGATGAGTGACTCCGTTGGTATGTATCTCAATCAAATCGGAAGGGTTCCGCTGCTTGACGCAGAAGAGGAACGCGAACTTTCCCAAGTGATCGAACTCGGCCATGAGGCCCGAGCCCGTCGAGACGCAGGGGAACGAACCCGAGAGGTTCGTTCTGCCATTGCCGCCGGTGATGCTGCAAAGGACCGCTTTATCCGCTCCAACTTGCGACTCGTGGTCAGCGTTGCTCGCCGCTACCCACTGCCTCCAGGAATGGACCTGCTTGACCTTGTCCAAGAGGGCAATCTAGGCCTAGAGCATGCAGTCGATAAGTTCGACTGGCGCAAGGGCTTCAAGTTCTCTACCTATGCCACGTTCTGGATTCGGCAGTCCATCGGACGTGCCCTCGACCAAAAAGCCTCGCTGGTTCGGCTCCCGGGCGACCGTTCCGCAGCCCTGCGCGCAGCGTTGCGAAACGTTTCCGGTGACGGAGACTCGCTAGACGACGCAAATGCAGAGCTCCATCGTCTCACTACCCCAACTTCGCTCGACCGCTGCATTGGAGACGATGACTCGAACGAACTCGTTGACATGCTCGCCGACCGCCATGCAGGCCCGGAAGACATGTTGCTTGATCAAGAGCACTCTGAGTGGCTTACGAGCCTGCTCGAGATTCTCGACCCTCGTGCTCGCAGCGCTGTCGAACAACGCTTCGGTCTGTCTGATGGGCAGCGCAAGAGCTACCGGGAAGTTGGAGAGGATCTCGGCATCACAGCCGAAGCCGCTCGACGTCTCGTCAAGCGTGCGATGGGAACGGTTCGCGAGTTAGCACTCACTTCAGGCTGAGCGCCTCGGGCCGGTAACCTACTCAACGATGACTAGTACGGCTTCCTCTGACAACACTAGAAGCGAGACTCCAGGCGGGGATTTCCCCTCGGCCGCGTCGTGGTCCCCAGACTCTTGGAGGGCAAAGTCCGCGCTGCAACAACCAAACTGGCCTGATGCGGTTGAGTACGAGTCAGTGCTCAAGCAACTCTCGGGCTTTCCACCGTTGGTGTTTGCAGGCGAATCTCGCAGACTTACTTCTGAGCTCGCACGGGTCGCTCAGGGCAAGGCTTTTTTGTTGCAGGCCGGCGATTGCGCTGAATCTTTTGAGTCCTTCTCAGCCGACTCCATTCGCGAGCGACTCAAGGTCATTCTGCAGATGGCAGTAGTGCTGACCTACTCGGCGGGTGTGCCCGTTGTGAAGCTAGGTAGAATTGCCGGACAGTTCGCAAAGCCAAGGTCTGCCGACACAGAGACCATCGACGGAGTTGAGCTACCAAGCTTTCGCGGTCACCTGATCAACGATGTTGCTTTCACTTCCGAGGCTCGCATTCCTGTGCCGGCTCGCATGATTCAGGCGTATCACCAATCGGCTTCGACGCTGAACTTGTTGCGGGCCTTCACCACTGGCGGGTTCGCAGACCTGTCTCGGGTACATCAGTGGAACCAAGAGTTCGTTGCTGCAAGCCCGCAGGGGCAGCGCTATGAACAACTTGCCGAAGAGATCGAGCGGGCGCTGCGCTTTATGGATGCCTGCGGGCTTGATCACGACACCGTGCCGGCGCTTCATCAGACCGAAGTTTGGACAAGTCACGAGGCCTTAGTGCTTGGGTACGAAGAGGCACTCACCCGCAAAGATTCTCTGACGGGCGACTACTACGACTGCTCGGCGCACATGGTCTGGATTGGTGAACGAACCCGAGACCTTGATGGCGCTCATGTTGAGTTCTTCCGCGGAATCCGCAACCCGATCGGCTGCAAAGTGGGGCCCACGGCATCGCCGGAACAGGTGATTGAGCTCTGCGAAGCGCTCAACCCAGACCGCATTCCTGGCAGGCTGACGCTGATTACGCGAATGGGAGCCGAGAAGGTCACCGACTCGCTTCGGCCGTTGCTACGCGCTGTGGCCGATTCTGGTCACCCGGTGGTGTGGGCTTGCGATCCCATGCACGGCAACACCTTTACTGCGCCGAGCGGCCAAAAGACGCGCCACTTCGACTCGATTCTTGCCGAGATCAGCGGATTTTTTGAAGCGCATCGGGCAGAGGGAACCTGGCCCGGCGGCGTTCATGTGGAACTTACCGGCGACGATGTGACGGAATGTCTCGGCGGTGCAGAAGACCTCCTTGATGGGGATTTAGGCCTTCGATACGAGACGATGTGCGACCCTCGACTCAATGCTCGACAGTCGCTCGACTTGGCCTTCGGTGTGGCCGAACTACTGCGTCAAGGCTAAGCAGCTAGGGGCCTGTCGGCCTCAACTGGCAATTGTCGACTGGACTAGTCATATTTAAATGCTAAAGTTGACCTCCTTGGTCAGCTTTAGCGCTGAGCCCTGACCGCCCCCCGCCCCCGCCCAGCTAACTCGGAGAACCCATGAGCACCATCGAGATCAATGCCGACGGAGAAGTCGTTGGCACCGACGGTCTTGCGACACTTGTCGACAAAGGCATGGTTGCAGATATCCGAAAGTTTGAACGCTCACTAGCTGCCTACCTTGCAGGCGAGATCGAAGAAGACGTCTTCAAGGTGTTCCGGCTTGCCAATGGCGTCTACGGCCAACGCCAAGGTGGCCATAACCAAATGGTGCGCATCAAGGCGCCCTACGGGGCAATCACCCCGACGCAGCTTGATGCTCTTGCAGATATTTCTGAGAAGTACAGCCGCACCTGGGGACACTTGACGACACGCCAGAACGTGCAGTTCCACTTTGTAGACCTAGAACAAGTTCCCGACCTGCTCTGGGATCTTGCAAAGGTTGGCCTCACGACTCGTGAGGCCTGCTCAGACACGGTCCGCAATGTGATGGGCTGTCATCTTGCTGGTGCGTGCCCCCACGAGGTGCTCGATATTCAGCCTTGGGCAGAAGCCACGTTCTGGCACTTTTTGCGCAACCCAATCTCACAGCGGCTCCCAAGAAAGTTCAAGATCAATTTCTCTGGGTGCTCCACCGATTGTGGCCAGGCGATGTTCAACGACGTGGGCGTGATCGCCGTAACGCGAACGATCCCAGAAGGTGAAGAGGGCGCAGGCGGCACTGAGGCTGGGTTTCGCGTCTTTATCGCCGGTGGGTTAGGCGCAAACCCGCATCCCGCACTTGCGCTAGAGCCATTTACTCGCAGAGAAGAGTTGCTGCCCACAATCGAAGCCTGTGTGCGTGTGTTCGAACAGACAGGAAATCGAGATAACAAGCTTCGTGCCCGCATGAAATGGGTTGTCGGCGAGTTGGGCTTCGAAGAGGTGCAGCGGCGAGTGTTCGCCTCTCGCCGTTTCTTGCTGGCCTCTTCAAGTTGGCCCGGAGGTATCCCCACTCAGGTAACCGAGCTTGGCGATGCCCCTGCAGGCAAAGGCGGGCAACCGGAGAGCACAGTCACTCCTGTGGGCCAAGGGCAGCCAGTGTTTTTGCGTGGCCTCTCGCCGCAGCTTCGCTGGAACGAGGCAAACGTTGTTCGAGGAATCGCCAATGGCACCGTGTCTGCGTTGGCATGGTCTCGGCTCGGAGATGTCACTGCAGAGCAGTTCCGCGGCATTGCTGCCATCAGCAGAGATTTTGGCGCCGAGGTCCGCATCACGAACCGGCAGAACTTCATTCTGCGTGGGCTCTCAGAGGACCAACTCATTGAGCTCTACCCTCGCCTAGAGGCAATAGGCATGGCCGAACCCGGAGCGGAACTCAGCCGCGATGTGGTTGCCTGCCCAGGAGCCGATACTTGCAACTTGGCAGTGACCCAATCTCGTGGTCTTGCCAACGCCATCGGCGAAGCACTCGAGGAGGCTGGCCTCGGCGAGGTTGAAGGCGTGCGCACCAACATTTCTGGTTGCACCAACTCCTGCGGACAACACCACATCGCCGATATTGGGTTCTTTGGGGCCGAGCGACGGGCACACGGCCGCTCTGCACCGGGGTATCAGATGCTACTCGGCGGCTTTGTTGGCGACGAGCAGATCGAGTTTGCAAAGACTGCGCTTCGAGTCCCCGCAAAGGCTGCCCCAGAGGCAACAGTTCGTGTTATTCGGCGCTACTCCGAGGAGCGCGAACTTGGTGAGAAGTTCCCTCAGTGGCTTGAGCGGTCGGGCGGCGCCAAAGGTGTGGCCGTCTGGCTGAAAGACCTTGACGTCTTTCCGACACCAGACGAGAACGAGGATTTCTACGTTGACTTTGGTGAGACCGGGCCGTACGAGAAGGAACTCGGCGAGTCCGAGTGCGCAGTCTGATGTCGAACTACACGCTGGACGACCTCCACGCGAGTCACGAACTCACCGAACCACTTCCCGGGCCATTTCAGGCTGCTGAGTTTTCAGATGAAGAACTCAGCCTGCTGAACAATGAGTTTGAGCAGCGCACTGCAGCAGAGATTCTTCGCTGGGCGGCAGATAATTTCGGCCCTCACCTATCGCTCGCTGCCTCTATGACCGATTCTGTGCTGATCGACCTTGCGGTCAAGGTCGCACCGGCAATCGAAGTGGTCTTTATCGACACGGGCTATCACTTCCCTGAGACGCTCGAGACCGTAGAGAAGGTTCGGCGGCACTACGGCCTCAACCTGCGCATCATGACCGTTGCGACGCACAACGAGGAACTCTGGAAGGTTGATCCAACAAATTGCTGTTCGGCAGTCAAGGTAGGCCAACTCGATCGGGCGCTCGCAGGGAAGGCAGCTTGGATGTCGGGGCTGCGCCGAGATGAGTCACCAAGTCGAGCCGACTCGCCGATTCTTGCTCGCGACCTTCGGGGCCTGATCAAGATCAACCCACTTGCGAACTGGACGTCAGCGCAGGTTCAGGACTACATCGTGGACAACGATATTTTGGTCAACCCGCTGTTAGATCAGGGATACCCATCCATTGGCTGCATGCCCTGCACAAACAAGGTGCTTCCTGGAGAAGACCCACGCTCAGGCAGATGGGCTGGCCAAGAAAAAACGGAATGCGGCTTACACCAAGACTGACTCTTGGCGCGGTTGTCACATTGAGCGAGGCAGAGTCTCTGGCGTAGCGGGTTTACCGTCGGACCCTTTTGGATGCTCTGTGTCGAACCATTCAGGTCCAGGCCACATCCAATCATCAGAAATAACCGCATCATTCACAGTTCGACGAGCGAACCCTTCGCGGTGGTGATAGTCGCGAGCGGTGTCACCGCTTCGCGGACGACCGGGCATCTGGAACCCATCGCCAGAGTGACGACCGCGTTTAGAGAAGGGCCCAAACTTGGGGGAGTCTGAATTGGGCACCATCCCAACGTGGTAATCGCCGATCTCGTACTCCTTCATCGTCTGCACAGTCCACATGCCATAGACCAGCGACATCAACTGCATCGAGGCCTCATTGTCGACGTGAGCGTAGCCGTACACCCACCTAGCTTCGGGGAAGAATTGATCAACTGCAGCTCCCATCTCATAGGCCATGGTGATTCCCACCGCGTTGCGGCGGAAGTCCTTGTGTACCCAAAGATCAAAAAGAAAGATCTCGTCCTTCGCTAGTTGGATCGGTAACAGCCCGCGCTTGCCATCGCCGGCAACCGGGGACTCGCTGACCAACCACATCTTGCCAATAGCTGTATCGGTTGGCTTATGAATTGCAAGAATCACCAGGGCGCCGCGCGCAAAGGGACCCTTCATGAGTTCAAGCCTGCGCGCTGGCTCAAGTGCAACAAGATGCCGGTCCGTTGGGTCAAAGACAATCTTGAAGTAGAAATCATCGCCAGCAGAGATGATCTCATCGGCAATCAGAGGCAGCGGACGCACCACGATTGCGCATTCGCTCACCCGTGGCTTGAGGTTCTCGACCTTGCCCTTGAGCTTATTGACCACTGACATGCATACTCCCCGCTCTGTAGCGACTCAACTGCGATCCGTCAGGTCAGGCTATC
>WLJI01000079.1 GCA_009701845.1 Actinomycetota bacterium
CGCCGATTTCACCATTACCAATCCTGGACCAAACACGTGGACCTCATGGTCGCTCACCTTCGCTTCCTCGCTCGCAGTGAGTTCCATCTGGAACGGCATCTACCAGCAAACAGGAGCCTCGCATCAGGTCAGCAACGAGACTTGGAATGGAACAGTCGCACCCGGCGCGTCCGTCAGCTTCGGCATAACTGCTGTCGGCGACTCACGCCAAGGCACCCCCTCCTCGTGTCTTGTCAACAACAAAGCCTGCATCGTCGGCTCGACCGTGATGTCTCCCGACACTCCAACTACCACCATTCCAGGTATCCCGACCACGACCGTTCCAACAACGCCGACCACGCTGCCAACTCTGCCCACAGGCTCGACGAACGTTCCGTATTCCCCCTACGTCGATGCCACCAACTGGCCAACCCCCGACCTAGTTCAGACCGCGGCGGCACGATCCACCCGCGAACTCACACTGGCCTTCATCGTCTCCGGCTCCACACCATGTCGGGCTTCTTGGGGCGGCTACTACGACCGCGATGCCAAGTTCATGACTGCACAGATCGCAGCGCTTCGAGCCGCAGGAGGTGACGTGATCATGTCATTCGGTGGTGCCGCCAATCATGAACTCGCGCTCACCTGTACCACGGTGCAAGCCCTAGCTGATGAGTATCAAGCGGTCATTGACGCTTACCAACTCACCTCTATTGACTTCGACATCGAAGGCGCAGCCACCAACGACACAGCTTCGGTGCAGCGTCGATCAGCAGCCATCGCAATTCTGCAGCAACGTGCCCGAGCAGCAAACCGCAAGCTTGATGTGACTCTGACTCTTCCAGTGATGCCTTACGGCTTGACGCCAGACGGATTATCTGTGGTGCGCTCCGCCGTGAACGCAGGTGTAGTGCTGTCCTCAATTGACATCATGACCATGGATTACGGCCTCGGTTCCGCCCAAGGAAAGATGGGCATCTGGGCAGTTGACGCCGCCACGGCAACTCACAATCAGATAGCCCCTCTGTACCCAACGCTGAGTTCGGCTCAGCGCTACGGCCTCATCGGAGTGATCCCCATGATTGGGCAAAATGACATCTTGGGCGAAGTATTCACGCTGAGCGACGCGGCCTACGTTCGCAGCCAGGCAACCACGCTCGGCTTTGCCCGAATTGCGATCTGGTCTGCGAGCCGAGACCAGCCGTGCCCAGAGGGACCCAATACTCGAGCACAGAACAACTGCTCTAGCGTCGCCGCTCCGGCCGGCGCCTTCTCGAAGGCATTAGCTGGCGTCTAGTCGCAGAGGGGATTCGCCCACACGCACCTAGTGTGTTGAGGTGGGCGAATCTTGGGACGCAGTCGTCGTGGGCGCAGGACCAAACGGTCTTGTAGCTGCGCTCACACTGGCTCGTGCCGGCTGGAGAGTAGTGGTCTATGAGGCAAACCAGCACCCAGGTGGCGGTACCCGGACCGAGGAACTAACCCTTCCCGGGTTTGCTCACGATGTCTGTTCCGCAATCCACCCCCTCGGCTTGGCCTCACCGGCCCTCCGAGACTTGGGGTTGGAATCTGCGGGAGTGACTTGGATCCAACCGGATGCACCACTTGCTCACACGCTTCGGCCGGAGCGAGCGGTGATGCTTGAGCGCTCTGTGAGCGCTACCGCAGCAGGACTTGGAGTCGATGGCAAGGCCTGGACTCGACTCTTTGGTTCTGCAGTTGCCGCTGGTTTCTCGCTGACTGATTCGATCCTTGCTCCCCTCGCTCGCCCTGTCGCTCACCCGATCTCTTTAGCCCGCTTCGCCCGTAACGCGGTGCGTTCGGCCGAGTCAATCAGCCGCACTTCCTTCTGCAGCGAGGAAGGCCCGGCACTGCTCGCTGGTCTGTCAGCACACTCGGTGCTTCCACTCTCGGCTGCGGCCACTGCAGGAGTAGGCATGCTGCTTGGAACCCTTGGGCACAGCGTCGGCTGGCCAATGGCTCAGGGCGGTTCTCAGGCAATCGCGGATGCACTAGTCACTTTGTTGATCCAAGCTGGTGGTGAGCTCCGCTGCGCACAACGCGTGACTTCGTTGCAGCAGCTCCCGCCAGCTCGAGCCGTACTGTGCGACGTCACTCCTGTACAGCTCATCGCAATGGCGGGCGATCAGATGCCAGCTCGTTACCGACGCTCGCTGCAGAAGTTTCGATACGGACCAGGCGTGTTCAAACTTGATTGGGCACTAGATGGCCCAGTCCCGTGGCAAGACCCGCAGGTTGCTCGGGCTGCCACTGTGCATATCGGCGGCACCTTGGATGAGGTCCGCGAATCGGAACTCGCAGCAACCCAGGGGCGAATTTCGGAGCGGCCGTTTCTTCTTGCAGCGCAGCAATCGTTGTTTGATCCCAGCAGGGCACCCGCCGGTAAGCACACTCTGTGGGCTTACTGTCATGTTCCTCATGGTTCAGAGATAGATATGACGAGTCGAATCGAAGCCCAAATTGAGCGTTTCGCACCGGGGTTTCGAGACCTGATCCTAGAGCGACACTCAATGGGTCCGGCTGCCATGCAAGCACATAACGCCAACTACATCGGTGGCGATATCACCGGTGGGGTTACCGACCTGCGACAGTTTGTTGCACGGCCCGTTGCATCAGTTCACCCGTGGGCAACCCCAATGAAGGGGGTATACCTCTGCTCCTCTTCTACTCCTCCCGGAGGAGGAGTCCACGGAATGTGCGGCAGCGCCGCTGCGCACAGCGTGTTGCGACATGCGGCAAAAGGCCAACTGGCTGGCTAAACGCTCTGAGTCGGAGCGGGAGTAACGTGGGGTCGTGAGTGAACCGAGCGAGGCCAGCACTTCCTCGACACCAAAGAGCAACGACACAAATCTCGGCATCGGCGAGACTTCTGCAGGCTTGAGTCACCCGAATGCGCGTTGGACGCTGTTTGGCGTTCTGGCAACACTGTTGGTGTCCAACATCATGGCAAATGAGGTCCTTCCCTCATGGGCCTATGTGCCATGGAACCTGACAGTGGCAGCGCTGTTGTTGCTGATTGCGATTCGCTGGGACGGGCGCACGATCGATGATATCGGCCTAGAGCCACGAAAGTTCCAAAGTGGTTTGCGTTGGGGTGGAGCAGCATCTGCACTACTTCTCAGCATTTACCTCATCGGACTTGCTCTCCCCTTTACCAATCGGCTCTTTCAGGACAGCCGGGCCGATATTTCGCTGGGGTCTCTTGCTTGGGAAACCCTCATCATGGTGCCGCTCGGAACGGTCCTGATGGAAGAGATTGCCTTCCGAGGAGTTCTGCCGGCCATGTTTCGCACGCGCTTTTCCCGGCACGCCAACGGTGCCCTGCGCGCCGACCTTCTAGCTGCTCTGCTCTTTGGGTTCTGGCATGTGTTGCCATCTTGGAACGTCAACACCGTCAACCCCGTTTTTCGAGACCTCCTGCCCGGTCCGCTTGGCCAAGCAGCAGCGATTACGGCCGGAGTCTTGGGAACCGGAGTCGCAGGCATGGGGCTCTCTTGGCTTCGCAATAGATCCGACAGCCTGATCGCCCCTGTGTTAATGCACTGTTCATCGAATAGCCTTGGGTACTTGCTGGCTTGGATCGTGCAGCACTGACTCGATGAAAGAAGAACCACTTCATGGCAAAAGATGACCCGTTCCCAAACGCAGGCAAGTCTGCGGAACTGCTCACTGCAGCCCTAGCCGAGACCGAACGAATTGCTTCTGGAACACCTCCGCTGAGAAGCCCAGACCAACCAAATGATGATTGGGACGGCAAGACCTACATAGAGCCTGATCCAACGACAACTTCTCCCTCGCAACGAATGATCATTGGCGAGCTTGTCCGCAAATCGGTACCTCGAGAAACGCTCGGCGAGTGGAACCCACCAAAGGATCGGCCCGACCCTGTTCAACAGTTGATCGAGCAGAACAGAACACGCGTGCCTGAGTTAGTTCCCGTGCGTAACGCTCGCATGGCAGTGTCGCCCTTTACGTATCTCCGCGGGTCGCCCGTTGTTATGGCACGAGACCTTGGAAGCGGCCCTTCCACCAATCTCCGCACCCAGCTTTGCGGTGATGCTCACCTGTGCAACTTTGGCGCCTACGGCACACCCGAGCGCAACGTGGTTTTCGACCTGAACGATTTTGATGAGACCCTTCCAGGACCATTCGAGTGGGATGTGAAACGGCTCGTCACAAGCTTTCTCATTGCAGCGCGCACCTCTGGCCAAGGAGAGAAGGCTGGCCGCGCCGCAGCCAAGAAGGCAGCTCAGATCTACCGTGAAAACATGCTTCGCCTTGCAGAGGCCGACGTCCTAGACATCTGGTACGAGCACATTGAACTGAGCGAAGCGCTGCAAGAATTTGCAGGAATCGTCTCGCCCAAAAAGCTTGCAAAATCACTTGCCAAGGCAAAGCATCGCACCTCGGCTCAGGTGCTCACCAAGCTCACCGAAATGGTCAACGGCGAGCGTCGAATCCTTCATCAGCCACCGCTGCTCACTCCGCTTGATGCGCCTGAATGGCAGAAAATAACTGAGGATGCCCTCGACCTCTACGCCGAGAGTCTCGACCCAGATCACCGGCAACTGCTTCACCGGTTTCGCCAGATTGAGTTGGCCATCAAGGTGGTCGGCGTTGGCAGCGTGGGAACGCGTTGCTTGATTGTGTTGATGCATGGCCGAGACGAAGACGACGTGCTCTTCTTGCAGGTCAAAGAGGCCGAGGACTCCGTTCTTGCTCCGTACGCAGGCCCGAGCGAATTTGCTCACCAAGGCGAACGAGCAGTGGTTGGCCAACGCAAGATGCAAGCGGCCAGCGACGTGTTTTTGGGGTGGACCCGCGGTCCGGCGGGCAAGTTTTATTACATTCGCCAGTTGAAAGACATGAAGGGCAGCGTAGATATTGACGGCCTTCCAGCCGCAGGCCTCATTGCGTACGCGGACCTCTGCGGCCGCACCCTTGCCCGTGCTCACGCGCGATCGGCGGACCCAATCGCTATAGCCGGGTATCTCGGCAAGTCCGAACGATTCGATGAGGCTATGGAGGCCTACGCAGTGAGCTACAGCGAGCAGATCGAAGCCGACTACGAACGCTTTACTGAGGCGGCCGCAGCAGGAGAAATCGAACTCGCAGAAGAATTCTGACCCATCCGAGTCGGCTGGTGTCGCGGCAAAAAGTCTGCGTCACGGGCCAATGGGAACGCTAAACACCGCAGACAGGGCCTCGAATCGGCTAAGACGCGAAGTGACCAGCACTGTCCACTCGCCAGCAAAAGGGAACCGCGCATAAGACACCGAGTGACCCGCGGTGATTCTTTGCATCTGCGGCTTGAGCGGCCCGATGTTGTCTGCCGCTAAAGAGAGCGAGAGTTCAAAATCCTCGACGCCCGGCATGAGGCGACCATCAGAACCCAGGGCGGTGATGTGTACCTCATTCATGCCCCGCAGTCCTGGATCGACTCGAAGCTCAACCTGACCGGTTCCAAATGCTGCACGCTCGCTAAATGATCCGCCTGAAGATCCGCTCGCACCGGCCACAGGTGGGGCAATCTGAGCAAGCGTTGCGCCCGCTAGTAAGGCCACTGCCAACACCAACACTTCTAGTCGCACTGACCTGCGCAACTGAGACAGGGCAGCAGGTGGGGCCGGCTCAGGCTCGGTGGGCACAGGCTGATCGGGCTCAGGCTCGGTGGGCTCAGGCTGATCGGGCTCAGGCTCAGTCGGCAGTTTGGGTGTCAGCCAATAGCGGTTGTAGAAGGCCAGAGAAACTGCGGCTAGAAGCAGAAGCAGCTTCAGCACCCCAACTCGGCCGTACCAAGAATTCAACAACTCGCCGAGCGGAACGCGGTCCAGCACCAGAACTAGTCCAGTGACTCCTAGAGTCACCACCGCTGCGATGGCCCAAGGGGACCTTCTTACAACAACTGCTTGAACCTCAGTTGCCGAGGCCGAGCGAGTTCGGGCTTCTAGCCACACCAGTCCCGCTCCCCAGCAGAGTGCGGCCATCACATGCCCCAAGGTCATTGTCACCGACAGAGCAACAGGATTGATCGCAACTGCATGGCCCTGAAGGGCAACGATTCCAACCGTGACAACAGCTAGGGAAACAACGACCCGCTCGGACCCTACTTTTGGCTCAGCTAGTTCAGAGTTCGGAGCATGGCTCGCCCAGCTCAGCGCTAGGCCTACAAGCGTCAGCACAAGGGCCAGCAGAGCCAGCCGGCCAGTAGAAGTCGACAAACTGACAGACCAGCCACTTGAGCGAATCGAGCCTGCAGCCGCAACCGAACTCAGCAGGCAGATGAGAGCGCCAATTGTGGCAACAGCCCATAAACCAAATCCCTGTCCTCGCCGTCGACCAAACGAGTCAGGTCCACCAAGAAAGAGAGCCAAGGCCCCTATCGAAAGAATGGTGCCCAAAATCCGCAGCAGACTGGGCCAGAGCGCAACACTAGATTCAGCACCTTCTACGGGCTGAGTGAGCGTTGCGAGACGCAGGTGAAACAAATACGCACCGCTGACGGCATGACCGTCCGCAGATACAGCTCTCCACGCAACGGTGTACGACCCATCTGTAGCGAGCAACGGCACTTGCGCGCTCATTGTGTTTCCACGAGTAACCGCTTTGATCCCCGGCACCTCGCGCCCGCTCGGGTCAAACAGGCGAATCCCCTGAGCAGGAATAGAGATTGATTCGCTAAAGCTGAGCCTGATCTCTTTGGGGGACTCCTCTAGGACGGCATCAGGTTCTGGGCTAACGCTCGTGAGAATTGCATGCGCTCCCGCTGGCGCAGCCCCAAAGACAAAAACTCCGAGCAAGAGCGCACATGCGGCTAGTACCCGGGGCTGCAAGCAGCTAGGGCGAGGACGAGGACGAGCCACCTGACCCAACGTTGAGAAACTCGGCATCATTTATTCCCAAGTTATCGCGTCGGATGGACCTGAAGTTTGCGGTGGGTTCTGTATCGGTTGCGCAGTACTGGGTCCCGCTGCCGGCAACTGACTAGGCAACTGGTGAGGTAACTGGTGAGGTAACTGACTAGGCAACTGCGATGGCAGTTGGGAAGGAACCTGGTTAGGCACCTCACTCACTGCTTGTGAGCGCAGAGCCTTGCGCTGACGGCGCTTTCGAATCCACCTGACCGAGAAGAAGACCAGCGCGAGCAAAACAATGAAGGAAATGACCGGGACGAGTATGGCCAGAAAGACCATGACCGCAGCCATCACATCCTCGATCAAGCTCACCACAGGGTTACCAAGGCCTCCTGTGCCTGCACTCACCACCGGCCTCAATGCGCTACGACCAGCGTGCATCGTTCCTCCCAGCAGGATTCCCGCAAGAGCGGCAAGCACCGGGTGTGAGCCTGACAGCAGCTCAGCCTGAGCAGAGAACACGATTGCTCCCGAGACTGGAGCAATGACCAGACCAACCGCGTGCAACACGTGATCAATCACAACGATTTTGTCGCCGATCAGGTCAATGACAAACAGCACTCCCAAAATGGCTAGTGCCCAAGTAGAACCAAGTTGGTCATAGCGAGAGGAGAGCTCCACCACACCAAAGCGCTGAGCTAGGCCCAACCCCAACAGTGGGATCCACGCATTGAGCCCAGATGAAGCACCGAGGCCTATCGCGCCGAGCAGGTTAGTGATCAACATAGGATCCACCCCTTGAGTCTTGCCTATCAGACAACTGGGGTATCCACTCATTGAAAAGAATTGCGGCCTAGCGCCACACTCACTCTCTAGTTGGCGGCTCAGGCATCCGACACGACACAGCTGCAGGTTCACGATGGGGATCAATACAGATCAAGCACAGGCACAAGCACAGGAATGCGCATCAGTGCTTGATGCGCTCGCTGACAAGCCAAAAACGGCTCGCTCTGCTCGCGCCCCGCAGACTCGCAAACGAACCGCAATTGTGTTGGGCGCTGGGGGCACCGTTGGGATTGCGTTTCATGCAGGCGTACTCAAAGCCATGGCCGATGCCGGCCTAGACCCAGCTGCGGCCGACCTAGTTGTTGGCACCTCTGCAGGAGCAATTGTTGGATCGATCATGAGGGTTGGCAATGACCTAGATCTGGTCTGGGCAATGGCACACGAAGACCACAACCCTTTTGCAGAGAACCAACCGTTCTTTCGGCCTGAGGTGGTCTTTAGCCAAGGCTGGCGAACGCCAATCGGTCTAGCTCGGCGAGTTGCGGGATCTGCGTATGTTCTGCATCGCACTGTGGTTCGGTGGCCTGCGGTTCGGCCGCCGCTGTCGCTGCAGCATTTCTATCGCGCAGGCATTGGATCAGTGACCGAGCAACGCATGGAGTTTGCAAACTGGGCGGGCGAGGAGTGGCCAGAAGAAGAGTTGGCCCTGTGCAGCTTTGACATCGTGACAGGACAGCGAGTTGTTCTTGGATCGCCACACAACCCCCGCCCTGCCCTCCCTGACGCAATGCGCGCAGCCTCGGCTGTACCGCTGCTGTATCCGCCCATTCGCGTCGGCCGCCGACTGCTCGTTGACGGCGCAGTGAAGTCCTCAACAAATGTTGATGTAGCAGTTGAGGCAGGAGCGGAACTCATCGTTGTGGCAGCGCCACAATCCTTTGACCCCGATCACACGCCGCCAATCCACTTGCGAGCAAGCAAGGAACTCTTCAACCGCCAACTTGATCGTGAGCTACGTGCAGCCGAAAAAGCTGGGGTGCGGGTACTAGCCATTCGGCCAACAGTGACCGAGTCTCACGCGCATGGCCTCAACCTGTTGCGCTCAGGGGGCCACAGTCAGACTGCTGATCTGTCGAGAGAACACAGCTCAGAGGTTCTGAATACACCCGAGGGTCGATCATTTGCTCGGGCTTGGAAAGCATCGGGGGCTGCGCGAGCAGACACCCAAGTCGCAAGCTGAGCAGCAGTTACTACAAGAGCCCAGAGAAGAAATCGTTGCCTTTGTCATCAGTAATGATGAACGCCGGGAAGTTCTCTACCTCGATCTTCCAAATGGCTTCCATGCCAAGTTCGGGATACTCTAGAATCTCAACTTTTTTGATTGCATCCTGGGCCAAAATCGCTGCAGGTCCACCAATCGAACCTAGGTAGAAACCGCCGTGGTCCTTGCAGGCCGTGCGTACCTGCGCCGAGCGATTCCCCTTTGCCAAGGTGATAAAGCTGCCGCCATGTTGCATAAACAAGTCCACGTAGCTGTCCATACGTCCAGCAGTCGTTGGGCCAAAACTGCCCGAGGCCATACCTTCTGGTGTCTTTGCCGGACCGGCGTAGTACACCGGATGATCCTTCATGTACTGCGGTAGCCCCTCGCCGCGATCAATGCGCTCTTTGAGCTTGGCGTGAGCAATATCTCTTGCCACTACCACGGGGCCGGTCAGAGATAGGCGGGTTCGGATCGGGTACTTGCTCAGTTGGCTACGGATCTCATCCATAGACTGATTCAAGTCCACGTGCACTACCTCGGCGCGAAGGTCGGCTTCAGTAATCTCTGGCAAATACTGCGCAGGGTCAGTCTCAAGCTGTTCGACAAAGACTCCCTCGGCTGTGATCTTGCCAAGCGCTTGACGGTCTGCAGAGCAACTCACCCCGATCCCCACGGGGCAACTAGCGCCGTGTCTTGGCAAGCGGATCACTCGCACGTCATGGCAGAAATATTTGCCGCCGAACTGCGCCCCAATCCCCGTTGCGGCTGCAAGATTGAAGATTTGTTGCTCAAGTTCAAAGTCTCGAATGGCATGGCCAAGTTCATTTCCCACCGTGGGTAGGCCGTCCAAGTATCGGGCGCTTGCATACTTCACCGTCTTCAGATTCATCTCTGCAGAAGTGCCACCGATCACGATCGCAAGGTGGTACGGCGGACAAGCAGAGGTGCCAAGCGTGCGAATCTTTTCATCAACAAATTTGAGCAGTGACTCTGGGTTGAGCAGCGCCTTGGTCTCTTGATAGAGGAAGGTTTTATTTGCGCTGCCCCCTCCCTTTGTCATCACCAAAAAGTTGTATTCATCGCCATCTACAGCACTGAGATCAATCTGAGCGGGCAGATTGGTGCCCGTGTTGCGCTCCTCGAACGTCGTGATCGGAGCAAGTTGCGAATAGCGAAGATTCGTCTCGGTGTATGTGCGGTACACACCCTCAGCAATCGCAGCCTCATCCCCGCCGGGGGTGTCAGCTCCTCCGTGAGTCCAGACTTGCTGCCCCTTTTTCGCCATGACGATTGCAGTTCCCGTGTCTTGGCAACTCGGCAGAATCATGCCCGCAGACACACATGCGTTTTGCAACATGGTTCGTGCCACAAAACGATCGTTCGCTGTGGCCTCTGGATCGTCAAGAATCTTCGAGAGCTGCGCAAGATGCCCAGGCCGAAACAGATGCGAAATGGTGTGGACTGACTCGGCGATCAACAAGGTCAGCGCTTGGCGATCAACCTCTAAAACAGGGCTTCCCCTGTACTCACCAACCGAGACAAAATCGCTAGTCAGCTTTCTATAGTCAGTGTTTGGCTTTGGCTGCGGGAACATCGGCTGGTACTCAAACTCAGGCATGCCCACACGCTACGCGAGCAGACTGCCGACATCTATTTCGCCCGCTTCTACCCGCTCTACTCAGCTACGAAGTTTCCGTGAAAACCGAACGGCACCCGCTGAGGCAGGTGAATAGTCGCTAGGGGTTCGGCAAGCAGATCCTGTGCATCCAGAATTACTAAGTCTGAACAATCCGTACCTGTGTCATAGACCATGCTCATCAGATAGCCATCCCGCTCGCTCGCAGTCTCTGAGGCGGGGACAAATACTGCTTCTCCTGCATATCTGCCGGGCCCCATCTCGTGGCGAGTCAGCGAGTCGGTTTGGAAGTCATAACAAGCAATGCTTGCTCCATCGAAAATCCCAGAAGCGCCGGGTTCCCCGGTGCCGCTGTACACACTCGTAGCCCATCCGTAGCGATGTTTCTTGCCGACTAGCCGCTCGTCCACTCGCGGGAACTCAATGGGCTGGTCACTCAGTTGTTCCTCAGTCGCCCTGCCGGACTGCAGGTCAAGGGTCCATCTCCAAAGGTACGGAATACTCTCGTCTGGGCCGAGTCGACTCCGATCGAACACCCGGTCGAAGCGAATTACATCAAGCACAATCAGTGGCTGCCCGTTCACTCCGACTGCGTCGTACGCGTTTACTGCGTGGAACACATAACAGGGGTTCACCTCGAACCATCGCAGCTGATCGGTGCCAGTACCCTCACGCGGGAGTACTCCAACTCGAGCGCCGTAGTCATTGCTCCATGCGTACGGCAGGCCGATTCCAGCTATGGCATCTTCCAGATTGAACACAACGGGCAGATCGTAAAATACGGCGGAACTCTCGGTGATCGAGATGTCATGAACCATTGGGCTGCCAGGCACGGGAATCTCTTCACGGCGAATCACAGTTCCGTTAGGACCGATGACGGTGTACTCAATCACGTTGGGCAGTGACCAGATATAGCTAGCTGCATGAAGTTCGCCGCTGACAGGGTCGACCTTTGGATGAGCGGTATAACCGTGAGAGAGGGTGCCCCCAAAGTCACTGGTTCCGATCGTGTCGAGTTCGAATCCCAGTTCAACCGGCGGCGCCCCAGCCTCGACGAGCGCAAGAGTGCGACCATTCAGCCCAATCACGTTTGTGTTCGGAGGAAAACTGCCCGGACTTTTCACCCATCGATTTCGATACCACTCAGCCTGACCGTCTTGCAGGCGAACCCCATGGACCATTCCATCGCCCAAGAACCAGTTATAGGTTTCCGGGTCAGCAGTGATTGGATTCGGCCCATTACGCAGATACCGTCCGTTGAGTTCAGCAGGTATCTGACCCGTCACCTGAAGGTTAAAAGCCGTGACCTCTTCAGTAACGGGCCCAAAGTTTCCACTTAAATATGGATTCGATTTCATCGGACCTATTTTTCTCAGTTGGTTGAACTTGTATCTGTTGAACTTGTATCTGTTGAACTGGTACCGGTAGAAGTGGGAGCACCCAACTCTTCACTGAGCGCCGAGCGCTGAGGCCCTGTGGTTTTTAGTGCACGGGAGAGTAACGAGGGCTTCGGTCTGCTCTTCGCTTTCACCCGCGTTGGTTTCGGCTCAGAAACTCGAGTCGGCTCCGCCACTGGATCCACGACTGGCTCTGCCTCTGCTTGTGGCTCTGCTTGTGGCTCTGCCGCTGGCAGTGGCTCAGCTACTGGCTCAGTTACTGGCACTGGGTCATCAGAAGCGACCGGCGTTGGGCTTGGGGCAACGTGTCTGCGGTCCACCGAATCCCAACCCTGAGGTACCCGCAAGTTTGCCGCATGCAACTCGCAGAGTTCCTGGCCAAGCTCAGGTTCTGTTGGCAACG